>JASFPT010000147.1:0-9893 GCA_050115795.1 Desulfobacterales bacterium
ATTTGTCTTTCCCGCGGCGATCATCCCGGTCGGTATCGGTTCCGCGTCCCCGGCGGTCATCCTCTTCTCGATACTCCGGTCGGTTTTCGCGCCCGGGCGGGGTATCGGACTTCCAGCCCCGCTTTTCACCCTGGTCCCAGCCATAGGGGCGGTCCTGGCCGCCGCCTTTTCCTTTTCCCTTTGCACCAGCCGGCGCAGCGATCAACAGCGAGATCATGGCCGACAGCAGCAACGGCATCCAAAAGCGTTTCATGGTGGCCTCCGTATTCGGCAAAAGTGGTTTCGTATTTTCCCCTGCGAATAGGGGCATCATAATCATTGACGGCGGAGGAACAAGCAGGGGCCGCTTCAGGGCCCAGGCTTTGTTCTCAGGCTTCTCCGTAGTCGCGAAGCCTTCGTCGAAGCGTGTTGAGGCCGATGCCCAGTGCGCGTGCCGTGCGGGACTTGTTTCGCCCCAAGGCCCGATAGACGGACAGGATATGGGCTTGCTCCACGGCGGCCAGGCGCCGGATGCCGCCGCTTTCGTCCTGCTGCGGGCAAACCCGGGCCCCCTGGGCGGCCACTTGGGCCGGAAGGTGTTTGGCGGCCACCGATCGACCCTGGGCCAGGTTGGCGGCCGACTGGAGGATCGTCATCAGCTCCCGGACGTTTCCCGGGAAACGGTATTCAACGAGCAGGCACAGGGCATCGTCTTCGATGGCGGTACCGGGTGCCGCCCTGCGCAGAAAGTGTTCGGCCAGAAGCGGGATGTCCTCTTTCCGCTCCCGGAGAGGCGGCAGGTGCAGCCAGCCGCCCTTGATCCGGTAGTAGAGGTCCTGGCGGAATCGCTTCGAGGCGATCAGAGACGCCAGGTCTTCGTTGGTGGCGGCGATGAACCGCAGATCCACCCTTGTCGGCGTGCTGCTGCCCAGTCGGGCGAATTCGCCGTCTTGGAGCACCCGCAACAGCTTCCCCTGCAGCTCGGGCGGAAGGTTTCCGATCTCGTCCAAGAAGAGCGTGCCCCGGTCCGTGCTCGTCAGATACCCGGCCCGCTCCTTTTCGGCGCCGGTAAACGCTCCCCGGGTGTGGCCGAAAAATTCCGCCTCGAAGAGCGACCCGGAGACGGAGGCCATGTTCACCGCGAAAAAAGGGGCCTTCGCCCGCAGGCTGGCTGTATGGATGGCCCTGGCCAGCAGCTCCTTGCCGGTGCCGCTTTCCCCGGTGATCAGCACGGGGACGTCGCTTGCCGCGTGAAGTTCCGCCTCCCTCAGCACCCGCTTCATCACCGTCGAACGGGTCAAGATCCGTGAAAAGGCCGCGGGGTTTGCCAGCTGCGGCGGCCTCCGCTGTTTCGAAAGATCGACCAGCTCCAGCAGCCGCATCCGTTCCGTCGCCCGTGCCAGGGAAAGGGCCAGGTCCTCCTCGGACACCGGCTTGACCAGGTAATCGTAGGCCCCCCTGCGGAGGCATTCGACCGCCACCCGCGCCTCGTTGACCGCCGTGACCATGATGCATTCCGTCCGGGGGCTGGCCGCCTTGATCCGCTGCACCAACTCGATTCCTTCCATCTCCGGCATGGTCATGTCGATCATGGCAAGGTCGAAGTGCTCGCCGGCATCAAAGCGGCTGGCCGCCGCAAACGGATTTTCTTCGACCTGCACGTTTGGATAGCCGCATCCGGCCAGTTTCTGGGCGAACAGGTCGAGAAAGTCGCGGTCGTCGTCGACTGCGATGATTTTGGGCTGCATCCCAGACCTCCTCCGGCAGCGCCGCCGTTCCTGTGCCGAAATGGACTATCCCAAAACGGCACGGTTGTTCCAACCCCCTGGAATCGAGATCGATTATCCGTTCTTTATTCCATTTTGGCATAGCCTCCGGTGCTTTTCAAGCCCGGCCGAAACGGGGCAGGTCTTCCCTCGACAAGCCCTAACCCCCCGAAAAAATTGAATGGCCTCTCGAATCCGAGGAGCACCGGGACCGCCGGCACGACCGTTGCTCTTCAGACCGGCAGCGCCATGGGGAAAACCACGGGCCAAGGGGGAGAGCCGATGCATCTGATGCAGTTCCGAAAAAAATTGGAAGCGGGGCGGTTTGCCGTTCTTGCCGAGATGGAACCGCCCAAGGGGGTCGATACGGCGGTGATGTGCGGAAACGCGCTGAAGGTCAAGGGAAAGGTGGACGCCTTTCTTGTGCCGGAGATGAGCAACGCGGTCATGCGCATGAGCTCCCTGGGCGGGGCCATGGTGCTCCAGTCCAGGGGGGTGGAGACCGTCATGCAGGCCTGCTGCCGGGATCGCAACCGGATTGCCCTTCAGGCCGACCTGCTGGCGGCCTATGCCTGCGGGATTACCAGCGTCATGGTGGTCACCGGCCAGGAGCCGGGCTACGGCGACCACCACCAGGCGCGGTCGGTTTACGACGTCGATCTGCTCGGGCTGCTGTCGGCTGTCGCGTCGCTGCAAAGCGGCCGGGACATGGCCGGCATCGAGCTGACCGGTGCGCCGGATTTTCTCGTGGGGGCGGCCGTCAATGCCGGGGCGCCGGACATTTCCCCGGAGGTGGAGGCCGAAGAGATGAAAAAAATGATCGACGCCGGGGTCCGGTTTTTCGTCACGCCGCCGCTTTTTTCCCTGGAGTCGATCGCCCCCGTCCTCAAACGGATCGACCGGGAGAAGATCCACATCATCCCGACGGTGCTGCTGCTCAAATCCTTGGGTATGGCCCGGTACATGGCCCGCAACGTGGCCCATGTGCAGGTGCCCGAAGCCCTGATCGACCGACTCCAAGAAGCGCCGGAAAAGGTCCGCGAATGTGTCCGGATCGCCCGGGAAACGATCGCCGCTTTCAAATCCGAAGGGTTTTCAGGCGTTCTGCTGGCAACCCTCGGCTGGGAGCACAAACTCGGTGACATGCTCGAAGGGATGTAAAGGATGAAAACATCGCAAAAGCGCACTGCCAACAGCGGAAACGGCACCCCGGAAGGGGCGGTGCTGGTTCTCGGCGGCGGGATCGCCGGGATGCAATCCGCCCTGGACCTGGCCAACGCCGGCTACTACGTCTATCTGGTGGAGCGGTCTTCGGCCATCGGCGGGCTCATGGCCCAGCTCGACAAGACCTTCCCGACCAACGACTGCGCCATGTGAATCATCTCACCGAAACTGGTCGAGGTCGGCCGGCATCTGAACATCGAGCTTTTGACCCAAACCGAACTGCTTTCCCTGGAGGGGGACCCCGGGCATTTCACGGCCCGGCTCAAACGCCAGCCCCGGTACGTGGACCTGGACAAGTGCACCAGCTGCGGCGAGTGCGTCAAGGTCTGTCCGATTCAGGTCGGCGATGAATACAACGAGGGGCTCAACGCCCGAAAGGCCATCTTCAAGCGTTATCCCCAGGCGATTCCGGGCGCCTTTGCCATCACCAAGCGCGGAACCGCCCCCTGCCGGGCCACCTGCCCGGCCCACGTCAGTGTCCAGGGGTTCATCGCCCTGATCAACGACGGAAAACCCGAAGAGGCGCTGAAGCTCTTCAAGCAGGAGCACCCCTTGCCCGGGGTCTGCGGCAGGGTCTGCCACCATCCCTGCGAGGCGGCCTGCACCCGCAGCGAGCTGGAGGGGGCGCTTTCCATCCAGCACCTCCACCGGTACCTGGCCGACCTGGATATGGCGGCAGACGAGCCCTATGTGCCGGAGAAAAAAGCCGACAGGACCGAGCAGGTGGCCATCATCGGCTCCGGCCCGGCGGGCTTGAGCTGCGCCTACTTTCTGGCCATCGAGGGCTACCGGGTGACGGTCTTTGAAAAGTACCCGGTGCTGGGCGGCATGCTCCGCGTCGGAATTCCGTCCTACCGGCTTCCCCGGGAGGTGATCGACGCGGAGATCGACGTGATCCGGCGCCTCGGCGTGGAATTCCGGACCGGTGTGGAAATCGGGACGGATGTGACCATCGGCCGGCTCCGGCAGCAAGGCTACAACGCCTTTTTCCTGGGAATCGGCTCCCACGAATGCAAAGCGCTGGGCATCGACGGCGAGGAGCTCTCCGGCGTCTATCCGGGCGTGGATTTTCTGCGGGACGTCAATCTCGGCAAAACGGTTTCCCTGGGTGACCGGGTGGCGGTGATCGGCGGCGGCAATGTGGCCATGGATGCGGTCAGAACCGCCCTTCGCACCGGCAGCAATCATCCGTTTGTCATCTACCGCCGAAGCGAGGCGGAGATGCCGGCAAGCGAAGAGGAGATCGCCGAGTGCCGCGCGGAAGGGATCGAGATTCGAACCCTGATCCAGCCGGTGCGGGTCGTCTCCGAAGACGGAAAAGTCTCCGGCATCGAATGCATCGAGATGGTCCTCGGCGAACCGGACCAAAGCGGACGGAGGCGGCCTGAACCGGTGGAAGGAAGCCAGTTCGTCATCGAAATCGACGCCCTGGTCCCGGCCATCGGCCAGGAGTCGGACTGGGCGTGTCTGACCGACGAATGCGCCTGCACCCTCAGCGACTGGGGGACCATGGCCGTCGACCCGGTGACCTTCCAGTCCCAGGACCCGGACATCTTTGCCGGCGGCGACGCGGTCTCCGGGCCGGCCACCGTGGTCGAGGCGGTGGCCGCCGGAAAGGAGGCGGCCGTCTCCATCGACCGTTTCATCAGAAAGGAGGCGCTGGCCGACGGCCGCGGTCGACAATGGGAGGCGGTCCAAGATGTCCCCGTGGAAACCGTTGCACGGGCAGAGCGTGCACAGATGCCGGTGCGCCCGGCAATGGATCGGAAAGCGGATTTCAAAGAGGTGCAGCTCGGATTTTCCGCCGATACCGCGGCCGTCGAAGCAAAGCGCTGTTTGGCCTGCGGCGTGTGTTCGGAATGCTACCGGTGCGTGTCGGCCTGCCTGGCGCAGGCGGTGGCCCACGACCAGCGTGCCGAAGAGCGCAAGGTCGACATCGGCTCGGTGGTCCTCTGCCCGGGCTGCGAGCCCTACGACCCGTCCCCGCTTTCCTCTTTCTATCTTTACGGGAAGAACCCGAACGTGGTCACCAGCCTCGAGTTCGAACGGATCCTTTCCGCCTCGGGCCCGACCATGGGGCACATGAAGCGGCCCGGAGACGGTGCGGAACCGGAAAAAATCGCCTGGATCCAGTGCGTCGGCTCCAGGGATGTAAACCGCACCGGAAACGGCTACTGCTCTTCGGTCTGCTGCATGTATGCGATCAAGGATTCGATGATCGCCAAGGAACACGCGGCAGGAAAGCTGGACTGCGCCATTTTCAACATGGACGTGCGGACCTTCGGCAAGGAATACGAAAAGTACTACCGGCGGGCGAAGGACAAGGCCGGCGTGCGCTTCATCAGGGCCCGGATCCACACGATCGACGAAGTGGGCGATAAGCGGGATCTTCGAATCCGCTACGCAGACGGAGACGGTGCGATTGTCGAGGAAACCTTCGACTTGGTGGTGCTCTCGGTGGGGCTTCGGATTCCGGAGTCGGTCCGCCAGACCGCCGCCCGGATCGGGGTGAAGACCGGCGGCTACGGCTTTGCAGAGTCCCCGGAGCTCTCCCCGGTGGAAACGAGCCGTCCCGGGGTCTATGCCTGCGGGGTGTTTCAGGCCCCAAAAGACATCCCGTCTTCGGTCACCGAAGCAAGCGCTGCCGCCTGCCTTGCCGGAAGCCGGCTGGCCGAGGCCCGAAACACCCGCACAAAGCTGCTGACCCTGCCCGAAGAGATCGACGTGGCCGGGGCAAAACCCCGGCTCGGCGTATTTGTCTGCAACTGCGGCATCAACATCGCCGGCACCGTGGACGTCCCGGCGGTGGTGGACTACGCCAGAAGCCTGCCCGGCGTGGTCTGGGCCGGAGAGAATCTGTTCACCTGCTCGGAGGACTCCCAGCAGCAGATGCGAAAGACCATCGCAGAGGAGGGCATCAACCGGGTGGTGGTGGCCGCCTGCACCCCCAAGACCCACGAACCGATCTTCATGGACACCCTCCAGGCCTGCGGCCTGAACAAATACCTCTTCGAGATGGCCAACATCCGCAACCAGGACTCCTGGGTGCACGCCAACAGCCCGGCGCTGGCCACCGAGAAGGCCAAGGACCTGGTGCGCATGGCCGCCGCCCGGGCGGCCGCCCTGAGCCCCTTGCAGGAAAAACAGATCCCGGTCGACAAGCGGGCACTGGTGATCGGCGGAGGCACCGCCGGCATGACCGCCGCCCTCGGCTTGGCCGACCAGGGCTTTGAAGTGTTTTTGGCGGAAAAGGAAAGGCAGCTCGGGGGCATGGCCCGGCGCCTGACCAGGACCATCGGCGGCACCGACATCGGCGCCTTCCTGTCGGATCTGATCGACCGGGTGTCAACGCACGAAAAGATCCAGGTGCTGGTCGAGTCGCTCATCGTCGGATTTTCAGGCTTCAAGGGGAACTTCACCACCGAGTTGCTGGTGGGGCCGGGTATGTACGAGCGCAAGATCAGCCACGGCGCCGTGGTGCTGGCCACCGGCGCGGTGGAGTACCGGCCCGCCGAATACGGTTACGGGGAAAGCGACCGGGTCGTCACCCAGGTGGAGTTGTCCGCACAGCTGGAAAAAATGGGGGCCGACGGGTTGAACCGGGTGGTGATGATTCAGTGCGTCGGGTCGCGCAACGAAAAGAACCCGAACTGCTCCCGGGTCTGCTGTCAGGCGGCCGTCAAAAACGCCCTTCACATCAAAGCGATTCGGCCCGAGTGCGACGTATTCGTCCTGTATCGGGACATGCGCACCGACGGGCTGATGGAAGACTATTACCGGGAAGCCCGGCAGAAAGGGGTGCTCTTTTTCCGCTACGAACCGGAGCGGCCGCCGGAGACCCAGGCCCGGGCAGACGGGGTGACCACCCGCTTTGTCGATCCGGTCCTCGGCCGGACGCTGGAGGTGGAAGCCGATCTTCTGGTGCTCAGCGCCGGCATGGTCGCCGAAGACACCGAAGAGCTGGCCTCCATCGTGAAGCTGGCCCGAACCGAAGAGGGCCACTTCATGGAGGCCCACGTGAAACTGCGGCCGGTGGACATGGCCACCGAGGGGATCTTTGTCTGCGGCACCGCCCACAGCCCGAAGCTGCTGCACGAGGCGGTGGCCCAGGCCCAGGCCGCCGCGGCCCGGGCCGTGACCTTCCTTTCCCAGGACCATCTGACGCTTTCGGCCGTGACCGCGCGGGTCGATGCCGAGCGATGCGCCGCGTGCCTGATCTGTGTCCGGTCCTGCCCGTTTTCGGTGCCGCGGATCAACGACGAGGGGTTCAGCGAAATCGACGAGGCCCTTTGCCACGGCTGCGGGGTGTGCGCCGCCGAGTGCCCGGCCAAGGCCATCGAACTGAACTGGTACGAGGACGATCAGATTCTTTGCAAGGTGGACGCCTTGCTGGAGGGGATCCGATGAGCGACACGTTCGATCCGATTATCCTGTCGTTTTGCTGCAACTACTGAGGGTACACGGCAGCGGACCTGGCAGGTTCGATGCGACTTTCGTATCCGACCGACATCCGCATCGTGCGGGTGCCGTGCACCGGCAAGGTCGACGTGATCCACATCCTGCGGGCCTTTGAAAAGGGGGCGGACGGGGTTTCGGTGATCGGGTGCCTGGAGGGCGACTGCCATTACAACAGCGGGAACTTCCGGGCGAAAAAGCGGGTCGAGCAGGCCAAGAAGGTCCTCGACACCGTGGGCATCGGGGCCGACCGGGTGCAGATGTTCAACCTGTCTTCCAGCGAAGGCCCCCGATTTGCCCGTTTTGCCGAAGAGATGGCCGAAAGAATCCGGGAGCTGGGCCCCAACCCGGTCCGGCAAACCCTGCAACGAAAGGAAAAGGAAACGGGAGGTGACCGATGATCGTCGCCGATAAAAAGCCGATGGAAGAGATCCTCGAACGGATTCGGGACTGCGACAGCCTGCTCATCCTCGGCTGCAACGAGTGCGTGACGGTCTGCGAGGCCGGGGGCAAAAAGGAGGTCGGCATTTTGGCCTCGGCGCTGCGGATGTTCTTCCTCAAGGAGGGTCGCGAAGTTCGGATCGACGAGCGGACCTTGGAACGCCAGTGCGATCCGGAATACATGGAAGAAATCCGGGAGGTGGCCGACCGCTACGACGCCATCGTATCGATCGCCTGCGGTGTGGGCGTCCAGTTCACCGCAGAGCACTACCCCCGCAAACGGGTCTACCCGGGGGTCAACACCCTTTTCATGGGCGCCACCGAGGCGCGGGGACTGTGGACCGAGCGCTGTCAAGGGTGCGGGCAGTGCATCCTGGCCGAGACCGGCGGCATCTGTCCGGTGGCCCGCTGCGCCAAGCGCCTGTTCAACGGCCCCTGCGGCGGATCGACGGCCGGAAAGTGCGAAATCAGCAAGGAGACCGACTGCGCCTGGCAGCTGATCGTCGACCGGCTCCAGGCCCTCGGGAAAATGGAGGACTACGAGAAGATCGCGCCGATCAAGGACTGGTCCACGGACAGGGCGGGCGGCCCCCGGAAGGTCGTCAGGGAGGATGTCCAAGAATGAAGACCAACACACCGAGCCGACTGGAAAAGGTTCTTGCCGCCGGGCACCTGGCCGTGACTTCCGAGTGCGGCCCGCCCCGGGGCAGCGATCCGGCGGTCATTGAAAAAAAGGCCGCTCTGATCCGCGACCACGTCGACGCGATCAACATCACCGACAATCAGACCTCGATGACCCGGATGTGCAGCCTTGCCGCCTGCATTCGGCTCAAACAGATGGGCCTGGAGCCGGTGCTGCAGATGGTCACCCGGGACCGGAACCGGATCGCCCTTCAAAGCGACATCCTCGGGGCGGCCTCGTTCGACATCTACAACATCCTCTGTCTTTCCGGAGACCACCAGAGCTTCGGCGACTGCGCCCAGGGCCAAAACGTGCACGACATCGACTCGATGCAGCTTCTGCAAACCGTCCGGCGAATGCGAGACGAGGGGAAATTCCTCGGCGGGGACGACATCGCCCGACCGCCGCGGATGTTCGTGGGCGCTGCGGCCAACCCCTTTGCCGACCCTTACGAGATTCGCGTGCCCCGACTCGCGAAGAAGGTCGCGGCCGGGGCCGAGTTCATCCAGACCCAGTGCATCTACAACCTGCGCAAGTTCGAGCAGTGGATGGCCGAGGCCCGGGACCGGGGCATCACCGAGAAGGTGCACATCCTGGCCGGCTTGACGCCCATGAAGTCGGCGGGCATGGCCCGGTACATGAAAAACCGGGTCCCGGGCATGGACGTGCCCGAGGAGGTCGTCAAACGGATGGCCGACGCGCCGAAGGAAAAGCAGCCCCAGGAGGGAATCGACATGTGCGTGGAGGCCATCGAGCGGCTCAAGGAGGTCGAAGGGGTCGCCGGCTTTCACATCATGGCCATCGAGTGGGAGGAAAAGGTCCCGGAGATCGTCGAAAGAGCGGGGCTGCATCCGCGGCCGGAGGTCAGCTCGTAAGCTGTTAAGCCGATGAGCTGTTAAGCCGGAAGGCAAAAAGGAGAGGTCAGATGTCCGAGGTCTGATGTCAGCTCTGCCGTCCCTTTCGCAAACGGGATTTGATCAAAGGTGGAAGCCTCTGCCTGTGTAGTGAACGGCCTCCGTGCCGTTCAGGACGGCACGACACGGAGGTCGTGCCCTACAAGAACCTCGGCTTCGACCAAAGTTTCACATGAAAAGAATGAGATTCTGATCCTTGCAGTCGCCTATCAGCTGAACAGCTCAATAGCTCAACAGCTCAGTGGCCAAGTGTTCGAGGCCAGGGAAGCTTGACGAAGCAGCAAGCATCTTATCAACCGCATAACCTGCAACCTAGAAAGTGAGGTCGTCATGAGCGAGAAAAAGAGAGTGTTGGTGGTGGACGACGAGCCCGACTTTGCCTCCATCGTGCAGGGCAACCTGGAAAAGGAGGGCTTCGAGGTGGAGGTGGCC
>JASFPT010000148.1:0-9862 GCA_050115795.1 Desulfobacterales bacterium
ACGTTGGCCACCGACTTGATCTCCTTTTCGAGCCAGAGGTGATCCGGGTATTGGATCCGCAGCAGTTGATCCTTGTCGCCGTCCTCTTTTCGAATCGCATTGATCACCAGTCGCCCGCCGGCCCGAAGGTTTCGCAGGGCCTCGACCACCGGCTTCCAGGCCGGTGTGGTGTCGATGATCGCATCCAGGGGCTCCGGGGCGGTATCGGCCGTGTCGCCGGCCCACACGGCACCGAGTTCCAGGGCGAATTGCCTCTCTTGTTCTCTCCGGGCAAAGACGTGCACCCGGCTGCGGGGAAACCGGTGCCGGACCATTTTGAGCACCAGGTGGGCCGAGGCGCCGAAACCGGTCAGCCCCAGCGTGTTGCCGTCGGCGATGCCCGTCAGCCGAAGGGAGCGGAAACCGATGGCGCCGGCGCACATCAGGGGCGCCGCCTCGGTGTCGGAGAGGGAATCGGGGATGGCAACCGCAAAGCGCTCGGGGACGGTCATCCATTCGGCATAACCTCCGTCTGCGTCCCTGCCCGTAGCCAAAAACGCCCGGCACAGATTCTCTTCCCCCTCCCGGCAGTGCCTGCACCTGCCGCAGGCCGAATGAATCCAGCCGACCCCCACCCGGTCTCCCTCCTTCCAGGCTGCGACACCGGCACCGAGCCGATCGACCCGTCCGACCACTTCGTGGCCCGGGATCACCGGCAGTTCGGGCGGGGGCGTCCTGCCCTCGATCTCGTCCAGTTCGGTGTGGCACACGCCGCAGGCCGACACCCGGATCCGGACCTGGCCGGGTCCCGGCTCCGGTTCGGGCCGTTCCACGGCCCGCAGGGGCTCTCGTTCTTCCGCCATATCGCAGATCTGTTCCAGCACCATGGCTTTCATGGGGCCTCCTTTTCGACGATGGAAAACAAGGGAACCGGGAAGGCGCAAAGAGCGCCAAGAGAACCGTTTTTCCTGTAAAAACAATCCATTTCTTTGCGTTCTTCGCGCCTTGGCGGTGAAATCGGTTTTTCAGCGTTCCGCGGCAAGCGCCCGGACGAGGTTTTTCACGGCCAGGGTGATCTGGGAAATGGCGGTGCGGTAATGAAACGGGCCCAGCCCGAAGGGATCTGCGATGTCAGCGGGGCGATCCCCCGGGGCGATGTACGCGCCAAGAAGGTCGATCTTGCCTTCGAATTCCGGGTACCGTTCCCGGAGCATTTCGGCGTGGGCCTCTTCCATGACCAGAATCCGGTCCGCCCATTCCATCTGCCCCGGTCCGATGGACTTTGCCGTGTGCTTGAGGAAAGGAATTTTCTGGTTGAACAGGTATTGGACCATCTTCTCATCCGGCGGGCTTCCGGAAAAATCGGCAACCCCGCCCGAATCGGCGGCGACAGCCGGCAGCCCCGCCCGTCCGGCTTCGTGCCGGAAGAGCTGCTCGGCCAGAAAGCTTCGGCTGACATTTGCGGTGCATACAAACAGGATATTCATTTCAGAAACACCGGTTCAGGCCGTTGGCGCATGGCCGCCGGCAAAAGGCGGAAGCGCGCAGGGTCGTTTGTCGTTCGTGGCGGGTGGTTTGTGGTCACCCCCCATACCACAGGCCACAAACCACGCAAAGCGTTTCGAACGAAAGCGCCGCCGCCCCGGGTGATCAAATGTTCATGAAACGGTGCGGCCGGTTGCAGCACGGCCGCCACCGCATTTACGGCCTGTGCCGTTCAGGCAGCACCGCCTTTTCTCCCCACTCGGGCGGCAGCTTCTGTCCCTCGGCCTCTGCAAATTTTTGCTTCAGCTTTTTCAGGCCGGGACGGGCGAACTTCAGATGGCCCTCTTTCAGCGTCCGGCCGTTGATCACGGCCTCGGAGCGAAGCCGGTGGCCCACGGTGCGCTCCATCTGCTTTCCGAGCCACAGAACCCGGTCCACGTCGTATCCGTGTTCGATGCCCATCTCGTCGATCTGCACGAGCATGTCTTCCAGGCAGGTGAGCCCCACGTAACGCGGATCTTCATAATAGTACTCTCCGGTGCCGGGCACGGGCCGGTCGTCGAGGAAATTGGCCGGCTGTCCGCCCATCCCGCCCAGGGTAGCCTCGAAGTGGTCGATGCCGGCCTGCAGGGCGGCCAGCACCGAGGCCGAGGAGACCCGTTTGGTTTCGTGAAAGTGCGCGATGTGCAACCGGGTGTCGGGGATTTCGTCGAGGATCATGGAAAAGTACCGGTACACCTCCGGGGCCGACGCGCTTCCGTCATGGTCGGCGTGCTCGATGTCCGAAGCGCCGATCTCCAACCACCGCTTGGTAAATTCCACGGCGTCCTTGAGTTCGGTGGCCCCGGCGATGGGGCTGCCCCAGATCGTGCTCACCGTGCCGCACATCTTGATGCCGGCATCGGTGCACTTTTGGATGCACCGTTCGGCCTCTCTCCAGTAGTCCGGAAGCGTCGTACCCGAGTTGGCGAAATGGTGCTCTTCTTCGGTGGAGACCATCATCAGGCACCGGTCCGGGCCGACCCCCCTTTCCTTGAGCTCGATGGCCCGGTCCACCGCCTTTTCCCGGATGGTGACCGCCGTCACACTGATGTCTGCCGGGTCGATTCCCTTTGCGCTGCAGCGCTTTTTGAACCGGTCGCTTCTCAGGTGAGCGAGAATTTTTTCCGCATCGGAAAACTGCGGCATCAGAAACGGATTGCCCAGGTTGGTGACCTCGATGTTGCGGCAGCCGGCAAAGATCATTTCTTCTGCGTAGAAGATCTTTGCCTCTGTGGAAATAAATTTTTCCAGATGCTGAAAACCGTCTCGAACCGTGATGTCGCCGATGGTCACCTTGCGCGGCATTCGCGGGAAAATCTTCCAGTAATCATACTCTGTCATTTTTGTTCTCCTTTGGCTTTCACCACTCGTTTTTGGCTCAGGTTGATGGGTTGACGGGTCACTCCGGGAAGAACGCCAGACATCACTTCAACTGCCCGGGGTCCCCTATTTGACGATACAACCAGTCGACCCTTTGACCAGTCCGCCACTCACTTGCCTGTATAGACCGGCTTTCGCTTCTCCTGGAACGCGGCCAGCCCTTCCAGGCGGTCCTCGGTGGGGATGCAGACCCAGTAGGCGTTGGACTCGATGGCAAGACCGGTGTGCAGGTCGGTTTCCATGCCGTAGTTGATGGCGTACTTGGCCTGCTCCAGCGCGATCGGCCCGGCCTCGCAGATCATGGCCGCCATCTTCTTTGCCTCGTCCATCAGCGCTTCGGGATCCACGACCCTGTTGACCAGCCCGATCCGGAGAGCCTCGTCGGCGGCCACCCGCCGGCCGGTGAAAATCAGCTCCTTGGCCATCCCTTTTCCCACCAGCCGGGGCAGCCGCTGGGTGCCGCCGGCTCCCGGGATGATGGCCAGCCGGGTTTCGGTCTGCCCCATGGTGGCGGTGGCCGAGGCGATTCGGATGTCGCAGGCCATGGCCAGTTCGGTCCCGCCGCCCAGGGCCACGCCGTTGACGGCGGCGATCGCCGGCTTTTTCATGTATTCGATCCGGGTGAACAGGTTTCGGATCGTGGTGATGAACTCCTTGACCTGCTCCGGGGTGTAGGTGCGCCGCTCCTTGAGGTCCGCCCCGGCGGCAAATGCCTTTTCGCCGGCCCCGGTGATGATCACCACCCGGATGCCCGGATCCACGTCGATGGCCTCGACCTCCCTGGAAAGCGCATGAAGCAGCGCAAAGTTGAAGCTGTTCATCACCGCCGGCCGGTTGAGGGTCAGCAGCGCCACCCCGTCCTTCACTTCTTTGAGCAGGACATCTTCGCTCATGGTCTTTTTCTCCTGGTTGAAATGCGGTTTGTGGTTTGTCGTTTGTGGTTTGTGGTTCGTTGTTTGAGGTCTGTGGTTTTTGGTTTGGCGCTTCACGCCGCATGGGGCATGGCGCATGGGGCATTAGGTAAACTGCCGTTAGCCCTTTGTTTTGCCCTATGCCCTATGCCCTATGCCCCTAGCAGCCGATGTGGCGGCTGATCACGATCCGCTGCACCTCCGAGGTGCCCTCCCCGATGTCGAGCAGTTTCTGGTCCCGGTAGAACCGCTCCACGTTGTAGTCTTTCATCAGGCCGTACCCGCCGTGAATCTGCACGGCGTGGTCCGCCACCCGGCCCATCAGCTCCGAGCAGTACAGCTTGGCCATGGCGGCCTGCATCTCGAAGGGGCGCTTGCGGTCCCGCAGCCAGCAGGCCTTGTAGAGCAGGTTGCGGGCGCACTCGATCTGAACGGCGCAGTCGGCCAGCTTGAAGGCAACGGCCTGGAACTTGGATATCGGCTGGCCGAACTGCTCTCGCTTGCGGGCATACTTGAGGGCCAGTTCAAAGGCCCCCTGTGCACCGCCCAGCCCCATGGCGGCGATGGAAAGCCGCCCGCCGTCCAGGGTCTGGAGCATCTGCTTGAAGCCGTCGCCCTGCTTTCCCAGAATGTTCTCCGCCGGCACCCGCACGTCGTCGAAATAGAGCTCGGCCGTGTTCGATGCCCGCCACATCATCTTTTTCTTCATCTCCACAGCCTTGAACCCGGGAGTGCCATGTTCCACCAGAAAGCAGGTGTACTCCGGCTTTCCGCTTTCCCGGGTGCCGGTGACGGCCTGCACGGTAACCCCCATGGAAAGCCCGCAGGCGGCGTTGGTGATGAAGATCTTCGACCCGTTGATCACCCACTGGTTTCCATCTTTGACCGCCGTGGTCTTGCTCCCGCCGGCGTCGGATCCGGCCGTGGGCTCGGTCAGGCCAAAACCCCACAACGCCTCGCCCGCGCAAAGCTTCGGCAGGTATTTTTTCTTCTGAGCTTCGGTGCCGAAGTAATACAGGGGACCGATGCCCAGCGAATTTCCGGCCGCCACGGTGGCGGCCTGGCTGCCGTCGACGCGGGCGACTTCCTCGGTGGCGATGATGTAGGACAAATAGTCCATGGCCTGGCCGCCGTAGGCTTCCGGGACGAACATGCCGAACAGGCCGATCTCGCCCATTTTCCGGGTCAGGTCGGCGGAAAACCGCTCGCTTTCGTCCAGTTCCAACGCCACCGGTGCGATCTCGCTCTGTGCAAAGCGCCGCACCTCCTTGCGGATCATTTCCTGCTCTTTGTTCAGGTCGAAATCCAAATTCGCCTCCTGTTTTACCGGTTCCTGCACGCGACTCGACCGAGTCCGGCGCCGGCAGCGCCTATGCGGACAACGATCCAGCCTTCAGCCCCTTGATCACGAAATTTTCATAGATTTCGGCGATGCGATCCACCGAAAGCCTTCCCGCGGGTTTGTACCAGGCGGCCCCGGCGGTGCAAAGTGTCAAAATGGCGTAGGAGAGGATCTTCACGTCCCCCCCGGCAAAGACCCCCTGCTCCATGCCGCGTTGAATCAGCGACTGGAAAATCCGCTCGTAGGCGTCCCGCTGCCCGACGAGGGCCCGGTAGTGCTCCGGGGTCAGCCCCCTGAGCTCGCTGTTGGCGATGAAGTTCTCTTTCTGCCGCTTGAGGTGAAAGACCACGTGGCCCCGGACGGCCGCCCGCATGGCGTCCTCGACCCCGGCAATGCCGGCCAGGCTGCTTTTCAGATGCGCCAGCAGGTCGTCCATGGTGCGCCGCATGATATCGTGAAGCAGCGCCTCTTTGCCCTGGAAATAGTAATAGATGCCGGCTTTCTGAATCCCGCATTCCCGGGCGATGTCGCTCATGCTGGCGGCAAAATAGCCCTTGCGGTGGAACAGCTCGGTGGCGGCGGCGACGATGGTCTCGCGCGTGCTGGTTTTTTCGGTATTGAACGGCATTTTCCAGGCACACCGGTTTCGGGGGTTGGGCAAACCCGTGCGGCGCATGCGCAAAAACGGGATGAATTTTACCGACCGACCGGTAAAATTTTGACCATTTTAAGACCGCCCCCGGGGATCTGTCAAGGGGAAAGATGTCCCGTGCGCCGCGACTTCGCCCGCCCGCTTCTCCGCAGTGGGCGGGATGAAGGGGGCCGCTTGAAAAAAGCGAGCGAGCGCTCGATCAATCGACTCTGGTTTCGATTCTCCGCGCGGCGACGGCCGGACACCGCGGCATCCGGCGTAAAGAAATTTTTACAAATATTACAAATATATATAACCATTACCGACGCCCCGGCGCTCGTGCCTTGACAGGACCAAGGGCCCATGGTAGATTTCGACCGAGCGCTTGTTCGGACAAATGCGTCTGCCCCCGCGATGGCTGCCGACGTCGGCCGCCGGTGCCAACGGGCACAACCGCCCTGGACCACTCGCATACGCGCTCGAACCCGACACCCCAACCCGGACACCCGGACTGCCCATGACGACGCAAACCGAAAGAACCCGGGATGTTCCCACCCAGATCAAGAACCCGGATCTTGTGGAGCGCCGGCGCCGACAGATCGTCGACGCCGCCGTGGGCCTGTTCATCGCCAACGGGTTCCACAAGACCACCACCCGGCAGATCGCCCGCGCCGCCGGCCTTTCCATCGGATCCATGTACGAATACGTGGCCTCCAAGGAGGACATCCTCTACCTGGTCTGCGACGCCATCCATGCCGAAGTCGAGCGGGGTGTTGCAGAAGCCCTTTCCAGGGCCTCCGGCGGCCGGGACGCCCTGGCCGAGGCGATCCGGGAGTACTTTCGGGTCTGCCACCGGATGAACGATCACATCCTTCTCATCTACCAGGAGACCCAGTCCCTGCCGGGCCAGTGGCAAAAGCGGGTGCTGGAAAACGAGGTCCGGATCACCGGTCTCTTTGTGGAGGTGCTGGCCCGGCTGATCACCTCCGGCGAAGTGCCGAACCTGGACGAGAGAACGATCGAGTTGATGGCCCACAACATTTCCGTTCTCGGGCACATGTGGACGTTCCGGCGCTGGTTTTTGGCCCGGCACTACAGCATCGAAGACTACATTCGGATCCAAACCGACTTCATCTTGGGGATCGCCGGCGGCGCTCCCCGGCAAAAGGAGGAGGAATGAAGGCAGAACCGGAGAAATACACGCCGCGCCATTCCATCCGCGTGGTGACCGCCACCTCTTTGTTCGACGGCCACGATGCCGCCATCAATATCATGCGCCGGATCCTCCAGGAGACCGGGGCGGAGGTGATTCACCTGGGCCACAACCGCTCGGTCCAGGAAATCGTCGATGCCGCGGTCGAAGAAGACGCCAACGGGGTGGCCGTCTCCAGCTACCAGGGCGGGCACATCGAGTTCTTCAAATACCTGGTGGATCTGCTCAAGGAGCGGGGCGTTTCCCACGTGAAGGTCTTCGGCGGCGGTGGGGGGGTGATCGTCCCCGACGAGATCAAGGAGCTGGAAGGCTACGGCGTCACCAAGATCTATTCCCCGGAAGACGGCGCCCGCTGGGGGCTTCAGGGGATCATCAACCACATGATGAAGGCGATGGACTTTTCCACCGTCGAAGGCGCCGATTTCGACCTGTCCGAGCTGTCGCCGTCCAACAAACCGCTCATCGCCCGGCTGATCTCCGCGGTGGAAAAGGCGAAGGCATCGGAAAACGGCCACCTGGCCAAACTCCGGGCCGAACTGGCCCAGCGGGCCGAAAGCCGGAAGATCCCGGTCGTCGGCATTACCGGAACCGGCGGCGCAGGAAAGTCCTCCCTGACCGACGAGCTGATCCTGCGGCTTCTCCACGACCTCAGGGACCTGCGCGTTGCCATCATCAGCACCGACCCGTCGCGGCGCAAGACCGGCGGGGCGCTGCTGGGCGACCGCATCCGGATGAACGCCATCGGAAATGCGCGCGTGTACATGCGCTCGCTGGCCACCCGCAGCTCGCGCACGGAACTTCCGCTGGTGCTGGGCGAAGCGCTCAACGTCGCCCGGGCCGCGGGCTTCGATCTGGTCATCGCCGAGACGGCCGGCATCGGCCAGGGGGATTCGAGCATCGTCGATTTCGTGGACGTCTCCATGTACGTGATGACCAGCGAATTCGGCGCCGCCTCCCAGCTCGAGAAAATCGACATGCTCGATTTTGCCGACCTGATCGTGGTCAACAAGTTCGAAAAAAGAGGCGGGGAAGACGCCGTCCGCGATGTTCGAAAACAGGTGCAGCGCAATCGAAATGCCTGGGAAAAGTCTCCCGAGGAGATGCCCGTCTACGGAACGATCGCCTCCAAATTCAACGACGACGGCGTGACCGCCCTCTACCACGGGATGCTCGAAGCCGTGGCCGAAAAAACCGGCCTGCGGTTCGAGTCCCGGCTGCCGCGCACCGAGACGCGAACCTCCACCTCCAAGACCATCATCATCCCGCCGGAGCGTACCCGCTATCTTTCGGAGATTTCCGATACGGTCCGATCCTATCACCGGCAGACCGAGCAACAGGCCGCGGCCGTTCGCCGCGCCTGGCACCTGAAACAGACCGCCACGGCGATCTCCGGCGACAACCTCGAGGGAGACACCGAATCGCTGCTCGGTCGACTCAAGGAGGAGATCGAAAAAGCCGAGGCCGCCCTGGAGCCGGAAACCGCACGCCTGATGAAAGAGTGGGCGGAAATTCAGGAAAAGTACACCGCCGACGAACTGGTCTACACGGTGCGGGGAAAAGAGATCCGGGTGCCCCTGTTCGTCGAATCCCTCTCCCGCCGGCGGATCCCGAAGATCGCCCTGCCCCGCTTTTCAGACCCGGGAGAGATCTACCGGTGGATGCGGCGTGAAAACGTTCCGGGCCGCTTCCCCTTTACCGCCGGCGTTTTCCCGCTCAAGCGGGTCGACGAGGAGCCCACGCGGATGTTTGCCGGCGAAGGGGACCCGGCCCGCACCAACCGGCGCTTCAAGCTCTTGTCGGCCGACTATCCGGCCAAGCGGCTGTCCACGGCCTTCGACTCGGTCACCCTCTACGGGTGGGACCCGGACATCCGCCCCGACATCTACGGCAAGGTGGGCACCTCCGGGGTCAGCGTCTGCAGTCTGGACGACGTCAAGGTGCTCTACGGCGGCTTCGATCTTTGCGCGCCGACCACCTCGGTTTCGATGACGATCAACGGACCGGCACCGATCATCCTGGCAATGTTCCTCAACACGGCCATCGACCAGCAGATGGAAAAATTCCGGGAGAAAAAGGGCAAGGCGCCGAGCCGGGCCGAAGCCGAAAAAATCCGGGCCGACGTCCTTTCCACGGTCCGGGGAACGGTGCAGGCCGATATTCTCAAGGAGGACCAGGGGCAGAACACCTGCATCTTTTCCATCGACTTCGCCCTGAAGATGATGGGCGACATCCAGGAGTTCTTCACCGAAAACAACGTCCGCAACTTCTACTCGGTCTCCATCTCCGGCTACCACATCGCCGAGGCCGGGGCCAACCCGCTCTCCCAGCTCACCTTCACCCTGGCAAACGGATTCACCTACGTCGAGTACTACCTGTCCCGGGGCATGGCGATCGACCGCTTCGGCCCGAACCTGTCGTTTTTCTTCTCCAACGGCATGGATCCGGAATACACGGTCATCGGCCGTGTGGCCCGGCGCATCTGGGCGGTGGCCATGCGCGACAAATACCGGGGCAACGACCGCACCCAGATGCTCAAATACCACATCCAGACCTCGGGCCGGAGCCTTCACAGCCAGGACATCCAGTTCAACGACGTGCGCACCACCCTCCAGGGCCTGTGCGCCGTCTACGACAACTGCAACAGCCTCCACACCAACGCCTTTGACGAGGCGATCACCACCCCCAGCAAAGAATCGGTCCGCAGGGCGCTGGCGATCCAGCTCATCATCAACCGCGAGTGGGGTCTGGCCAAAAACGAAAATCCCCTTCAGGGGAGCTTCATCGTCGACTCCCTCACCGACCTGGTCGAAGAGGCGGTGCTGATCGAATTCGACCGGATCACCGAGCGCGGCGGGGTGCTGGGAGCCATGGAAACCGGC
>JASFPT010000149.1:0-9799 GCA_050115795.1 Desulfobacterales bacterium
CGGGAGCTGGAACGCTCGGAGATAGCAGACAAGGACACCCAAGTCCGCCCCCGGCCCGGTGGGGGCATCGCGGAGATCCCGGTGCCCGAGCCGCTGCGCCGCAAGCCTTGCCTGGGGGCCGCCGAGGTCCGGATGCTGGTCGATGCCGCGCTCCGGCTGGAAGAGCACTACGGATATGCCCTGGACATCGAATGGGCGATCGAAAACGACAGTCGCCTCTTCATTCTCCAGGCAAGGCCCCTGCGCAAATCAGCCCACCCGGGAGCCAACTTTCACGAAGACCACCGTTCCGAGGCGAGCCAGATTCCAGCGGATCGGCACCCGGTTTTGCTGGCGGGCGGAGCGTCTGCCTGTGATGGGGTGGCTGCCGGCAGGGCATACCTCATCGAATCCGACCACATGTTGCACCACGTGCCCGAGGGTGTTGTCCTCGTCGCCCGGCAGACCTCCCCCCAATTTGTCCCGATCATGGGGCGCATCCGGGGCATCGTCACCGACGTGGGCAGTGTCACGGGGCACATGGCCTCGGTCGCACGGGAGTTTCGAATCCCGTCCCTGGTGGGAACCGTTTCAGCCACCCGCGTCATCCCCCCGGGAGAGGAGATCACCGTAGACGCCGCCCACGGCATTGTCTATCGAGGCTTTGTGGAAGCGCTTGTTCAAAAAAAGGCCCCGGTCAATCCGATGAAAGGAAGCCCGGCCTACAAGGCGTTTCAGGCGGCACTGAAACGGATCGCCCCCCTGAACCTGACCGACCCGAAGAATGACAACTTCCGCCCGGAGGGGTGTAAAACGCTGCACGACGTCATCCGCTTCGCCCATGAAATGGCAATGCAGGAGATGTTCTCCATCAGCAGCGAACTCGGGCCGGAGAAAAAAATCGCCGTTCCATTGAAAATCAAGCTCCCGCTCAATTTGTACATCGTCGACCTGGGGGGCGGAATAGCCGAAGGCAGCCCGGAGGCCGTCACTCCCGATCAGCTGCGGTCGATCCCGCTAAAGGCGGTGCTTCGGGGAATGAGCCATCCGGACGTGGACTGGTCGCGGGACGCCGGCATCCACGTGGGCGGCTTTGCGTCGATTCTGGCCGAGTCGATCCTCCACGACCCGATCGTCGAAGGGCAGATGGGAGGACCCAACTATGCGGTGATTTCCGAGCAGTACCTGAACCTGAGCAGCCGGCTCGGCTACCACTTTTCCACCATCGACGCCTACTGCAGCAGAACGGTGAACGACAACTACATCACGTTTCATTTCAAGGGAGGCGCTGCGGATGTCGGCCGAAGGACCCGAAGGGCGATGATGATCACCGGCATCCTGAAACGGCTCGGATTCAAGGTCGACCAGAAGGGGGACATGGTCCGGGGCGGAATCAAAAAATACGGTTCGGAAGAACTGCAGGAAAAACTCGACATGCTCGGCCGGTTGCTCGGTTCGGTCCGATTGCTGGACATGGTCCTGTCCGACGACCGCCAGATCGAGTGGTACGTCGAAGCTTTCTTGAAAGGAAATTACGCGTTCGACCCCGAATGAAGGGTCGGAAACAGTGCCGGCTATTGCGCGGCCGACCGGGAGACACACACCCAACGTCCCATGGACACTTCTCTATCCCCAGAATCGTTGAAAGAGCGGATCGCCCGCTGGGCTCCGTCCTTTTCCCGATCCGGACTTCCCGAGGTCCACACGGATGCGACCGATTTTTTCAAGGTCGACTACGGCGACGTGCTGATCCTTGACGGGACGCCATACCTGATCCGGCAGAATGCCAAGGAGGGACGGTTCGGCCTCGATGACGAGGAAAAATTCTGGGTCAAAAGGGCCATCGACCTGGACACCGGGGAGCGGAAAATCATCAAGCTGGTGTTTTACGAGCGATTCACGGCCCATGTGGGCGGGATCGCCTTCGATTGCTTCCGAAGTCCGAAAAAGGAGGCGCGCATCCTGTCGCTGGTCAAGGGGCATCCCAACTTCATGCAGGGCTTTTCGGCGACCGACGCGGCAGGAAACATCATACGGGTTGTGCACGTCATCGTGGGCCCCACGCTGCCGGCCATGGTCGAAAACCTTCCCGAGGCGCACGAGCGGTATTTTTACGAGCATCTGCCTCACATCCTCGACCGTTTCATCGAATGCATCGGGGCGATCCGGTTTCTTCATGATCATGGGGAGAAACACGGGGACATCCGCCGGGACCATATCTTCGTCGATCGCGACACCAGCGTCTACCGGTGGATCGACTTCGACTTCAACTACAGGCACCGAGAAAATATATACGGCTACGATCTTTTCGGCCTCGGCAACATCCTCATCTACCTGGTGGGCAAGGGCGACCTGCTTCTTCACGATCTGCAGAACCGGCATCCGGCATTCGATCGCCTGGCCGACGATGATCGAAACATCGTTTTTCACAACCGGCTTGCCAATTTGAAAAAAATCTACCCCTACATTCCGGAAAAACTGAACCGGGTTCTGCTTCATTTTTCAAAAGGGGCCAACTGGTTCTATGAACACACCAGCCAACTGCTCGAAGACATAGGAGCGGTCCGTACCGATGTCGGATGAGATGGCTGAGGGACGCCGGTCCCCCATGGCTTTTCGATCGCGCTCCGTCATCCACTCTTAAGACCGTCGGTGCCACCGGGCCCGGGCTCCGGATCGCGAGCAACCTGGAATGGAGGTACAGCAATGGGCAAAACCAGACCGAAAGAAGCGCAATTCAATAAAAACATCTTGATCGCCGTAGACGAATCGGAAAACTCCCGGAGGGCAGTGGCCTACGTGGGGCAGCTGCTGGGCGGTATCAGGGGCTTTTCGGTCATGCTGCTTCACGTGATCAACGAACCGGAGGAGGACTTCTTTCCCAGCGACGCGGAAAAACAGGAGTGGGTCGAGAAGCAGCACGAAAGGATCACGACGCAACTCGCTGCCTACAAGCAAATGCTCGTAGACTCCGGCTTCGATGAAGATTCGGTAAATACCCGGTCCACCTTGCGGTACTGCCCCTCCATGGCCCAGTGCATACTGGCCGAACGGGAGGCGGCGGCTTTCAGCACCATCGTGGTGGGAAGACAGGGGCTTTCCAGGAGCGAGGAATTTCTGTTCGGCAGCATTTCGAGCAAAATCGTCAATCACGCCCGCAACTGCACGGTCTGGGTTGTCGAATAAATTCGCTGCGCGGCTTTATCCGTTGACGACCCGCGACATCTTCCGCTGCGCCCCTCCTGCGATGTCTCCGGCGTTTCCGCTTTCCCGCCACCAATGCAGCGGACTAGGATGCCCGGTGCGGGTTGACCAACAGGACCGGCACCGGCGACATCTTCGCCACCCGGTCGGCGACGGATCCGAACACGACCCGATCGAGCCCTTTCCGGCCGTGGGTTCCGAGAATCATCAGATCGATGTACTGCTCCCGGGCATAGGCGATGATCTCTTCGGCGATGTCGCCTCCGCGGACCGCCCACTGCACTTTGGAAAAGTCTTTGAAATGCTCGTCCCTGAATTCGGCGAGGCGCTTTTCGGCGCCGTCCATGATCTCCTTGTGGAAATTGTCGATGGACGGGTGCGGCACGTAGATACTGGTCAGGTATTCGAAGACCCGCGCGACGAACAGGAGGTGGAGCTCGGCGTCGAATGTTCGGGTCATCATGGCGGCCACCGACGCGATCTTCGGTGATATCTCGGAAAGGTCGACGGGGCAAAGGATTCTGCCGAAGGTTTCCATGGTTTGCTCCTTGTGGCCGGCCTCGCGCAGGCGCTGCCGGCGATGGGGTGAATGGATTGCCCCTGCAGCTCCGGGGAGCGGGATTTGCGCCTCGATCCGAACCGCCGTCGACGCGGAAGAACCGCCGATGCCCAGATGCACTGGGGCGATGCGCGTCCCGGATCGGTCAGGTCACGACCCAGACCGTGTTTTTTCGGGCCATGTGCACCACCTTGTTGCTCACCCTGCCGATAAAAAAGCTCTTCACGCCGGAAAGTCCTCTTCTGCCGACGACGATCGTCTCGCATCCTTCTGCATCGGCTTCCTCGGCGATGGCGGCCGCCCGGCTGGCCGCGCCGGTGATGACCTTCGTGGTTACCTTCTCCGGGGAAAAGCCGGCCGCCGCCATCCGCTTTCGGGCGTCGCCAAGAACGGAAAGCATCTCTTCTTCGGCCTCTTCCGGGCATACCGGCTCACCCGCCTGCTTTTCTCCGGGCGGCACCGCCGAACGAGAGCTGCGCATGACGTTGATCAGATGGGCCGAAAACCCGTGCCCGTGGAGAATCCCGGCCGTAAAGTCGACCGCGCGGTTCGCCCCATCCGACCCGTCGACTCCGATCAGGACCCGTTGGGTCATCGCTTTCCGGCCCACGATGATCAGCGGGACAAAGGACATCTTTTCCATGAGCTTGACCGCAACGCTGCCCATGACGATGTTGCGAAGCCCCGTCGCCCCTCGCCGTCGCACCACCACCGCCGTGTACCCCTTGTGGGCCTCGGCGAGAATGTCCCGGGCCACGCCCTTTTTCCGGGAGTGAATCCGGATCGATACGGCACGGCCTTCACCCCCGCCGCGCAGGAGAATCTCCCGGGCCGTCTCCATGTAGGTTTCCATCTCCTTTTTCTTTTGACCGACCCAGGCCCGGACGTGCCGCACCGTCTTGACGCTTTTCGGCTCCCGCTCCAGGTCCCAGTAGCAATCCGGCACATCGCTGAAGACGTTGAACAGTACGACCTTCATCGCATGGAACGGTTCATAGCGGGCGACATATCGGACGGTCTCCAGGCACCGTTCCGAACCGTCGATCGGCAGCAGTATCCGCTCCTGCTTGGGCGATGGATTTCTTTTCATCTATTTTCTCCCTGGTGTCGGATTGTGGGATGGTTCGCCGTAGATTTCCCTCCGGTTGCTGCGATGATCGACCATATACAGGAGGGTCGTCTTCTGTTTCAGGGCGTCCTTCAAGGCGTCGATCCGATCCCAATCGATCCGGTAGGCCCGGACGTACACCCTGCGTTTTCCCTCCGGCGCTCGTTCGGTGGAACTGAGGATGCTCGCCACCCGGCCCCCGAACGCCCGGATCACGTCGGCCAGCTCCTTGATCGAACCGGGCCGGTCGTCGGCTTCGAAACCGAACTGGACCCCCCGCTTCCCGTAGCCGGTCAGGGAGATCAGGGCTTTGAAAATATCCGACTGGGTGATGACCCCCACCAGTCGCCTGTCGCCGCTCAACACGGGAAGACCGGATATTTTATGCGTCAGCAGCACCTCGGCCGCCTCTTCGATGGTGTCGTCATCCGAAACGGTGACCGGCTCCCGGCTCATGATGTCGCCCACCCGGATTCGGGAGATCAGATACAGCAGCTCATGGATGTCCAGGGTCGTGGCATCCGAAGCCGAGGCCCTTTTCAGGTCCCGGTCGGTGATCACCCCAACCAGGTTGTCGCCCTTCATGACCGGCATCATGCGGATGCCGTTTTCCTTGAGCCGGCGGATGGCCAGATCCATGGCGTCGTCGACGCCGACGGTGACCAGCTTCGGGCTCATCCAGTTTTTAACCAGCATACCCACCTCCATTTGGTGCCACAGGCCCCGTCTTCCGGCCAAACCGGAGACGAGATCGAATGCAGCGGCTTTCTTGCCTTGTCTCGTTTCGAAAACCGCTGCAGGTTCATACCGTCGCAGCCGCTGCGGTCATGGTTTTCGCTCGACGCCGCCGACCCGGAGGCTGAGCAGCGGAACCGGGCACCGGCGAAACATTTTCTCCGCCGTCGAACCCAGCAGAACGCCGGCCAAATTTCCCCTCCCCTTGGTTCCCATCACCACCACGTCGACCGTTTCCCCCTGGGCCGCCTCGATCAGCGCCTGAAACGGAACCCCGACGCGAACGGTGCAGCTCACCTGACCGGATCGGCCGCCGGCCTCCTCAACCAGCTTTTCCATCGCTGCCGTGCGCTCCTTGCGCTGGTTTTCGATGTATTCGTCCACGGTAAAACTTCCGTAACCGACCAGCGCCTTTTGGATCATGTCCACATCCCGCTGGTTGATGACGTTGACCACCAGGACCTCGGCGTCCACCGCCCGGGCCATGGCCACGGCATAGCGCATGATCTGGCCCGCGTAGTCGGACAGGTCGCAGGCGACCATCACCTTCCGGATCGATTGGGCAATCATGGATGACGTTCCTTTCGTTCAGGGATTCCGGCGTTCCGACACCCGCCATAGACGGCGCCGCTTATTTTTATCATTGAGCAAGGGTTGTGCCACTGCCCGCAGCGGACCGGTCTCGCATCGTATTTGCCGGATAAACATGGTTTTTCATGGAACGGGAAAGCGCAAACATGCCGGTGGAGGGGAAAAAACGGTGTCGAAGATTTTTACAGCGTGTAAAGGCGGTGGATCAAAATCGAAACGGCCGTGTTCACTCCTTGTCCGGGTCCCGTTTTACCGAGGTTTCCAGCTTCAGGCCGTATTTGTCGATCTTGGAGTGGAGGGTGGGCCGGGACAGACCGAGCAGCTTCGCCGCCTGGGACCGGTTTCCGCCCGTAACGTTCAGGGCCTCGCTGATCAGGAGGCTGGAGATGTGGTCGAGGCAGGCGTCGAACCGATTCTCGTCTGTTTCCTCGGTCAGCCGCTTCCGGATCCAGAGCCGAAATGCCGCCTCTTCTCCGCCCGACTCCGGGCACTCGGCCGGCGAGACGCCCCCGACGGCCTGGCGGATGTCCCGCGCCTCGAGGCGGGCTCCGCGGTTGAAGATGACGGCCTTCTGAATCGTGTTGGCGAGCTCCCGAACGTTCCCCGGCCAACGGTAGCCCATCAGGGTATTCACGGCTTCCTCGGAGATGCCCCGGTTTTCCGAACCCACTTCCCGGGCATAGCGGGCGATGAAGTATTCGGCCAGAAGCGGAATGTCTTCGGTGCGCTGGCGCAGCGGCGGAAGCCAGATCGTAACGACCTTCAGGCGGTAGTAGAGATCCTCCCGGAAAGACCCTTTGGCGATGGCGGTTTCCAGGTCCCGATTGGTGGCGGCCACGATCCGGACATCGACGGGAATCGGCTCCCTGCCGCCGAGGTGCTCGATGCGCTTGTCCTGGACGAGGCGCAGGATCTTGGCCTGCAGGTTCAGGGGCATGTCCCCGATCTCGTCCAGAAAAATCGTCCCCCCGTCGGCCTGCTCGATCTTGCCGACCCGGCGGTGGGAGGCGCCGGTAAACGCCCCCTTTTCGTATCCGAACAACTCGCTTTCCAGAAGGGTGTCGGGAATCGCCACGCAGTTGATCACCAGAAACGGCCTGGTGGCACGGCTGCTGTGCTGGTAGACGGCCCGGGCCACCAGTTCCTTGCCGGTGCCCGATTCTCCGCGCACGAGGATGGTGGCGTCGGTGGAAGCGACCCGGCCAATGGCCTTGTAGACTTCCTGCATGGCCGGACTGCGGCCGATGATCGCCTCCGCCCCGGCTTCCTGCGGCGAGGCATCCAGCGCCACGTGCGACCGCATGAAGCGCCCCGCATCCAGGGCCTGGCGGATGACGGAAAGCATCTTGGGGATGTCGAAGGGTTTGAGGACGTAATCGTAGGCGCCGAGCTTGGTGGCTTCGATGGCCGTCTCGGTGGTGCCGAATGCGGTCATGATGATCACCGGCAGCTTGGGCTCGATCCGGTGAATCTTCTGGAAGGTTTCCAGGCCGCTCATCCCGGGCAGGCGGTTGTCCAAGATCACCAGGTCCGGGAGCGTTTCGGAGAGCAGGGCAAGCCCGGCCTCTCCGGAAGGTGCGCTCGATACCCGGTAGCCTTCTTCGCTCAGCAGCTTGTGAAAGCTCCGGCGAAGCTGGTCGTCGTCGTCGATGATCACAATCTTGCTCACGGCGCCTTCTCCAGGGGAAACAGGAGAACGAATGCGGTTCCGATGCCCGGGGTGGATTCGACCGACAGCCGGCCGCCGTGTTCTTCCATGATCCGCGCGGCAATGCTCAGCCCCAAACCGGTCCCTTCCTCTTTGGTGGTGTAAAACGGCTGAAAGATCTTCTCTTGGACCGAAGGCGACATCCCCGGGCCGTCGTCCTCCACAGAGACCATGGCAGCGCCCTGGCCCTGCCCTTTGGTCGCCGCCGATTCCCGGATGGTGATCCGGCCTCCGCCTTCCATCGCCTCGCAGGCGTTGATAATCAGATTGACGAGGACCTCCTTGATCTGTTCCGGGTCTCCCTCGATCTCCGGAAGCGGCCGCTCGCGCTGGACCGTGACCGTGACGTCGTAGGCCTTGAGCCGGTGGGCCAGCAGTTGAAGGGTCGTGTCGACGACGGAAGACGGGCTGACCTTCCGCATCTGCAGCTTCGGCGGTCTTGAAAACTCCAGAAAATTCTGGACGATCGTGTCGATGTGTCGGATCTCTTCGGCGACCACCTCGAAGTCTTCCTGCTGCGCCTCGGTCAGTCTCAGGCTCCGGCTCAAAGAAAACAGCCGCATCTTGACCGACGTGAATGGGTTTCGGATGCTGTGGGCCATGCCCGCGGCGAGTTTGCCCACCACGGCCATTTTTTCGGCCTGCAGCAGGTGCTCGCGGCTTTTTTCCAGGGCGGAGTGCGTATCGTCGATGTCTTTGATCAGGCCGCGCACGCTTCGGCTCAGGGATTTCAAGTCGTCTTTGTGGTCTGTCGCCGGTTCGCCGAGGCCCGCCTCCACGGCAAGGCGGCGCAGCGGACCGAACAGCTCCCGGAGCAGGACCACCGCCAACGAAAACGCCAGCAGCAGGTTGAACACGAAGATCAACACCGCCGAAGCCCGGAAGCGCATCAGCTGGGCGTTGCTCTCGCTCTGGGCCTTCTCGAGCCGTCGGGTGTGAATACGCTTGAATTTTTCGCAGAGTTCGAGGGTGCGAAAATAGCGGCTTCGAATCTGCGTGTGCAGTTTGGCACCGGCTTGACGCTGTCCGGCCTCGTAGTATTGAATGACCTGATCTTTTCCCAGCGTGTAGCGCCGGTACTCCTCCTCGATGGCATCCAGGGCCGCCATTTCGTCCCCACTGGCTGCATTGCGACGCGCCTGGGCCAGCCGCGCATCGAATATGCTGCGGTGGATTCCGAGGTCACGGAGCCATTGCGGATCGCCATCGATAAAGTAATAGGAGACAAACCCCTTTTGCTGGGCCAGGGCGACCACCAGTGTCTCCGCGGTCTGAAATGCCTCAAGCTCCTTATGGACCACCTCGCCGAGAAGGGTCTCCATTTCGTGGGCATACCAGAACGTCGCTGCACCGCTGACGGCGGTCGCCGCCACCAGAAACCCCAACAGTGCATATACCCGGCCCCGAAGACCGATCCGCTGCCACATCTGTTGCCTCCGGCTTTCAAAATCTCACTATATATATCTTTTTGGGGAAGGCTTGTCGACCATGGGCTGGGGGAAGGGCCGAACCATGTCGAATGACTAAAATGACTAAAATGAGCTAAAATGCCCAAAATGAAAGAAACCGCCGGGAGATCTCAGGGAGACTTTTTATAAATCAGATGCAAAGATGTTGGTCTTCGACCACTGGAGGAAAATGGGAAAAGGATAGGATCGATCGGTGCCTTTGAGCGCTACGCCGACCACCATCGTCGGGGGGTCATCCCGGAGGTTATCCTCTGTTGCGAGACGAACAGGGAATGACTTTCAGAACCCCGGCGGCGCAACGCGGCGCCGCATTTTAGGCATTTTAGCTCATTTTAGCTCATTTTAGGCATTTTAGGCATTTCACGTATTCTCCAGCCGCCCCTCCGGATGTTTCTTGAAGACCTGCTCCTTGAGCCAGCCGAACACTGCATCGCCTTCCAGATCGG
>JASFPT010000150.1:0-9752 GCA_050115795.1 Desulfobacterales bacterium
GAGGCGGATGCCGTCGCCGTGGCCACCGGAATGGAGACCTATTTCGGGAAAACCGCTCAACTGGTGGAAGAGGCCGGCGGCCGGAGCCATTTCCAAAAGACCGTCGTCAAGATCGGCGACTATCTCATCGTCTTGGCGCTGGCGTTGGTGGCCCTGATCTTTCTGATGGCCATCTTCCGGCACGAAGACCTTCTGACGACCCTGCAGTTTGCGCTGATTCTCACGGTGGCGGCGATTCCTGCCGCCCTTCCCGCCGTGCTGTCCGTTACGCTGGCGGTGGGAGCGGCCCGGCTGGCCAAAAAGGAGGCCATCGTCAGCCGGCTCGTGGCCATCGAGGAGATGGCGGGAATGGACGTGTTGTGCTCGGACAAGACCGGCACCATCACCGAAAATCGGCTCGCGGTGGGCGAGATCACGCCCTTCGAAGACATCTCTGAAGCCGATGTCCTGCTGGCGGCGGCCCTGGCCTCCCGGGAGGAGGACCAGGATCCGATCGACACGGCCATTGTCTCCGCCGCCCGGAATCGGGAAACGATCGTCCAGGCCCTGGACGAGTCGAAAGTGAAGCGGTTTGTCCCCTTCGACCCCGTCTCGAAGCGATCCCGGGCCGACGTCGACTGGCCGGGAAAAGGCGCGGTGGAAGTGGCCAAAGGGGCGCCCCAGGCGATCGGCGAGCTCACAGATGCCGACCAGGGCCTCCTCCGTCGCCTGAACAAAGAGGTGGACCGGCTGGCCGAGGAAGGCTTCCGGGCATTGGGGGTCGCCCTCAGGCGGGCGGGCCAGAATGCGGCCTGGCAATACCTGGGACTGGTGGCCCTTCACGATCCCCCCCGGCCGGACTCGGCCGAAACCCTCGAAACGGCCCGGAAGATGGGAGTCGACGTCAAAATGGTCACCGGCGATCACGTCGCCATCGCCCGGCAGGTGGCCAAGGAGTTGCACATGGGCACCCGAATCCTGTCGGCCGAGTCCCTGGCCCAGGAAGACCGGGCCCAACGAAGAGCGGCGATGGATTCGGCCGACGGCTTTGCCCAGGTGTTTCCGGAGCACAAGTACCGCATCGTGGAGGATCTTCAGCAAGACGACCACATCGTCGGGATGACCGGTGACGGGGTCAACGACGCGCCCGCCCTGAAAAAGGCCGATGTCGGGATCGCGGTCGACGGGGCCACGGATGCCGCGCGCTCGGCGGCGGATATCGTTCTGACCCACCCGGGGCTGTCGGTGGTCATCGACGCCATCCAGGAGAGCCGGAAGATTTTCCAGCGCATGAACAGCTACGCCATCTACCGGATCACCGAGACCATCCGGGTGCTCTTTTTTATCACCGCGTCGATCGTCGCCTTTCATTTCTACCCGGTCACGGCGGTGATGATCGTCCTGCTCGCCCTGCTCAACGATGCCCCCATCATGGCCATCGCAACCGACCGGGTTCCGATTGCGGAGCGGCCGGTGAGATGGAACATGCGGGTGGTGCTCTCGATGGCCACCTTCCTGGGGCTGATCGGTGTCGTGTTCTCCTTCGGGGTGCTGTACGTGGGACGCGATGTGCTGCATCTGAGTCGGGACATGATCCAGTCCCTGATTTTTCTGAAGCTGGCCGTTGCCGGTCATTTGACCATCTTCCTGACCCGCACCCGTGGGCCGTTCTGGAAGAGCCGGCCCAGCGGGGCACTGTTCTGGTCGGCCGTGGGCACCAAGGCCCTGGCGACCCTGGTGGTGGTCTACGGATGGTACGTGGCGCCCATCGGCTGGTCCCTGGCCCTGCTGGTGTGGGGCTATGCCATTGTCGCCTTTGTGGCCACCGATTTGTTGAAGCTTCTACTCTACCGGTTGCTGGACCATACCGGACTGAAGTTCAGCCGATAAGCGAAACCAAAAAGGAGATGTCATCATGAAAACGTATCGAAACATCATGGTCGTGAGCCGCTCGACGCGGCAATGCCGAAAGGCCGTGGAAAGAGGAATTTCCCTGGCCAAATTCTACGGTGCCCGTCTGACGGTTCTTCACGTGATCCATGATCCGTTCAGCCTCGAGGGCTGGAACCTGCCGGTTCCTTCCCTGGAGGCCGAGTACCGGGAAATGGTCGAAGACATTCGCAATCAGATCCACAGGCTGGTGGCTGCCGAAAAGGAACTCGGCCTGGAAGTCAACGAGCAGATCCGCGAGGGCGTGCCCCACAAGGAGATCCTGACCGCCGTCGAAGAAGAGAAGATCGACCTGGTCCTGATGACGGCCCACGACGAAGGCCGGTTGGAGCATATCATGTTCGGACGGACCACGGACGAAATCGTCCGGCGGCTTCCGGCGGATCTGCTGCTGGTCAAGGAGGCGCCATGATCCTGGAAGCGCAGAAAATCGCTTCCAGGGACAAGGCCCAGGGGACGGCGGCAGGCGGACCCGCAGCCGCGGCGGGCACCCCGGGAGGCGATGGGCAGACTTCGGCCGATCCGGACGCGGTCATCATGGATGAAGCCAAGCTGGTCCTGGCCGAGAAGCGGACCTCCATGGCCATGATGCGGACCGGGATCGCGGTTTTTGCGCTGCCGCTGTCGGTGCTCAGTCTGCTGATCGCCACCTCGCGGTACTACGATGTGGTTCACGTTCTCTACCTGATCATCCCCCTGGCGGTGGTGAACGTGGCCCTGCTGGCGCTCGGTACGCACCTGGTGTCGCGTGCCCTGCGTCAGCTCCGCCGCTACGACCAACTGATCAATCGGCTCAAGACCGAACACAGTATGATTGGAAAATTCCTTCAATAGAGGGCCTCGACAGCAAGGTGCGGCTCAGGGGCGCGGAAACCGCCGATGAAACGGGACATCGAAACCAGGCTGCGCGGTTTGAAAGTGGCCTATGCGGCCACCTCCGCCGCCTTGATGCTGCTGGCGGCCGCCATGCCGTTGATCGTCAACCGGGGCGTGCCCCTGACCGAATCGATCGTCATCGAAGAGGACGTGGCCGAGATGCTGGCCATCGCCGCGCTGATGCTCCTGGCCGCGGCCTCCTCGAGGCTCTATCAACACAAACTGAAACGCCTGTCCCGGGAGGTGCGGCGCTCGGACCGGTTGCGGGAGCAGCTGGAAGAGCGCCTCGCCGATGCCTTCGGTTACATCGGTACGCTCAATGTGGAGATCGGAGAGATCGAATCGGTTCTTCGCCGGGTCGAACGCTATCCGACCGGAAAGCGGGAGTTTCAGGCGCTTCTCAACGACTTTGCGCTTCGGGCGATGGTGATCGCCGGCGCCCCATGGGCGCTTGTCCGGATCATCGACATCCACAGATTCCGGACCGTGAAAGAAGGCGTTCAGAAAAGGCCCGGCGTCCGCCTGCCCTCCGTTGAGATCGGCAACCGGGCGCTGGTCGAAGGCCGCAAAATCGACGGTTTCTGTATTGTGGGAACCGGCGCGGACAACCTGTCGATCCGGACCATTCTGACGTTTCCGGTCGATCACCTTCGCTCCCAGGAGCGAATCCTGCTTTCGGTGATCGCCGGCCAAATTGAAATGCTCTATCTGATCTTCGAGTCGTCCTCCGTCTCCCGGCTGCAAGCGAACAAACCGCCCCGGAACCACTGAAGCGCGCGCGAATTGAAACCCCCTGGCCAGCGCATGGCCTGTACAGCCTGCTGCAGGGGGCGTTGTCGCCTGGGCAACCGTTTTTCCCTTACAGGGACAGGTGAAGGAAAAAAACCATGCCGTTTCATCTACCCAGCGACCAGAGAAAGACCGCCGTGATCGCCGGCATCGTCGGCGAGGTCATGGAATGGTACGATTTCGCCCTTTACGGATTCATGGCGTCAATTCTTTCGGAACTTTTCTTTCCCGCCGGGCACAAGGTCGCCTCGCTGCTGGCCACCTACGGCATCTTTGCCGCGGGTTTCATCATGCGGCCGATCGGGTCGGCGCTTTTCGGCTGGTTCGGCGACACGGTGGGCCGCAGCAAGGCCATGCTCCTTTCGGTCATCCTCATGTCATTTCCCACGGTTCTGCTGGGGCTGCTACCCACCTACGCGCAAATCGGCGTCTGGGCGCCGGTGTCGCTGGTGACCATCCGGCTCTTGCAGGGCCTCTCGGTGGGCGGTGAGTTTTCCAGTTCGGTCACCTACCTGGTGGAGACCGCACCCGACGGGATGCGGGGTCTTTCCGGAAGCTATGCCAACGTGGGAAGCATGGGCGGAATGCTGCTCGGATCCGGAGTCGCCACTGCGGCGACGATCCTGTTTGCACCGGCGGAAATGAAAAACTGGGGGTGGCGGTTGCCCTTCGTCCTGGCCGCGGTTTTGGGCGTGGTCGCCGTAACCCTGCGGCGGCACCTTCCCCACTCGAAACACTTCCTGAATCACGACCAGGGGCGGGGGAAAACCTCGCCCATCAGGGAGGCGGTGACCGTCAACCTGAAAGAGACCGTCCAGGCGACCCTCTTTGCTTCGGCCTACGGTGCGGTCTTCTACCTGTCGCTGGTCTACATCCCCACCTGGCTCAGGGAGTATGTCGATGTCGGAAGCGACGCCGGCATGCACTACAACACGATCGCAACGGGTCTTCTGATCCTTCTGGTTCCGGTGGCCGGATGGATTTCGGACCGTTTCGTGAGAAGGACCCGGCTGCTGGCGGTGGTGTTCGCCGCTGAACTGCTCCTGGCGGTGCCCCTTCACCTCTGGATGAAACACGGCGGGGTCCCGGCCCTGGCCCTGTCGCAGATTGTTCTGGGGCTGCTGATCGCGTTTCCCTGCGGCATCGCCCCGGCGCTGTTCGTCGAACTGTTCCCGACCCGGGATCGGCTTTCGGGCTACGCCATCGCTTTCAACCTGGGGTTGGGGGTGGTGGGCGGGGCCACGCCCATGGCCGCCACGGCCTTGATTTCCCTGACCGGTTTCGACCTTGCCCCGGCCTTTTACATGGCGTTCTGGGCGGCGGTCGGCATCGGGGCGCTTCTCTGGATGTCGGACCGCAGCCGTGAACCGCTGGCGTAGACCGAAAAACAGGCGGGCCGGTCTTTTCTTCTTGACAAGGGTGACCAGATCTGAGAATTTTGTGGTGAGCGCTCAGTATTAAATTGGAACGAAGTCGATCGGTCCCCGATTTCGTTTCCGGTTTTTGGAACCCTTGAACGAGGAGGTTTTTGGCATGAAAGACATCAAGGTGTTGCTCGTCGATGACGAGGAAGAGTTCGTACAGTCCCTTGCCGAACGGATCCGGCTGCGTGAACTCGGTTCGGATGTCGCCCTCAACGGCGAAGAGGCGCTGGCGAAACTGGAGGAAAAGCTGCCCGATGTCATGATCCTGGACTTCAAGATGCCGGGCATCGACGGGTTGACGGTTCTGGAACAGGTCAAGAAAGCCTACCCCGGCGTGCAAGTGATCATGCTGACCGCGCATGGAACCGAAGAAACCGAAAAAAGGGCCAGAGAACTGGGTGCCTTCGACTACCTGCAGAAGCCCGTCGGCATCGAGAAACTGACCCGGGTCATCGAACAGGCTTACAAGTACAAGCAGAAGCTCGAAAATACGATGATGGCGTCCACCTTTGCCCAGGCCGGCGATTTCGACAGTGCCAAGGAAATCTTGGATAAGGACAAGAAGAAAAAATAACCTTCGGCAGTGGCGATGGACGTATCGGAGAGCGATCGAAGCATCATTTCCTTAATCGAGTGGAGAAAGACCGCACCGAAGGTTTTTCTCGATGCAGAACGGAGGCGTTCGATGATGGTTTCAGGCAGAAAGCTGAGCAGGTTCTGGGTAGCCATGGCTCTTCTGGTGGCGGTATCCATTCCGGCCGTGGCGGTTGCAAGCGAAGCCGCTCCCGCTGCCGATGGTCATGCTTGGTGGTTCTGGCCGCTGATCCTGCTGGTGGTCACGTTTGTCATGGGAATCTTCGCCGTGCTGGGGGGGGTCGGCGGTGGCGTATTGTTTGTTCCGATCATTAGCGGTTTTTTCCCCTTTCATTTGGATTTCGTTCGCGGCACCGGTCTTCTGGTGGCCCTGGCCGGAGCGCTGGCCGCCGGACCGGGTCTGCTGAAGGCCAATTTGGCCAGTCTGCGCCTTGCGATGCCGGTCGCCCTGATTGCCTCAACCTGTGCAATTGCCGGGGCCATGCTGGGTCTGGCCCTGCCGACATCGGTGATTCAAATAGCCCTGGGCGCAACGATTCTCGGGATCTGTGTTTTGATGCTCACTGCGAAAAAGTCTGCCTTTCCCGAGGTACCCCAAGCCGACCGGCTGTCATCGGCGCTGGCGATTTGCGGCGTTTACTACGAAGGCAGCGCCGGCAGAAAAATCGATTGGAAAGTTCATCGCACCCCTCAGGGGTTGGCGCTTTTTGTGATCATCGGGGTTATGGCCGGTATGTTTGGTTTGGGGGCCGGATGGGCGAATGTGCCGGTGTTGAACCTTCTGATGGGCGCTCCGTTGAAAATCAGCGTCGCCACCAGCAAGTTTCTCCTTTCGATCACCGACACCTCGGCGGCCTGGATCTACATGAACAAAGGGTGCGTTTTGCCGTTGATGGTGGTGCCCTCTTTGCTGGGGATCATGCTCGGTTCCTTTGTCGGTGTGTGGTGCCTGAAGATCGCCAAGCCCACATTTATCCGGTGGATGGTGATCGCCATCCTGGCGTTTGCCGGCATCAAGGCCCTGACCAAGGGGCTCGGAATCGGACTTTTTTAACATCACAGCGGAACCCACCTGGAAAGGAGAACATCGAAATGGCGGAACAGTCCTCAACGACTGACCAGCTCGTCTCCCCGGAGCAGCTGCTATATGCGAAATTCCTCGAAAAAGGGATGATTGTCGGCCTCGTCCTGCTGATCGTCACATTCGTGATCTATGCCGCCGGCATCATCAAGCCTTATATACCCAAAAACGAGGTGGCCCTGTACTGGTCGCACACCGTGGACGACTACCTTCACATGGCCGACGTCAAAGCGGGATGGGCCTGGCTGGGAATGCTGGGCTACGGCGATTTCCTCAATTTTATCCCGATCGCGATTCTCGCGGGCACGACCATGTTCTGTTTTTTGTCGATCGTCCCGACGCTCTGGCGGAAAAATGACAAAGTCTACGCCGTTTTTGCCATGTTGGAGGTGATCATACTGGCGGTGGCCGCAAGCGGGATTCTCGGCGCCGGCGGCCATTGAACGGCGCCGGCGGATTTTCTCCCCGCAGCGAACCATCGCCACAGGGGCGTGGGCGCTTCGGCGACGTGATGCAGGGTGTGCACAATCGCGAATGCATGCCGATACGATGGAGGTTTTAGAAATGCCGCTCCGAAAATACATCAAAGAGATCATGATACCGATTGAAAAATACGCGGTGATCGATCCGGACTCGACGCTCCAGGATGCGATCAAGAAACTGCGAAGATCCTACTGCAGACTGGAAGAGGGCTTTTGCAGTGAAACCGGGCCGCGCACCATCCTGGTTGTCGATTCGTCGGGCCTGCTGGTGGGAATCGTGGATTTCCGAAGCCTTCTGCGGGTTCTCGTCCCGGAAGTCGCCGGGAAGCTGACGCAGAAACTCGAGTTTTTGGAAGTGTCCGTCGTCTATGCAGAGGCCGGCGTTGAAGAACTGGCCGAGGCCCGCGAAGAGCTGATCGCCAGGGTCAGAAAAAATGCACAGGTCAAGGTAAAGGAAATCATGCGCAAAAACAGGGCCATGGCCCAGGCCGACACGACGTTGATCGAAGCACTCAAGCTGATATTCAGTAAAAAGCTGCTGATGCTCCCGGTCTACGAAAACGACAGGCTGGTCGGCGTGGTCCGGGATGCAGACCTGTTTCTCGCCGTGGCCGATATGGTCGTCGATTGATCGGTCAGGAGTTGCCGATGTCCAGTAAAAAAAACATCATTCTCGAAGCGGCCACCATCCTGTTTGCCGAGCAGGGGTTCAATGAAACCTCCGTGGCGGACCTGGCCACCACCACCCATTCTGCCGAAGGGACGATTTTTTACCATTTCAAGAATAAAAACGAATTGTTCGTGGCGATTCTCGAGAATGTCAAAGAGGGAATCCTTCATGAATTCAGCGAGTACATGCGCCAGGGCCGGTTTGAAAGCGGCATGGAGATGATCGAGGGGGTCATCGGCTTTTTTCTATTCCTGGCCGCCAAGAAGGAGCAATGGTTCCGGCTGCTGCAGCGGCACTACCCATACGAGTTCGCCCGATCGAACGAAAACTGCCGGACCCTGCTCGAGGACATCTACAACGCGCTGGTCGACCTGTTTGAAGAGGCGATCCGGCGCGGACAACAGGACGGCTCGATCCGGCAGCTTCCGGAACGAAAAACCGCGCTAATCCTCTTTTCGATGCTAAACGGAATGATATGGCTAAAATTTCACGATCTTTACGAGCCGGCGACGCTGTACGAGGAGCTGTTGACCATATGTCGGCGGTTTCTGTCCAACGGCGCGTGCCCGGTGGAAGGGAATGCTGCGGTCCCATGATGTGCAGGCGGTTCGATCAACACGGAAATGCAATGCGGCCGCCGCAGTGGATCGTCGCCTGCGGACTTCTGCGGAGGTAAGTGATGTCTGCCATCACACTTTTCAGCGGCACCTTCTGCAAAAAGGAGCAGGTTGTTGCGAGAATGGTCGAGCGGACCGGCTATCGCCACGTGCAAGACGAGCAGGTCGTGGAAAAGGCTGCGGCGCTGTCGGGCCTGGGCCCGAAGAAGATCCGCGCCGCCTTCGAAGAGAAGACTTCGATGTTCAACAAGTTCACCCATGAAAAGGAGCGGTCCATTGCCTGGCTCCGCCTGGCGGTGGCCGAGCTGCTCTCCGGCGGCGAGGTGCTGATCGACGGATTCGCCGGCCAGCTGATCCCCAGGGAGGTGTCGCACGTGCTGCGAATGTGCCTCATTGCCGATGTGAAGTCCCGGATTCTCCGGGCGTCGGAGCGCCTCGGGCTGCCGGGAAAGTCGGCGCGGCAACAGATCCACACCGACGACGAGCGACGGGCCGACTGGGTGCATGCCCTTTACCGAATACAGGATCCGTGGGCGCCTGGACTCTACGACATCGTTGCGCCCACCGACAAGATGGAGATCGAACAGATCGTGGACCTGGTGGAGGAAAACCTGAGAAGTGAAGTCATCCGGCCCACCGGCGGCTCCCGCCGGGCGGCGTCGGACTTCATGCTCTCGGCACGGGTGGGCGTGGCGCTTGTCAAAGAGGGCCACAACCTGGACGTCAGCTCCCGGGCCGGAGCGGTGACCCTGACCATCAACCAGAACGTGCTGATGCTAAACCGGCTTCAAGACGAGCTCAAAGATATCGTGGAGAAGGTCGAGGGGGTCGCCTCGGTGGAGACCCGCATCGGCAAAGGTTCTCATCGTGCCGATATCTACCGCAAATACAATTTCGATTTGCCCAAGCTTCTGCTGGTGGACGATGAACGGGAATTCGTCCAGACCCTGTCCGAGCGCCTTCTCATGCGGGACGTGGGATCGGCGGTGGCTTATGATGGCGAGACCGCCCTGTCCATGATCGATGAGGAAGAGCCCGAAGTGATGATCCTCGATTTGAAAATGCCCGGTATCGACGGGATCGAAGTGCTCCGGCAGGTCAAGCAGAACCATCCGGAAATCGAAGTGATCATCCTGACCGGACACGGGTCGGAAGAAGACCGGAAGGCGTGTATGGAGCTCGGGGCGTTTGCCTACCTGCAAAAGCCCGTGGACATCGAGGTGCTCTCTGGGACCCTGAAAAAGGCCAAGGAAAAGATGAAGCGGCCAACGGCCGGAGCGTAAAATTTCG
>JASFPT010000151.1:0-9684 GCA_050115795.1 Desulfobacterales bacterium
CAATCAGATGTAATTTTATTAAATAAATATAATAATTTATTGTTTATTTCATCGTGTTTTTGTTTAATTTTAAAAACCGTTTTTCCCGGACCGATGCTCCGGAGCCTTCCGTCCATCCAGCCCAGACGCTCTTTGCGCCGTTCCCGATCCTTGGAAAAGGCGCGAACCAGTCGTCCGCGAAGATCGTCGATCCGAAGCTGCAGATCGTCGATGCGGCGGCGCGGATGCGCCAGAAGTCGGGTGGTCCGCTTCAAGGACTGTCGCAAAACCGAAACTTCCTGCATGAGGGTTCGGACCAGTCGGTTCCGGTGAGCGGTGATCCATTGGAGCATGTCCCGCCGACTGGGCACCAGCATTTCTGCTGCCGCCGAAGGGGTCGGCGCCCGCAGATCCGAGACGAAGTCGGCGATGGTGAAGTCGGTTTCGTGGCCGACGGCCGAAACAACGGGGATCCGGGCCTGGGCGATCGCCCGGGCCACGGTTTCCGAGTTGAAGGCCTGGAGGTCCTCCAGGGAGCCGCCACCCCTTGTCAGGACGACGACATCGGATCGCTGCCAACGGTCGAGATGCTCGATCGCAGATGCGATCTGTTCCGCGGCAAGTGCCCCCTGGACCTGAACCGGGACCACTTCGATGACCAGGTTTTCAAAGCGCCGGAGCGCAATCTTCAAAAAGTCCTGCACCGCAGCGCCGGTCGGAGAGGTGACCAGGGCGATTCGGGTCGGCAAAAAAGGGGGCGGGATTTTTCGCGACGCATCGAACAGGCCTTCGGCCTCGAGTCTCGCCTTGAGCTGTTCGAAGGCCTTCTGAAGAGCCCCGAGCCCCCTCGGCTCCAGGTATTCGAAAATCACCTGGTAGGCGCCCCGGGGTTCGTAGAGGCCGATGCGGCCCATACCGGTCACTTCCATGCCGTTTTCGGGCCGAAACCGCAGGGTGCGGCTCTGACCGCGGAACATGACACACCGGATTCGGGCGCGATCGTCCTTGAGGGTGAAGTACAGGTGTCCGGACGACGGGGCGCTAAAATCGGAGATCTCCCCGGTGATCCAGATCAAATCAAAGCGGCTTTCGAGCATCCCCTTGATTTCGGCTGTGATCTCCGAAACCGTAAAGATGCGTCCCGGTGCTGTCATGGCCCACCTTGCAAACACGATCGCTGCGGAAACAGACCCAAGAAGCTATCACAGGAGCAGCGCCGCCTTCAATCTTTTTCCAGACGGCCGATGGCGGGTTGGACAAAGACGGTCACCGCAGAAGCGTGTCCCCTGTAGGATCCAGGCATAACGTCTGATAAGATATATTATGTAAACTTTAGGGTCGGCCCCCGAATGGCGCGTCTCCTCAGGCGCTGCCGTTGTCTTGCCCGGCCCCCTCTCCGGTATTTGTCTCCTCGCGGCTTGTATCCTGCGGACCGCTCTTTTCTGTGCTCGACGGTTCGCCGTCCGTCTGCTTCGTCCGATTCTTCTCGATGACCTCCCGAACCGCCGGCACGATATACAATTCATCCAGCGGCTGTTGGCTCAAGCACTCGGCCAGCAGATCGACCTTTCGGGCGATGCTTGCCGACTTGTCCATCACGTAGATCCAGTCACCATGAACCCTGCAAAGCCCGCTGTGCGCCCGAAGTCCGGCCTGGCGCAGGTTCTTTTCCGAAACCGTGATCCGGCGTTTTTCGGCCAGTGCGATGAGCTGCTGGTACATCTCTTCAGGCTTCATGGCGGTGTCTCCGCAAAAAATCTGAAATTTTAAACCATTTCATTACAATAAGTTAATTTGATTTTGCTTCGGTTTTAAATGAAGTATTAACGCCGGTCGATGCGGATCGCCGAAAACGCTTGCATTGGGTTCGGCGTGTGTTATATTAGTCCAGGTTGGGTTGAATCGCAAGAATTTACAGGAGGTTGGATATGGATTCGCTTTCACTGAAGCAGACAGGGACCCAGGTTCTCGTCAACGATTTCGTTCGAAGTGTCTACAATTGGATGGCCATCGGGCTCGGGCTGACCGGAGCGGTCGCCTTTGCGGTCGCCAACAGTCCGACGATCCTTCAGCTCGTATACGGCAACCAGATCCTCTTTTTCGGACTGATCATCGTGGAGCTGGTGCTGGTGTTTTCCCTCAGTGCGCGGGTCAACAAGATGCAGGCCTCCACCGCAACCGGTTTGTTTTTGTTGTACGCCGGTTTGAACGGAGTAACCCTTGCCTTTGTTTTTCTTGTATTTACAGCTTCTTCCATAGCATCGACCTTCTTTGTCTGTGCTGCCACCTTCGTGACCTGCAGCATTTACGGTTGGACCACCAAGCGGGATCTGACAACCCTGGGAAGCTTTCTGTTCATGGGGCTGATCGGCATCATCATCGCTTCGGTGGTGAACATCTTCGTCAAGAGTTCGGCGGTGGCCACCATCGTCAGCTACGTGGGGGTGCTGGTCTTTGTAGGCCTCACCGCATGGGATACCCAGAAGCTCAAAAGCATGGCCTTGAGCCAGCCCGACGGGCTGGAAGCGGGCGTCATCCGCAAAGGGGCAATCCTGGGAGCCCTCTCCCTCTACCTCGATTTTATCAACCTGTTCCTGATGCTGCTGCATATCCTGGGGGCCACCCGGCGGTAGACCCCAAAAACATCTTTCGCGTGAAAAACCCGGAGCGCTTCCGCGCGCCGGGTTTTTTATTGCAGATCCATAAGCTCATCGGCCGAGTCGACCATATCGGATGCGATCAATGTCCTCCGATTGATCTCAGGGCCCCAATCCGTCATGCCGGACTTGATCCGGCATCCGGAAATTCCGCATGGCATGCCTGCTGGATTCCGGTTTTTGCCGGAATCACGGTCGATAACCGCTACCGGCCGATGGCATCGGCAACCGCCCGGGCGATCTTCTCGCAGGCCCGGCGGGTTTCGGCCTCGGTGGGGCCCTCCACCATGACCCGGCAAAGCGGCTGGGTCCCGGAATACCGGACCAGCACCCGGCCTCCGTCCCCCAACCCCCCTTCCACCTCCCGGATCGTTTCGGCAACGGCCGGAATCGACCCGATCTCCGGCTTTTCTCCCACCGGCACGTTGATCAGCACCTGCGGGTAGACCTTCATCACGGTCTTTTGCCGGGAGAGGGGCTGCCCCGAATCGCGGAGTATCCCCAGAAGACGAAGCGCAGCATACAGCCCGTCGCCGGTGGTGTGGGCATCAAGAAAAACGAGGTGGCCGGAATCCTCCCCGCCTAAGGCGGCCCCCGCAAGATTCATCTCTTCCAGGACCCGTCGATCGCCCACCGCCGACCTTCGGTGCTCGACCCCCATCTGCTTCAGGGCCCGCGAAAGCCCGATGTTGGACATGACGGTGGTGACCACCCGTCGATTGGGCAGTTCCCCCCGCTGGATCATCGATGCGGCGCAAACGGCGACGATCTGATCGCCGGAGACCACTTCACCGGTTTCGTCCACGGCAACGAGTCGGTCCGCATCTCCGTCCAGGGCAAGACCGATATCCGCACCCCATCGCAGGACGGCGTCGGCGACCCCGGCGGGATGTTCCGACCCGCATCCGTCGTTGATGTTCCGACCGTCCGGATCGACACCGATGACCCTGACCTCCGCCCCGAGACTGCGAAGCAGCTGCGGACCGACCCGGTAGGCGGCCCCGTTGGCACAGTCCAGGACGATCTTCATACCGTCCAGGGAGGTCCCATGCCCTTTGAGAAATTCGAGGTATCGCGCCTCGGCATCCGTCATCCGCCGGACCCTTCCGACCGCCGGGCCTCGGCCGGCGGGAACGGGGCCCTTTTGACCGAACCCGTCCAGCGTCCCGGATTCAATCCGTGCCTCGAGGTCGTCGCCGAGCTTGAAGCCGCTGCCGTCGAAAACCTTGATGCCGTTGTCGGTGAACGGATTGTGGGATGCGGACACCACGATCGCGGCCGCGGCCCCGGTTTCGGCCGCTAACCGGGCAGCGCCCGGGGTCGGCAGAACACCGAGCATCTCTGCTGTGGCGCCTGCCGAGGCGATTCCGGCCGCAGCCGCAAAGGAGAGCATATCCGCAGACTCCCGGGTGTCGGTGGCCACCAGAACCACCGAGCCGGCTTTTCGGCCGAGGACCTGGGCCACCGACCGCCCCACGGCGCAGACCAGCTCCGGCACCATCGGAAAGGTGTTGACCTTGCCCCGGATTCCGTCGGTTCCAAACAGCCGGGCCGAACTCATCGCACCTCTCCGGAGCCGGCAGGGATGGGGCGAGGCGGTTCGAGCGCCAGCTTCTCCAGCCCGGAGGCGGCGGCTCGAAAGGTCTCGTCCACCACCGCCTGAAGCCAGGCGGTGCCGAATTTACGGGCTTGCCCGGAAAGAGCGGACACGCCCTGCAGGTAGTCTGCTCCCGGCGCCCTCCCCTTTTCCGCCGCTGACAGAAACCGCTCCCGGAGCGCCCCCGACTCGAAGTCGGCAGCCGGGCAAAGGAGCCGGTCCGCGATCTGCGGCCACCGTTCGATCAGTTCGGTTTTCTGGGCCACGACCTTTTCAGAGGCCCCGTCTCCCATCACCCTGCGGTAAACGGACAGCGATTCGGGCAGCTTTTCCACCAGCTGGCCCATGCGACGGACCCGTTCCGCCATGTTGATCGAAAGGACCTTTTGCAGCTCCTTGACCAGCGGGGGCCCCAACGGCCCTGTTGCAAACAGCGGACGAAAGCGGTGGTACCAGGCCTCCAGCGCCTTGAGGTTGGCGATGTACAGGAGGTTGTTGGTGACGATTCGCTTCAGGTTCCGGTACAGCCCGGTTACATTGGGCGCCATGAAGCTTCGGCGCGGGGCTTCGAACAGGATCTGGCCGGGCTTGACCACATCCTTGCGCAGAATCGCACCCGATGCCGCAACAGTGCCGTATGCCACCCGGCACGGGCCCACCATGCCCCCCTGGCCTCCCAGAAAGATCGGAGGTCGATCGAGCATCACCCCGCCGGGGACGTCTCCGATCAGCGACGCCGTCGCCTTGTCCTGATTCGGGGTGAAATTGAAATGAATGTAGCTGCTGCCGACCTCGCTGTGGTTGGCAGGACCGGTGCCCCCTGCCATGAAACAATCGCAGAAATTGATCAGGCTTCCCAGCGTGACCCAGGGAAACAGGATGGTCTGCTTCAGGCCCACGGTGTGCGCGGCGCCGGCAGCCTCTTCCAGTATGGTCCCCTCCCGGAAGTGGGCCCCGGGCCCGACGCGGTTCTTTCCAAGAAGCACGACCTGTTTGAAAACACCGGAAGACAGTTCGCAGCCGGCCCCGATCCGGGTGTCCTCCAGGACAACGGGCCCCTCGGTGCCGATGCGAACACGATCGTGGATCAGGGTCGAAGCACCGTTGATCCGGCAGCCCGGAAAGAGCACAACCCCGCTGGTCGATATCCGGTCGATGTCGACCTCCTCTCCGATGGTCACCATGTACGGATTCGGGATTTCAACCCCCCTTGCGATCAGCCTGTCGACGATGCCCGATGCCATGTCCCTCTTCCCCTCTCCGCCTTCTTCGATTCTCCTCGTTGAAGGCTGATTCTGCCGTTGCCGTCGGTTTGGGGGTGCAATCGCTCTTTTCGAATTTGCAAAGCGCAGCGATTCATAAAATCGCGGCAGGGATTTTGTAGCGGTTTTATTTCGGAAACCGGTAGAGCACCGCAGCCCAGGTCAGGCCGGAGCCCAGACCGAGAAACATCACCGTACTGCCCGGACCCAGACGCCCCTGCTCGAGCGCTTCGTCCAGGGCGATCGGGATGCTTGCCGCCGTGGTGTTGCCGTATTTTTGGATATTGTGGAACACCTTTTCTTCCGGAAGGCCCATGGCCCTTGCAAAGGCCTGGTTGATCCGCAGGTTGGCCTGGTGCGGGATGAACAGATCCACGGCTTCGATGGGAAGACCCGCCTGGTGCAAGGCTTCGCCGGCGACCTTCGGCAGCAGGCGCACGGCGGTTTTGAAGATCTTTTGGCCGTCCATGTGCGGATAATGGCGGCCTTCGGCCAGCATTTTCTCGTCGATCCGCGGCCACTCCCGGGAAGCCGGCCCTTCGAGCATCAGGCTTTCGGCCATACCGCCATCGGCATGGAGGGCGGCCCCGAGAATGCCGGCACCGTCATCTTCTTCTGCGGCCTCCACGCACACCACCCCGGCCCCGTCGCCGAAAATGGCCGCCGTGTCCCGCCCCCGGGTCGAAATGTCCAGCCCCGTGCTGTGGACTTCCGCGCCGGCCAGCAGAATCCGCCGGCCATAGCCGCTTTTGATAAAGGCATCGGCCGTGGCAAGCCCATATAGAAAACCGGTGCACTGCTGACGGATGTCCAGGGCAGGCGTGGTGGTGAGGCCGAGCTTTTGCTGGAGCAGGCATCCGGAGCCGGGGAAGAAGATGTCCGGACTCAGGGTGGCAAAGATGATCATGTCGATGGTCTCAGGCGTCCAGCCGCACCGCTCCATGGCGATCCTGGCCGCCTCCAGGGCAAGGTCCGAAGCCCCCACCCCGCCCTGCTCGGGCACCCAGTGCCGCTGTTCGATGCCCGTGCGCTGGCGGATCCACTCATCGGAGGTCTCCATCCAGCCGGCGAGGTCGTCGTTGGTCACCACCCGAGACGGCAGGTATTTTCCGGTCCCTTTGATAATCGAGTGCATCATCCCCGATCCTTTCTCGTTTTTCTTTCCGGGCTGCCCCACAGTGTGCTCAAAAGTCCCGACGTCCGCTGAACCCGCCTGGAAAGCGCCGCCGTCAGAATCGGCTCGGTTCCGCAGACCACCACTCCCCGGCGGGCTCGGGTCACCGCCGTGTAAACCAGCTCCCGGGTCAGAACCGGAGAATCGGACCCGGGAAGGACCAGCAGGATCTCATCGAATTCCGAGCCCTGGCTCTTGTGGACCGTCATGGCAAAGGCGGTCTGGTGATCGGGGATGCGAAACGGTGAAACCGCGCGGACCTGTCCGTTCTCGCCCGAGAAAAAGACGCGCAGCTCGTCGGTTTCCGGGTCGCGAAGCGCCACCCCCCGGTCACCGTTGAACAGGCCGAGGCTGTAATCGTTTCGGGTGATCATCACCGGTCGCCCCGGATACCAGGTGTCGGTCGGCTGCCGAATCCAGCCCCGGTTCCGAAGGAGGTTTTTCGCCAGCTCGTTGAGCGCCTCGACGCCCATCGGCCCCCGATTCACGGCGCACAATATCTTGAACCCGGCGGCCAGTTCAAGCGCTTTCTCCGGGCTGTCCGCCTGGAAAAGACCGGCATACCCGTCACAGATCGACTTTTCCAACACGAATGCAAGGTCGGCGGCGCTTCCGGCATCGACCCACACCACCGCCTCCTGCCGGTCGCGACCTGCGGCCGCCAGGACTCCGGCCGCATCACCCCGCCTCACCCGGCGGCTGAAGCGTCCGATGCCGCTGTCGGCTGAGAACCGATAATTGCGGGTAAGCAGCACAACGGCGTCAGCCACGGCGGGCGGTTCGGGATCTTCGGCGATCGGAATCGAGGGCGCGATGCCGGCGGCCTCGGTCAAAGCCTTTGCCCAGCCCCGGGAGATGCCCGGTCTCCTGTCGCGGCCGCACAGGTCTCCAAGCACCGCACCCGCCTCCACCGAGGCGAGCTGGTCCCGGTCACCCATGAGAATGAGGCGGCAATTTTCCGGAAGCGCGTCCACCAGCTTGGACATCAGCGCAACGTCGACCATGGACGCTTCATCCACGATCAGGGCGTCTGCGACCAGGGGATTTTTCCGGTCATGGCGAAACGCGGCTTTTCCGGCCACCGGCCCCAGAAGCCGGTGAATCGTTTTCGCCCTCGTGGGCACCGCCCCTCGAACCGGCTCGGGACACTCGAGCCGGACGACCGCCTCGGCCATCGACTCGCCCAGGCGGGCGGCAGCCTTGCCCGTGGGGGCGGCCAGCAGGATCCGGAAACGGTCCGGATCGAAAAGGGAAAGCAGCAGGGCGGCGATTCGAGAGGCCGCCGCGGTTTTTCCGGTGCCGGGGCCGCCGGAGACCACGCACAGGGGTTTGAGGGCAGCGGTGGCGGCGGCCAGTGACTGGCCTTCCAGTCCGGTATCCGCCGTTTCGGGGAACAGGCGGGCCAGCGCACGCTGAAGGCGCTTTTGGGACACGTCGGATAGGGTTGCCGCCGCCCGGCGTCCAAATGCCTCGGCCAGATCCTGTTCATAACGCCAGTACCGGAACAGGTACAGCCTTCCGAGTTCGTCGAGCACCAGGGGGGATATCTTTCCCGGTGCCGCCACCGCCGGATGGGCCGCCAGAAGTTCCCGCAGCCGGGAAGGCGTCGGCAGTTCGGAAAGCAGATCGGCCGGAAGGGGTTCATCTTCGGGCCCGGAAAAGGGCACGTTCAAGTCGAGGCACAGGTTGCCCCGGCCGGCGGCCGCACTGACCAGGGCCGCGCAAAGCGCAACCGCCGGCGCGGTCTCCGGATTCAGCCGCTGGATGAAGCGGGCAAACTGCAGATCGATATCTTCAATGAATTTACTTTTTTTTAGTAGGGTTATATCCATTTATCTAATGTTTTGATTTAGATACGGCACATCCGGTCTTTCGACCACCAGCGCCTGTCTGAGTGCATCGATTACCGCCGGTTCGGGCCGGTCGGAATAAACCCCCAGCTCCGGTCCCCGCTCCGGGCGCATACCTCGGATAAAGAGATAAAAAACGCCCCCGAATCCTTGCTCGTAGGTATAGCCGGGATCCCGGTTTCGCAGGTACAGGTCCAGGGCCAGACAATACAAGACGTATTGAAGGCTGTATTGCGCTTCACCCATGACCTGAGACACCGCCGCCGGCCCGTATTCGGCCGGCCGCTCACCGAGCCGGTTCGACTTCCAGTCGACCAGAAAATACCGGCCGCGGTGATGGAAGATCAGATCGATATAACCCTTCAGATACCCGTGGACCGGCGAAAAACGCAGCCGACCGGAGAAGCGGGCGCCCTCTGGCAACAGGGCCTCCAGTGTGCGGGCATCGATCCGCTTGAGGGGGAAAAAAAAGGCCGCTTCATGCAGCCGACGGTTCCGGCGCACCGAAGAGAGCACCAGATCCGGGTCTTCGGCCGACAGAGGCGTGGACAGGACCCGGTTGAGCCCCCGGCAGACCGCATCCTGCCACCGTTCATCGTAGCGGAAGCGCGAGAGGGTCTGTGCCACAAGCGCCCTGCGCTGTCCGTCGGCCCCTGCAGCAAAAGGGATTTTTTCCAGCAGTTCGTGGAAAAAGGTCCCTGCCCGGGCGCCCCCGGGAAAGTCGAGAATGTCGTCGCGGGCCGGCGGCCTCGCGGGTGTCGCCGGTCGCCGGGCGTCGGCTTCCCCGGTGCGATCCCTGTCGGGGGCCTCGTCCTCTTCGGCCTCCCTGCGTCCGGCCGCCAGCATCGAATAGCTGGCCACCCGCCAGCTCCGGTCGATCCGGCCGGAAAACAGCCGGGCCGAAAGCCGCCCGGACGCGGCCGGGCGGTCCGGCAAGGCGCCGACGGCAGTCGGTGTCGCATCAATGGGACGTACCGTGATGCCGCCTTCGCCCATGGCGGCCAAGCGCTGCAGGGGGGCGAAAAATTCCGATTCTGAAAGGCCCTTGACGGTCTTTTCCAGGTCCGCGGCAGGATCCGGCCCCGCAGCGGACCCGGCGCCGTGAAACAGGTAGGTCAGGGCAGCCGTTTCGACCTGGTTGATCCGACCCCAGGGCAGATAGCAG
>JASFPT010000152.1:0-9646 GCA_050115795.1 Desulfobacterales bacterium
GTGGCGGTGGGCGGCAGCCAGAGCTTTGCCATCACCCCGGAGGCGGGTTTCCGGGTTTCGGACGTGCAGGTGGACGGCGTGTCGGTGGGAGCGGTGTCCGGCTACACGTTTTCCGAGGTGACCGCAGACCACACGATCGCGGCGGCATTTTCGGCCGAGACGGTGACGATCACGGCCACGGCCGGCGCCGACGGGCAGATCAGCCCGGCCGGATCGGTGCCGGTGGCGGTGGGCGGCAGCCAGACGTTTACCATGGCCCCGAATCCGGGATATCTGATCGACGATGTACAGGTCGACGGTATTTCCATCGGTGCGGTGTCTGTCTACACTTTTTCGGATGTAACGACCCAGCACACCATTGGCGTCCAATTTCGCGGAGCGCCGATGCCGCCGATTGCAGACGCCGGGCCGGATCAGCTGGTCGACCAGCAGACGGTGGTTCGGCTCAGCGGTTCCAACTCGATCGATCTGGATGACGGAATCGCCGCCTTTCAGTGGGTGCAAACCGAGGGTGTGCCGGTCGAGATTGCCGGCAGCAGCGAGGCAGAGAGCACCTTTGTGACCCCTGCCGTCGGTTCAGGCGGAGAGGCGCTGGTTTTTGCTCTCCATGCAACCGATTATTCGGGCCTGACCGGCACCGACACCTGCATCGTCAATGTGACGTGGGCGAACCAGCCTCCCGCGGCCGCGGCCGGTGAAAACCAGAGCGTCATCCCCGGGGACACGGTCGTCCTTGACGGTTCCGGTTCAACGGATCCGGAAGCCGGAACCCTGACCTTTTCTTGGCGCCAGGTGGAAGGAAGCCCGGTATTTCTTGCCGATCCGCACGCCGCGCAGACGAGCTTCCTTGCCCCGGATATCCCGCCGGAGGGGGAGACACTCCGCTTTGAACTGACGGTCACCGATGCGGCCGGCTTGAAATCCCGGGACAGCTGCCTGGTAACGGTTGTTTCGGAAAATGTGCCGCCGCTGGCCGCCACCGGCAGCGATCAGATCGTTCCCGGAGGTACACAGGTGACGCTCGGCGGCACCGGCTCCTACGACCTGGACGACGGCATCGCTCTTTTTCTTTGGAAACAGCTCTCCGGGCCGCCGGTCATTCTCTCGGACAGCACCGCAGTGGCGCCCGGGTTCACGGCTCCCCCGGCTCCTCCAGCGCCGGGCCTCGAGGCCCTATCCTTCATGCTTACGGTAACCGATGAGAAGGGCCTGAAGGGGTCGGACAATTGCGCCGTTTGGGTAAAAGAGGACAACCCGCCGCCGGAGGAGGTCGGAGAATCCGTATTCCTGGATTTCGAGGCGCTGGCTGACCATAATCAGGAGGATATCGCCCTTGTGGCGCCCGATTTTGGCGGCCTTGACTGGACCCGTCCGGAAATGCCAGGAACGCCGAACGATCTGGGCCACTGGACCATCATGGCCGATGGAAGCACCCTTGCCGCCCACAGCGGGAGCACCTGGATCCAGGCAAACGCTGTCGACATCCGCGGCATCGATCGCGACCAGGTGTCCGATTTTGCCCAAATCACCCGGTTGAACAACCGCTATTTTCGCTTCGAGCGCATGACGCTGCGGACAAAGTATGCCGACAACTCCGGCAGGGACAAGAACGGCGACGGCATCGATGATCGATGGCTGAGTCAGGTGGATGTCTGTTTTCGGGACATCGACGGCAATGAGGTCAGGCACACGGTGCATTTCATTCAGGATGCATGGGTCGATCTGACGGCAGCCGACGTGCCGGGCTTGGATGCCCTCGGCCCTCTCGAGTCGATCTCATTCTGGGGGGATGCGGAAAAATCCGCAGGAGGGGGCGACTCTTTTGGGCTGGATGACCTGAGCCTCCGTCTCCCTTAAACCTTGCCTGCGAGCCTGCTTCCTGCAGCGTACCGTCGCCATAGCGCCCAGCAACTTCGGCGCTGCGGCGACTGGCTGCAGGGAGTGGGGGTTCGAGGATAGGCCAAGGCTGAAGATTCGACGTTCACGATTACAGGACGTCAGCTTCGGGGCTTCTGATCGGAATTCGGTGGGTCGGCAGCGCGAGGCAGGATACAGGTGCGGGGATTCCGATGGAATCCCTCCGTCATTCGTTTCTGTCGCCGAAGGAGATCGCCACGGTATCGTCTTCCTCGTGAAAAAGGCAGGGATCCGAGATCAGTCTGGCAACGAGTTCTTTGGAAAGGTCAGGAAGGTGGATCTCGTCTTCGGGCCGGGTCGCGCGCCTTCTGTCCCTTACCCTTCTTCTTTCGGGGATGTGCAAATCGTAGGAAAACTGCCGGCGGTCTAAGCCGATGCGTCTCTCCTTTCGGGCGGAAGCAACCATGATTGGAATCCTCAGCGACAAAAAAGGGTTATAGCGCTTATTGATTCCGGCGTGTGGGGGTGATTTTTCCCCTTATTGTACAAAACACCATATATGGAAGAATGTCAAGGGTTGATCGCCATATATGGTGTCATAATTCGAAAAGCTGCAGTGAGGATCAACTTGCCGCAATAACCTCCCTTCCGGGCGGTGGAATCTTTGCCGGCTCGTTCCGGATTCGTCTTGCGCTCCTTTTCAGACCATCCCCCCGACCGATCGCTGTGGAAAATGGTTGACTTAATGCCCGCACGAATCATATTAGCCGCCGCGGAAGTATCGGGAGGGATGCCGGGTCGTCCGACAGAGCCGCAAACGAGGCCCTGCCGATCGACGGGTGATGCATTGGCAATCAACGCCTGAACGTGTGCCGGACAGATGAAAATGGAGAACCGCTACCTAAACATCGTCAGCGCGATCCGAGCGGCCGAGGAGGCCCTGGTGGAAGCCCGCCAGATGCGGGAAGATGCGCTGCAAACGGTTGCAGAAGTGGAACCGGAGCTTGAAAAGACAAAAAGGCTTTTGAGAAAAGCACTGCTGGCGAAAAATCAGGATGAAATTGCCCGGCTGGAAAAAGAAAAGGCCGAAGTGGAGCAGCAACGGCGCCGCCTGCGGCTCCGGGTGGAAAGCGCTGACCGGAAGGTCAAAACCGTAGAATCCGATTTGAAGGGTCTTCGAAGCGAAAAAAATGAAATTTTCGGCGACCTACTGCGAACCTGGCTCAAATCGGAAACGCAAAAGTATGATACTGCCGCAACAGAAGCCATGCTTCGCAAAGAACGGATCACCTTGGCGCATCATCTGGCGAAGCAGCGCGGATTGGCCTACATCTCCAGCGCTGAGATCGGCCCGGCCCTGGCGTATCTGCCCAAAGTCGGACTGCCGGTATTGAAAGATTTCGATTCGACCAGCGGTCATGTTCCCAGGAGCGCTTCTGCGACCATTGCCGAAATCGAAAAAGAGATTCTGGAAGCCGATCGATGAGAGGCTCGGCTGTGGCGGCATTTCCCTTCTTTTTGTTCTTTTTTGTCACGCCTGGCGGAACTTGTTAGCCTCTGGCTTATCCGAATGCGCCAGAGGCGCACGAGCATGCGGCCTGCGGATTCGAACGCATGACCTCCGAAAGATTCCCTCTCCCCTGGTGGGAGAGGGTTGGGGTGAGGGGGTAAAATCAGGTTCCAATTTTGGCCGATTTTGGAAAATTTTTTTTTACACAGAGTCTGTTTGCCGCTTGCCGGATGAGCGCTATGGAATTTCAATTCACCGGATTATTGATAGGGCAGGGAATAGGTTCCACTAAACTCGTAATACGTGAACCCTTTCGATTGGAAATCCTTGTCCCATTGAGGGACCTTTGCGGTGAAACTTCCGCTGCCTTGGATCCCTTCGAATCGGCCGGTTCCGTTTGCATATTCGAACGCCCCCGAATAACCGCCGAATTTGCCCCCGGCAGGAGTTCTGCTCGTCGGCCCTGTCCACGACAAAACGAGGGTGGACCCGTCGTCAAAGGCCAGAGAGGAGTACCCTTGAAACCCCTTCTTTGCGTCAAAGGTTCCTCGACACGCCGTGGTGGCGATATCGCCGTTGTCGAACCGGCTCAGGCCTTTTCGATCCATAACGCCGATGACGACCCCGTCGGTGTAGGTGACGGCAACGGTTTCGATCTTTTCGACCATGCTGACGAGCGTGAAATTCATCTCCTCGGCCCCGGCTTGCGTTCCCATCAATCCGATCCCGAACACAAGGAAAAGAACCCCTGCAAAAATCAAGCTGCCTATCTTCATATGCCCCCCTTTGCCCGTACACAGAATGGCTACAATCAGGGAAGCTTCCAATTGAATTCTCCGATGGCCAACTGCTGATAGGTTCCTTCTTTTGAAGGCATGGTCTTCGGGCGCTGCCTTAGATCCATTCCTCCCTGGATCCCCTCACATTCGCCGGTCCCGCCGGTGAATTAGATGGTGCCGGATCTCAGATCGCCCATTTCCTTGCCCCCCATGGTGATAATGCCGAAAATCTGATCCCCGTTGGGCCGGGTGATCACGATAGCGCCATGGCCTTCCATCTTTCCTTTGGTGACATGGGAAGAGCCCATAGTGCGAAAGGTGGCATTCAAAAACGGTCTGCTTTCGGGCACTTCGACCATCACCCCGGTTTCGTCCCAGTTGAATTGCATATGGTCGCCCATTTTGATGATGGTCACTGTGCCGCTTTTCCCGCCTCGATAACTTCCGCTTCCCTCCTTTGCCATCTCCGCGTTGGCATTTGCCCCCAGAACCACCAACGAGAATGAAATGCACAGCATGATCACAAGCAGCTTTTTTATGGGTCGCCTCCTTTTCAGAAATAGGGAAATGCAGGTCACCCTATGCCCAACCGGCAACGAACTTCCTCATTGCCGGCATAAACCCTACGACACGTTGTCCGCGTTTTCAGAAGGCAGGAATCGATTGCTGCTGCAGAATACGGCTTTTTGCTTTTTTAGGACGTCAGCTCAAGGTGAGAGAAGCGGTGAAAACTGGAACAGGATCAGCAAAGTGGGGATTCGCATTTCACTGGAGTGACTTTTTTACGGTACTCTCAATTTGTTTGTCAACCAATCAAAATCTAGAAATCAAGAGAGTTTTTACTTCATCGCTTTCTAAAGATTCAGAAAGTGTAAGGGAAATGTAACGCCCTGCAAAATATAATGCTTTTTACGCGATAAGAATTTTTTCAAAACTGCACGGGTGTGCCCAGATGAATCATGTATCCTGGCCGGGCGGAGTCAACTTCTTCGCGCCTCCTGATGCAGCCGCTCATGGGAGCGGTGGGGCCCTTGTCTCCCGCCCGGCCTACAACGAAAGGAGCATCAAAATGCGGATTCGAATTATTTTCATGTTCCTGATATCAGTTGCTCTGTTGGGTGCAAGCGTTTTTTCGGAAGCTGCTCCCCGGCCGGAACCTTCCCGGAAGGCGGTCTATGCCAAGTCGGTACGCGACATCCTGCATGGTTGCGACTTTAAATGTATGCTGTCGAATTCAAATTCCGAAAACCTTCAACAGGTTGCCCACGAGGCTTGCAGGAGGAGTGATTTTATTCGTAACAACAAAAATTCCCTGTTAGAAAAAATGGAAGCTTCCACCCTTGAACCCAAAACCTACAAGGTAAAGCTATTTATCGATCACGCGTATCGAAATTTGAACTAGGCCAAGAAACAGCTTCTCAAAGGATGGGCCGGCGAGCCGAAACCAAAAGGAGCGCCGGCCCGGCAGGCTGAATTCAGATTGGCCCCCCTGCCTCCCCTGCAATTTGCAGCGCCATCAAACCAAATTTTTCTTACAGTCCATGAATCGGAGTGCAATATTTCATGGGCCTGCCCCCCGGCTTGCTATTCTATTGATTCTCAACTATCTATAATCTGCGATTTCAGCGCCAGAAGGGAATGCCGTTTGGATCTTTTTTACGGCCCCCTGGGTGAAGTCTCCAAACCATCATGGAGCGACGATAGGATCGGAGGCTTTCTTGTTTTGAAAAAATTCCCATCCTCCCGGCAACCGCCCCTGAATAAAATCACCCCACCCGGGCTCCACAGAACCGCCCAGCGTGAGCGGCTCTTTCATTTGCTGGAGCAGTCTGCGTCAGCACAAGGCATCTGGGTTTCCGGTCCGGCCGGGGCCGGCAAATCCACGCTGGTCGAAAGTTATCTGGCGGCACGACGGATCCCCCGAATTTGGTACCGGGTTGATAGCAGCGATAACGACCCGGCCAGCTTCTTTTATCATATGGGCCTGGCGGTAGACCGGGCGGCCGACCAAACCAAGCCCAAACTCCCTTTGCTGACTCCGGCGTATATGCACGGCCTGGATGCATTTTCTGCGCGCTATTTTGAAAGACTGAGCCAGCGTCTTGCCCCGTCTGTTTGGATCGTATTCGATAATGACCACGAAGTGCCGCCCGATTCTCCACTTCAGGGTATCCTGGCCCAAGCCCTGAGGCATGTCGCGGCTGGGGTGAGGCTATGCATCATCAGCCGCAGCGATCCGGGGCCGGTGATGGCGAGATTGCTGGCAAACCGGATGATGAATCTCGTTGACGGCGCCCAATTGGCTTTTACTGCGGAAGAATACCGGCAGGTATTGAAGGTGCTGGGATATCCCCAGAAAATACTGCAGAAGGCCGAGGCGCTTCACCAGTTGACCGGCGGTTGGATTGCTGGGCTGATCCTTTGGCTCCAGCACGCCCAGAGCCTTCCGGAGGGCCGCTCGATCGCCGAGAATCCTCCTGCACTCATTTTCGATTACTTTGCCAATGAGGTGCTGGACCAACTTGAACCACAGTTGCGGCATTTTTTATTGCAGGCCTCGTTTCTTTTGGAAATGACCCCGGAAAATACGGCCAGCCTAACCGGAACGCCGGTCGCAGGAGAAATTCTCGAAAGTTTAGCACGGCGCAATTTTTTCATTGAAAAACATTCGGATGGCTCGATTCGCTACCAGTTTCATTCCCTTTTCAAAGATTTTTTGCAGGACCGTGCGGTCAAAACGTTGCCATCGGACACCGTGCAGGACCTTTGCTGCCGAGCCGCTGCAATCATGGCTGAAGGCATGTTGTGGGACGAATCGGTCCGGCTTTACGAGCAGGCCCGGAACTGGGAAGCACTCACGGAATTGATTCTGTCGCGAGCGCCGGAGTTGGCCGCCCAGGGCCGATTCAAGACCCTGACCGATTGGCTCGGCAAGGTGCCACCGACTGTTTGCGAAAGTAACCCCTTCCTGCTGCTGTGGAGCGGTATCACCCGGATGCCCGACCAACCGCGTGAGGGGCAAGAAAGATGCGTCCAGGCCTTCGAAGACTTCAAATCCGCAGACGACATTTTAGGCCAGGTGATGAGTTGGTGCGATGTCGTGGATTCGTTTTTCTTGATCCGTTCCGATTTTAAAGCGTTGGATAAATGGATAGAAGAGGGATTGCGGATCGCACACCATCTTTCGGATGAAGTCGACCCTAATTTGTACGGTCGATTCTGCTCCGGCATGGTCGGCGCATTTTTATGGCGCCGGCCGAATCACCCGGATATGCCCCGCTGGCAGCAGAAAGGCGAGCATCTTCTGGCGGTTTCCACGGATACCTACACCATCGCGGCCCTTTTGAACGTGCTTTGCTTTTCCTATAACTTGTTTGGTCAGGTGAACAAGGCAACAGCCCTGAGGGGACGGCTGGATGCCTTGATGAAGCAATTGGGCCAGGAGCCTGTCCTTCAGGCGCTCTGGGCCGCCAATGAAGGGATGTGTCTTTTGGGGGAAGGGCTGCCGCAGCAGTGCCTTCGGCAATGTGAAAAGGCATTGCAGTGCGCCGAAGAGACCGGAATCCACATCTATGATTCACTCGTGATCTCCGGGAGCGTGTATGGCATCTTGCTGCTCGGAAGGGTTGAAGAAGCCGATGAATATCTTCAAAAATTGTCGGATCACATCCCCCCCGATGCAAGGTGGGATTGGACGAACTACTATGCCCTGTCGACCTGGGCTGCGATTCTGTCGGATGACATCCATAAGGCCAAAGTCCTGGCGGACAGTAATCTGGAATTGTTGGATTTGTGCGGCACGCCATACAATCTTGCCTACATGATACTCATTCGGGCGCAGGCCATGCTGCGGTTGGGAGACATCTCCGGGGCGCAGTCTGACCTGGATCGGGTGGCGGCCATGAACATTATCCAAAATGTACCTCTCCTAAAATTTATATTTGAATTGACTGCCGCAGACAGAGACATCATCGGGGGCCGGCGGATGGATGCGCTCGGTCATCTGCACAACGCATTTTCCACTGCTGCCGAAAACGGATGCTATTTTATTTTTGGGTTTAATCGGAACAGAATGCCCGAACTATGCGCGTTGGCCCTGGAACACGGCATTGAAACGACGTTTGTTGCCGAACTCATCCATAGAAATCAACTGCCGCCCCCATCGGTATGCTTTCCCGGCGATTTCTGGCCTTATGACATGAAACTCTACACACTGGGACGCCTTGAAATCTACCGCAACGGAAAGTTGATTGCCTTGTCGCCCAAGAAGACACCGAGAAAAACGATGGATTTGTTTACAACATTGATCTGCGCGGGCAGCAAGGGCATGACGCGCGAGATGATCGCCGATCTTCTATGGCCTGACACGGATGGAGACCGAGCCCAGCAGAACATGAACACCACCCTGCACCGCTTGCGTAAATTGCTGAAAAAAGAAGGAGCTATTGTAAATGAAAACGGATATTTAGTTCTCTCTCGACAATGCTGCTGGGTGGACTGCTGGGCTTTCGAGGAATTGCACGATCAGGCCATGGCCTCCGGCGTACCCGCCCAAAAAGCGGAGATGCTCGGCAAGGCCGTTTCCCTTTATGCCGGTCCGATGGAGGCTCACGCAGTAGCTGAATTGTCCGTTTCGTATGCAGAGCGACTCAAAAGCAAATTTGTCCAGTCCATACTCGAGTTGGGGTGGTATCTGTGTGAGAACGGCCGGCCAAACGAAGCTTTACGTCTTTATCAACACGCCCTGGATATCGAGGAATCGGTAGAAAACGTTTACCAAGCTTACATTCGCGTCTTAAACAGACTGGGCAGGAAAACGGAAGCAATAGAAATTTATTCCAGGTGTTGCAGGGTATTGAAGGCCAGATTCGGGACGGAGCCGAGCCCGGCAACCCAAGCTCTCTATCGGGAAGCGACCTCCGCAGCAGGCTGTTGAAAAATTCGCTGCACTCGGTCCTTGTCCTTCCTGGAAAGGTGGCAATCCCAAGGGATTCAGTACTTCCAGATTCCCGAACAGGTTGCCACCTTTCCCTTCAACGCAAATTTCTGACGAACTGAAGAAAAACCAGTATGATATCCATGGGATATTGTCATAAAAGAAAAAAGCGCCGAAGGCGTGCCGCCACCGGCGCTTTTTTCTTTTTATGGTACGCCCGGCAGGATTCGAACCTGCGACCTACGGATTCGAAGTCCGGCGCTCTATCCAGCTGAGCTACGGGCGCCCGGTCTGCTGCGCAAAAATCCCAATTTCTGCGTTGTGCTGCGTTCCTCGTCGCTGCGGCGTACGATAAGTACGCCTCGCTCCTCGGTCCTTGCACGCCTTGAACTTGGGCTTTTTGCTTTGCAGCCCGCCTTGATAAAAACAGCGGTGAAGCCGCATCTATAAAAAAATACGCGGAGCGGATCTTTTTATGTGGGGTGAGTGATGGGACTTGAACCCACGACAACCGGGGCCACAACCCGGTGCTCTACCAACTGAGCTACACCCACCACAGGTAAA
>JASFPT010000153.1:0-9640 GCA_050115795.1 Desulfobacterales bacterium
TATCTGATGGTCCCCCTGGAAGAGTATGCGACGGTTAAAAAAAACGACACGCTCTTTGATGCCGTCATGGCCCTGGAGGCCGCCCAGCAGCGGCGAAACCTTGAAAAGCACCAGTTCATGCACCGGGCCGTGCTGGTCCTGGGCGACAAGGGGGAAGTGGTCGGGAAAATCGGCCATATCGACGTGCTCCGGGCGCTGGAACCCCGTTACAAGAACATCGGCGACACCAAATCGATTGCCCGGGCCGGCTTCAGCCCCGAGTTCATTCGCTCGATGATGGAAACCTATCATCTGTGCGACAGCTCTCTGGTCGACATGTGCGCCAAAAGCGCCCGGATCAAGGTCAAAGACTTCATGTACACCCCGGAAGAGGGGGAAAAGGTGGATGCCGAGGCTTCCTTGTGCGAAGCCATCCACCAGTTTGTCATGACCCCCGTTCACCTGGGCCTGCTCGTGGTCAAAGAGGGAAAAATCGTCGGCATCCTGAGGCGCACCGATGTGTTCATGACCGTTTTCGGCCTGATGAAGGAATGCGAACTCAAAGGTGAGGTCTAGTTGCGGCAGATCGACTCGCCACCGCGGTTTTGATCAACCGGACACCGCCCATCTTAACGAAAAGGAGAGTACTGCATGAGTCACGATATCGAGCACGATGCTGGCGGCGGCGGCATCCTGGCCAACAAGACCCTATGGCTCTGCATCGCAGTTGCCATTTTCCTTCTGATCGGTTTTATCCTGCCGACTCCTGAATCGATGGTCCAGGTCGTCGAAAAATACGGCTTTGCCGAAAAGATGATCAATTGGGAAATCGCCCACGATGTGAAAGACGCCGCAAACAAGACCATGACGGTGATGGGGATCATCCCGATGGCGATCATCCTGTTTGCCACCGAGGCCATTCCGATCGGTCTGACGGGTATCCTGATGCCGACCCTGGCCTACTTTCTCCACCTTCTCCCCCGGTCGATGATCGGGAAAACATTTGCCGGCGATGCGCCGATGTTTCTGCTCGGCGTGCTGGCCATGGGGGTCGCCGTGGTGGACGTCGGCCTGCACAAGCGTCTGGCAAGCTGGCTGCTGGGATGGACCCGGGGGTTTTTGGTCCCCGTCTTTGTGCTGTGCATCAGCATGTCGGTCGTCGGGTCGTTTATCTCCGCCCATGCCATGTGCGCCTTCATGACCCCGGTCATGGCCGCCGTATACTTCGGCGCGGTCCGGGCCAACAGCCCCGAGGGCAAGTTGGTCCACGATCCGGCGCTGGCCAAGTTTTTGATGTTCACCCTCTGTTTTGCCTTGAACGTGGGCGGCGTCGGCTCCCCGGCCGCCGGCGGCCGTAACGTGATCATGATGGGGTTCTGGAGCGAGTACCAGGTCCCGATGGACTTTTTCACGTGGATGAAATACGGCCTCCCCCTGGTGCCGATACTGGGCGTCACCGTGGCGATCTACATGCTGGCGATCTTCGGCCGAAAGATCAAAACCAGGGATCTCACCCCGGGTCTGAAGGCGATCAAGGAAGAAACCCGGCGGATGGGCAAGATGAATTATGCCGAGTACGTCACCTTCGGCATGCTGCTGCTGATCCTGGCGCTCTGGATCATCGGCGGCGAAGAGCTCGGCCTCGGCGGTCCCTCCCTGCTGGCGCTGCTGATCCCGGTGATCTTCCGCACCACGGACTGGAAAAAGATCCTGGGCGGCATTTCATGGGACGCCTGGTTCATGTACTGCGGCGCCCTGACCCTCGGCGCCCTGCTCAAGGAGAGCGGCGCCGCCCTCTGGCTGGCCCAGAGCTTCCTGGATATCCTCAGCACGTTCAACATGAGCAAAGGCATCGGTCTGTGGGTGGGGCTCTCGGGTCTTTCCGGCCTGATGACCAACTTCATGTCCGATGCGGGCACCACGGCGCTGCTCGGCCCCATCGTCATCCCCATGGGGATCATGACCAACGTCCCCGGCGAGCCCTGGGCCGTCGGCCTCGGGGTGGCCTTTGCCACCTCCTTTGCCCACTTTCTCATCGTTGGAACCCCCAACAACGCCATCGTCTACGGGCTCGGCGTATATCCGGACACCGGCGAGAAGATGATCCACCCGATGGACTTCATCAAGTTCGGCTTTATCCTCTGGATCCTGTCGATGGTCCTGACCTGGGTGGTCGAATTTCTCGTCATCTACAACATCGTCGGATTTCCGGAAGGTCTGCTGGAGACGGCAAAAGCGGTCATGATGAAGGGAACCCAGTAGCGGCTCGAACCTGCGAGCCTGCACCCGACAAACGGAGGAGAACATGCCCCAGTGCAGCAAATGCGGTAAAAAGGGCCTTTTCCTGAAAATCGAGGAAGACTCGGGCCTTTGCCTTTCCTGCAACGAAGCCTTTGCAAAGGAAGGCAAGAGACTGACGGCCCGGATCATGGAGGCCAAGACCGAAGCGACCCGCGCCAAGGCGCCGGAAGAGATCCTTGCACACTGCCGTACCATCGAGGAGGTCGGCGAAAAGCTGCTCGACCTGCATCGGCAATACGGCCTGGAACCGAGCCGGGAACTGCTCGATCTGATCGCGACCTACCGGAAGATGGGAGAGCTGGCCGGCGGCCGGTCTGCCTGACCCCGGCGGTCTCCGCTTTCCCCAGCAAGGAGGACCGATGAGCGATACCGAAAAACGACTGAAAGACCTGCTGATCCCGCTGAGCACTTACCCCCATATGCCTTACTGGGGGACGCTGCGGGAGGCCATCGCCCAGCTTAACCTGGCCTACGAAACCGGCCACCACACGGTGCTGGTCTTCGACGAGGCCTATAAGCTGGTGGGGATGCTTTCCCAGAAGGACATTATCCGGGGCCTGGTGCCGAAATTCGCCGAGCACTACGAAGAGGGCGTGCCGGTCTTCTGGGACGACCTGCTGACGTCCGGGAGCCAGAAACGGCTCGCGCTGCCGATCGAGCAGTTCATGTCCCGGGTGAAGGCCATGGGTGATGCCGAAGACAGCATTTTGAAAGCCGCCCACGTTCTGCTTCAGGAAAACACCTACCTGCTGCCGATCATGGAAAACGGCAAATTGACCGGCGTTGTGCGCATGGGCGATCTGTTCCAGGAGGTCAGCAACGCCGTTTTAAAGCTCTGAGCATTCCGCCGCCCCGGCGCTGCCGGGGCGGAGGAGCCCCTGTCATGTCGAAAATCACGACGCTGCTGGACCGTCTGGGGAAAAAGCGGGAAAAAGCCGCCCGGAACGAGGACGAAAGCCGGCTGTTCACCGAATACTACCACGCCTTCCGGGAGCTGCTGCACCACAACCATGTGGTGCTTCAGACCATGGGCGACATGCAGGAAAAGGCCGGCGGCGAGTATCTCTTCGACCGAGCCTACATCCGTGCCTCCTGCCGGGAGGTGCTGAGCGGCATCGAGCATATCATCGGTCGGCTCAACTTCATGGCCGACAATCGATACGCCGACCTGATCGTCCCCTATCAGCATTGCACGCGCGAAATTCAGGCGCAGATCGACCCGAAAATCGAAGTGCCCGACGGACCGTACGTCGTTCCCGTCGATTCGGTGAAGCGAACCGATCTGCCGGCGGTAGGCGGAAAATTCGCACAGCTCGGGGAAATCGCCCGCGAAGCCGCCTTCCAGGTTCCCGACGGCTTTGTGATCACCACCACCGCCTTCAAAGCATTCATGCGCCACAACCGCATCGGCGCCTTCGTGGAAAGCCTCCTGGACCGCCTTGACGTCCGCGACTACGACGCCCTTCAGGCCACCGCAAAGCAGATCCAGACCAACGTGTTTTCCGGAGAAGTGCCGCCGGAGGTCTCCTCGGCCGTGGAAGCGGCCTATGCGGACCTCTGCCGCAGGTGCGGCCGCCCGGATTTGAAAGTGGCCGTTCGAAGCTCGTCGCTCCAGGAAGATATCGTGGCCAGCTTTGCCGGCCAGTACCACAGCGAGCTCAACGTCCCTTTTTCCGGGCTGCTTTCCGCATACAAAGGCATTCTGGTCAGTCTCTTCTCCCCCCGGGCGGTGTTCTACTTCAAGGACCAGGAGTTTCGGATCGACAACATGGCCATGGCGGTCGGCGTCATGTCCATGGTGGAGGCCCGGTTCAGCGGCGTTCTCTACAGCCGGGATCCGGCTGCCGTCGCCCAAGACCGGGTTCTGATCAACGCCGTCCGGGGCCTGGGCCCATACGCCGTCGACGGAACGGTGCCGGCTGATGTCTACGAAGTGAGAAAGGGCGGCGATCCGGAAATCCTCGTCCGGGAATCGGGCCGGCAGGACCGGAAGCTGGTCTGCGACGCCGACCAGGGACTGCGGGAAGAGGTCCTGGCCGCAGGCAGCGTGGGGCTGCCCTGCCTGGACGAGGACCGGATCCGGTCTCTCGTCGACGTCGGCAGGCGCCTGGAGTCCCTTTTCGGAGGTCCCCAGGACGTGGAGTGGGCCGTCGACCGTGCCGGCCGGATTTTTCTGCTCCAGAGCCGCCCCCTGCGGGCTGCAGCGCCGACGATCGCCGAAAAGGGGAAGCGGCCGAAGATCGAAGGACACCGGGTGCTGCTGGAAGGCGGCACCGTGATCTGCCGGGGCGCGGCTGCCGGCAGGGTGAACATTTTGTCCCGGCCGGAGGACGCCGCCGGATTCGACCCGGGCGATATCCTCGTCATCCGTCACAGCCATCCGGAATTTGCCGTTCTGCTGAAAAAGGCCGCTGCCGTCGTCTCCGACATCGGAACGCCACTCGGCCACCTGGCCACCGTGGCCCGGGAATACCGGGTGCCGACACTGTTCAACACGAAAACGGCGACCCGGGCCCTGGAGGCCGGAAGCCAGGTGACGGTCGACGCCGTCTACGCGACGGTATACGAGGGCCGGGTGGAGGCGGTGCTGAATCGCCCCCGCCCAAACAAGGGCCCGCAGGATGTCCCGGTGCTCCGGCAGCTCAGAGAAATTCTGACCCATATCACCCCCCTGCACCTGACCGATCCCAGGAGCCCCGACTTCAGCCCCCAGGGATGTCGAACGCTGCACGACATCACCCGCTTCTGCCACGAGGCGGCGCTGCGGACGATGTTCTCCCTTTCCCAGGAAGGCTGGTTTTCAGACCAATCCGCCCGGCAGCTGGTGGCGGACATGCCCCTGCAGTGGTGGGTAATCGACCTGGGCGGCGGCATCCGGAAAAAAAGCCGGCGAAAGACGGTCCGCGTCGAGGATTTGACCTCCATACCGATGCAGGCCCTGTGGCAGGGGATGACCGCCGTTGCATGGAAGGGGCCCCCGCCGGTGGACACCAAGGGGTTTCTCTCCACGATCATGAGCGCCATGACCAACCCCGACACCGAACCGACCGTCAACCACGGCATGGCGGACCGGAACTACATCCTGGTCGCCGCGGATTTTCTGAACATGAGCACCCGTCTCGGGTTTCACTTTTCCACCGTGGAGTCGTTTATCGGTGAGTCCGACACCCAGAACTACATCAGTTTCGTCTTCACCGGCGGCGGGGCCGACGACGGGCGGAAACAGCGCCGGGCGCGGCTGATCGCAAGGCTGCTGGAACGATTCGACTTCAGGGTCGAGGCACGGGGGGAAACCGTCTTTGCCCGGATCGAGTCGAACCCCCGGCCCATCATCGAAAACCGGCTCCGCGTCCTCGGGCATATCCTCGTTCACACCCGCCAGATGGACATGGTGATGTACAACGACAAGATGGTCGACTGGTACTACCGGCAGATGGCCGCCGACATCGAGGCGCACGCGCGGGAGGAGTTGCGGTGAACGAAGGCGCCGGCACGCCCCGGGAACACGGTGCCCCGACCGGAAGCAGCAGAAGCCATGGCGGTTCCGCTCGGCCCAAGCTGCAGCTCTGGGTGGTGCTGGTGATTGTCGTGGGGCTGCTGCTGGGGGCCATCGTCATGGGCGTCTTTTCCGCCCGGGAAATGAAACAGCGGATCAACCAGGACTTCAACACCCAGCAGCTGTATCTGGCCCGCCACGCCGCCAGCACCATCGAGCAGTATTTCCAGGCCCTGAAACGGGAGCTGCTCACCCTGAGCCTGTCGCCGTCGATTCAGTATTTGGAGACGGTTTCCTGGAAAAACCGGATGAAGACCTCCCTTTCCTCGGTCCGGGATCTGCAGGTGTTCCAGATCACCCTGATCGACGCCGACGGCACCGGCGCCCTCGTTCTGAACGCCAACCAGGCCGCTTACAGCGAGGAGCGGGCCGAACCGCTGCCGGATTACGTCTCCTGGTGCCGGGATCCGGAAAACAAGAACCGGGTGTATGCCTCCGCCGTTGAACCGGGCACCCTTGAAAACGGCCAAAAGGGCCTGGTCATGGTAATGGCAACGCCCGTTTACCAGATCTCCCCGGACGAAGCCCACCCGGAACCGACCCATCGCTTTGCCGGGGTGCTGGTCTTTTCCCTCGACGCCGGGGCTTTGGCCGAAAAGGTCGTCAGCCCGATCCGGTCCGGCAAGACCGGCTACGCCTGGGTCATCGACCAGAACGGCACCTTCCTCTACCATCTTGAGAGCAAATTCATCGGTCAGAACGCTTTCGAGGTCCGCCAGGCCGAAGACCCGCAGATATCCTTCAAGAAGATCAATTTCCTCCAGAAGGAGAAGATGCTCCAGGGGTTGGAGGGAACCGCCGAATACACCTCCGGGTGGCACCGGGGCAAAATCGGCCGCACCGAGAAGCTGATCGCCTTTTCACCCGTCCACCTGGGGGCGGCCAACACCGAACGGATCTGGTCGGTGGCGGTAGCGGCGCCCATCTCGGAGGTCCAGGACGTCATTCAGGGCGTTTATTTTCGTCAGGCCGTCATCCAGGGCGTACTGACCGTGGTCGTGCTGATCCTGTTCCTGTTTCTTCGCTCCTATGAAATGCAGTGGATCCATGCCCTGAAATGGGAGGTGAAGATCAAGACCAAGGACCTGCACGACTACGCGACGCGGCTGGTAAACTCCGAGGCCCGGTACCGGTCGCTGGTGGAGTCGGCCGACGATCTGATCTGCGGCCTGGACCGCAAGGGGCGGGTCAGGACCTTCAACCAGCAGTGGACCCGGCTCACCGGCCAGCCGATCCGGGGGGCCACCGGAAAGCGGATCGTGGACATGGTCCGGTTCGAAGATCCGCAGCGGATTCTCGATGCCCTGGAAAGGGTCCAGGCCGGGGAAGGCCCCGTCTCCGTGGAATGCCCCGTCGACGTCGACGGCCGGACCCTCTGGCTCGACATCAAGTTCAACCGGGTCGTTTTTCATCAAACCATGGACGGCGAATCGGAAATCCCGTCGATTCTGATGATCGCAAGGGACACCACCGAGCAACGTCGGGTCGAATCCCAGCTTTTCAACGCCCAGAAGCTGGCGGCGCTGGGCGAACTGTCCGCCGGCGTGGCCCACGAGATCAACAATCCCATCGCCATTATCCTCGGGTTTACCGAAATGCTCCTGGAACGGGAGCCGGAAGGCACCAAAGACCACGAAATCCTCAAAGCCATCGAACGGCAGGGGGAAAACTGTCAGCGGATCGTGGAGAATCTGTTGACCTTCGCCAGGCTTCCCCAGCGGGAGATCACCGCCACCGATGTCGGCGCCGAGCTCCAGAAGGTGCTCGACATGGTCGCCAACACGCTGCTGACCCGGAAGGTCACCCTGAGAACCGACATCCCCGACGATCTGCCCCCGGTCACCGGAAACGCCTCGGAGCTGGAGCAGGTGTTTTTGAACATCATCAACAACGCCTCGGCCGCCATGGAAAGCGGCGGCGTTCTGGCCATCTCGGCCCGCAAAGCCGGCCGGCAGGTTCAGATCGACTTCACCGACAGCGGCATCGGCATCCCGCCCGAGAATCTGGAAAAGATCTTCGAGCCGTTTTACACCACCAAGAACGTCGGCGAAGGCACGGGGCTGGGCCTTTCGGTCAGCTACGGCCTGATCCAGAAGTTCGGCGGGGACATCCGCGTCACCAGCCGGGTGGCGACCGAAAGCGAACCGGGAAAGACCTGTTTTTCCATCACCTTGCCCGCAAGCGATGAAAGGAAGCAAACAGACGCATAGGGCGTCTGTCGGAACAAGGTTTCGATATCCCATGGGGTTTGACAATCACATGCGGCTTCGCATTACTGTAAGGATCTGGGCCAAGCGCTCAGAGTGGAACAACGAGAGGAGTCGGAAATGGCGGAAATGATTCTGGTCATCGACGACGAAGCCGATATGCTCATGATGCTTCGAATGCTCATCGAAGACAACACGGGCTGTCGCGTGGAGACCACAAACACCCCCTCCGAGGGCCTCAAGCGGCTCTCCGAGGAGCCTTTCGACCTGGTAATCACCGACCTGAAAATGCCCGGGATGGACGGCCTGGAGCTGTTTTCCGAGATCAAGAAGATCGCCCCGCGACTTCCGGTGATTCTGATCACCGCCTACGGCTCCCAGGAGATTGCCGATGAAGCGGTCCGGGAGGGGATCACCGATTTCATCACCAAGCCGTTTAAAAAGGACCGCATCCTTTTCAGCATCGTCCGGTCCCTGGAGCTGGCGCGGCTGCGAAATGAAAACGAGGAACTGCGGGGGAAGATGAGCAAGTCACTGCGGGCCGATGGGACAGGCTGAAAAAAAGAGAATCGGCGCTGTGCATCAGTTCAGCTGTTCAGCTCTTGAGCTGATAAGCTGCTGAGCGATAAAGAGGGGGTTAGGAAGACTTTTCTTTTGCATTGGCTCAACAGCTCAGGAGCCAACAGCTTAAAAGCTCGGCAGTTTCACCCGCCAAATAGCGACTGCGGCATCGAATGCCGCCAAGGAGAAAATATGGACGATCCGGAAGTCAAAAACCTGACCTTCGAAGGGCTCCAAACCTTCATGGACGGGCGGCATGAGAACGACTACCTGCTGATCGACGTCCGCCAACCCGGCGAATACGAAGCCGGCCACATCCCCGGCGGTTTTCTCCTGCCGCTGCCGGAGCTGGAGACAAAGCTGTTCGAACTGCCGGAGGACCGGGACCTGGTCTTTTACTGCCGCAGCGGGGCCCGATCGATGGCCGCTGCATCCCTTGCCGCAGAGGCCGAGGTCACCGTGAAAAACGTCTACAACCTGCAAGGCGGCATCCTGGCCTGGGAAGGAAAGAAGATTCCCGATTTTCCCCGGGTACAGGTGTTCGACACGGCCGGGAGCCTTCCGGCGCTTCTATACACCGCAATGGACCTGGAAAAAGGGGCATGGCGTTTTTACCGAACCGCGATGGAAAAGGCCGCCGGCACCGCCCTGGTCCGAACCCTTGCAAAGCTGGCGGAAGCGGAAACCGCCCACGCCCGTAACGTCTTCCGGCACTGGGCAGAGACCCGCCAGGCCCCGCCGCCCTTTGAGGATTTGTTCGAGGGGCTGGCCGGGGAAATCCTGGAGGGGGGCGAGACGCTGGAAGACGCCTTGGGGCGGATGGATCGCTTCCAAGACAACCTGTGCATGAACATCATCGAACTGGCGCTGCACATCGAGTATTCAGCCTACGACCTGTATCGGACCGTCGCCGAAAGAAGCAAAGACGCCCCGGCCAGAAGCGCCTTTTTGTCGATCGCCCAGGCTGAAAAAGGCCACATGCGGATGCTGGCCCGGGCTGTCGTGCATTGCGAGAAGACTGCCTAGTTTTGTAGTT
>JASFPT010000154.1:0-9566 GCA_050115795.1 Desulfobacterales bacterium
AGGAACGGCTCGACATCGTCAAATTGGGGGCCACGGTGCTGACCCTGCTCGGGGTCGGGATGCTGCGCCTCGGGGGGTAGGGAGCATTTTAACTGAACTTGAGCGATTTTTTCTTGGGAAACCTTTCTACGGGCGGGCGTAAAGCCCGCCCCTACGAGGCCGCCGAAGCCCGGCAGGTAGGGGCGGGGTTTATCCCCGCCCGTGCATGTTGCGTCATTTCGCCCAAAATTGCCGCACAAAGGATCAGCGCGTAGCTCGCAGGTTGGGCTGAGCGCAGCGAAGCCCGACAACCGGGTTGAGAACGTCGGGCTTCACAAGTTCAGCCCGACCTGCGGGCTAAAAAAATGAAAGGGAGTGATCAATTCCTTTATTTTGTTCCCTACCGGTGTCTTTCTTTTCGAAACGGAATCCCCAGCTTTTTCATCTTGTAGCGAAGGGTGTTGGGGTTGATGCCCAGCAGCTCCCCAGCCCCGCCGGGGCCGTGGATCTTGCCGCCGGTCTGCGAAAGGATGCGCTGGATGTGGCGCTTGACCACCACATCGAGCTCAAGGGGTTCGCCGTCGACGCGACGGGTAGCCGCCACTGTTGGTTTCACCAGGGAAGATCCCAGATCGTCGAATTGCAGCGGACCGTCCGGGCGCAGGATCAATGCCCGTTCGATCACGTTTTCAAGCTCCCGCACGTTGCCCGGCCAGCCGTAGGCCGTCAGTATCTCGATCGCGCCGGCGGCAAGGTCGGGGGTGTCTCTCAGTTTCAGCTCTTTAGCCTTGCGCTCGATGAAATGCCGGACCAGGGCGGGGATGTCGCCGGTTCGCCGGCGAAGCGGCGGAATCGATATCGGAAACACGTTCAGCCGAAACCATAAGTCTTCCCGAAACAGCCGCTCCTTCACCATCTTTTCCAGGTTTCGATTGGTGGCGGCGATGATGCGGATGTCCAGGGAGATGGTTTTTGCACCGCCCACCCGTTCGATCTCCCGGCTCTGCAGGACGCGCAGGAGCCTTACCTGGGCGGCAGGCGGCAGCTCACCGATCTCATCCAGAAAAATGGTCCCCTTGTCGGCCCGCTCGAAGCGGCCCCGTTTTTGGGACAGCGCGCCGGTGAAAGCCCCCTTTTCATGACCGAAAAGTTCGCTGTCGATCAGCGAATCCGGGATTGCGCCGCAATTGACGCTCACAAAAGGCCCGTCGCTGCGGGCCGAAGCGTAATGGATGGCATTGGCAATCACATCCTTGCCGGTGCCGGTTTCTCCCAGGATCAAGACCGGACTGTCCAGCGTCGCCACCTGCTGCACCTTGTGCATCACCGGCTTGAGTCCGAAATTGGCCCCGACGATCTCGTCTCCCGACATGCGGCGAAGCTCGCCCTGCAAAAACCGGTTGTCGTCGGCCAGCAGGTCCTTGAGCTTGAGCACCTCGCGATGCTTCAGGGCGTTGGACATGGCCACGAAAAACGGCTCTTTGAGGGTCGCAAACAGCTTCGCGTGATGCGCATTGAAACGATCGTAGCCCGCAGCGGTCAGCACGACGGCACCGGCGAACTGCCCGCCGATAGAGAGTGAAATGCCGAGAATCGAGGAGGGGGGGTGGCCCAGGGCTTTGAGAAGATCCCGGGCGATCGGGTTTTCGTCGGACCTGTTGCTCATGAAAAAGGGGTCCGGCTTCTTCCTGACTTGCCGCACATTGACTTCCGCCCGCGCCCTGGCTTCCGCCGAAAGCGGAACCAGGACGTTCATCCGTTCGCCTCTTTTCGCATTGGCCCGGGCGACGTACCGCATGGCACCGAGGTCTTCCTCGTAGCTCTCGAGGTAGATATGGTCGGCGGGCATGTGTTGGGAAAGGTACGCCATGCAGGCGAAAAGCCCCTCTTCGATTTCGAGATTGCCGCACAGCCGCAGGGTGATGTTTCGGAAGAATTCGTTTTCGTCGATCATTTGGATTCTCCGAGGGTGAGCATTCGCTCGATCAAATTGTGGTATTTGGCAAAATTATCCCATCTTGTGGATTACCACAATAAAAATTATGAAATACCACAACGCGATACCTCCTCTGTGCTTAACCAACTGGATTTGCAGCCGATATAAACCTGGCCCGATCTTTGCTCATGTGTTCCGTGCAGATTGAAGAAGGTCCGTACGGAAACCCATGACTTGAAGGGCAACAGAAAATGAATGACTACTTTTTAAGACTCCTGGCCCGACAGCGTCACGCGGAAATACTGGAGGAGGTGAGGGTGGCCCGGCTCTCGCGTCTCAACCGCCCTTCCACAATCGGCAGGTTGGAAGGAAGGGCCCGCACGATTCGCTCGTTTCTGATGAAATTCCAAAAATCCGCGGGTCCTTCTGCGGGCTCCCTGGAGGAAAGGCAACCCATATGAAATGGACGGAAGTGATCGCGGTCCGATCCACCGGCGGAACCCCGAAGGCCCTGGCCGCTGCCGTGATGGGACTGATGGAAGATGCCGCAAGGCAAAACCGGAATGAAGGAATCCGGGTTTTCCATCGCGAGAAAATCGATACGGATTATTGCATTATTCTGTCTCATGAAGGGAAAACGGCCAAAAGCGGCGGGAGCCGGATCGGGCTGCGCCTCGCCGCCGCCTTCAAGGAATTCGGTATGGTCCACCACACGGTGTGGGTCGAAATGGATCGGCATTCATGAAGAACACCAAAAGGAAGCCTCGACATGGATCATGACCCTGTAATCGCGCCCTGCGGAGTGGAATGCTCCGGATGTATTCACTTTCTGGCGCGTGACAACGCGGCAGCGATGAAACAGATTCAACGATGGTCCGCGGCCCTGAACATTCCCGCCAAGGCGATGATTTGCGGCGGCTGCCGTGCCCAGGCCGGACAGGTCCCATTGCAGCGCCATCTTTTCGGCGACGACCATTGCTGTGCCATCTATGAATGTGCAAAGATAAAGAAGATCGGATACTGCGGCTTTTGCAGCATTTCCCCATGCGACCGTCGCCATCCGTACACCGAAAAGGCCGGCCTGGTGCCCTCAAACATCAAGCCATTCTTAGGTTTTTAGACCGAGGCCGCATGATCATCCACGGTGGGATATACAACGCGACACCCAAGTCGGAAAAGAAAACCAGTATGAGCGACTATTTTCTGAAAATATCGAGCCTTCTTTTTTTTCTTTCCTGTTTCGTCATGACGGGCTGCACCCTGGTCCAATTGAAAGAAGACATCGACCAAAGTCTGGCATCGACCGTCATCGTCGGCCGGGTTCAGGCCGCGCATTCTAAAAAGGGGCCGATCATCGTGGCCGCCAGGCCGGTGGGCCAAGAAAAGAAGATCGCCCACTACACAGTGCTGCACGAGTCCGGGGAGTATGAACTCATGGTGGCCCAAGGGGCCTATACCGTCTTTGCCTATCGGGACGACAACCGCAACCTCGTCTACGACGACGGCGAGCCGGCCGGCCAGTACGGCGCTCCCGACCCGGTCCGTGCGCCGTCGGTCGGCGTGGTGTTCGACATCAATATCGTCGTTCCGGAAAACGGGAATGGCATCGCCGCCCCTTACGGGCTGCGGATCGCGCCGGTCTCGCCTGAAGCACTTCGCAGCCGGCAGGCGGGTGCGGTCGTGGACCTGGACGACGAACGCTTCTCCGAGCATTACGGGGTGGAAGGCTTCTGGGAGCCGATCTCCTTTTTCAGGAAGATGGGCGGCAACATCTATTTTCTCGAAGACTACGATCCGGAAAAAACGCCGATTCTCTTTATCCACGGGGCCACCGGCACGCCGAAGGGCTGGCGGTATTTCGCGGATCATATCGACAGGAACCGTTTTCAACCGTGGTTCTTCTATTATCCCACCGGTGCGCGCATCGACAGCATGTCGTACCTGCTCTACTGGAAACTGGTGAATCTCCAGCGCAAATACCAGTTCAACCGGATCTACATCACGGCCCACAGCATGGGCGGGCTGGTGGCCCGATCCTTCATCGTCAATTACGGCCGGAAGTTTCCCTGCGTGAAGCTGTTCATATCCCTGGCAACACCGTGGGGCGGCGATCCCATGGCCGAATACGGCGTCCGGCAATCGCCCGTGGTGATTCCCAGCTGGATCGACATGCAGCCCGATGGCGATTTCATCCAGTCCCTGTACCGGCTGAAGATGCCCGAATCGGTCCGGTTCTACATGTTCTACGGCTACAGGGGCAGTCGAACCCCTTTCGGGGTGAACAACGATGGAACGAGTCCACTGGCCAGCCTCCAGGACCGTCGGCCCCAGTCCGAGGCGGAAATGAATTTTGCATTCGACGAGGACCACACCAGCCTCCTTTCCAGCAAAGCGGTGCTGTCCCAGTACAAGACGATTCTCGATGCGGTCGATGAACGCCGGAAAGCGGCCGGTCGTCGTTCCGGTGGATACCTCAAGGTCCGAGTCGACTATACCTACGACATCGACAGTCCGAGGCCCTTGAGCACGCTCATCCTTCGACGGGACGGGGAAGAAGACGCGGAAACGGTGACGCACCTGAGCGAAAGGGACAACGGCAAGATTCTCGGCCCCTTTCCGCCCGGGACATACTCCGCCAGCATCGTTACCGTGGGGGGAAGGCCCACCGAAAAAGTTGTCCCTGTATCGATCCTCAAGGACCGGAGCGAAGAATTGAACTTTGTCATCGTTCCGGACGGAGAGGTCCGCGGATGCGTGACGGCCTCCTTGAACGCCGAAGACCGGCATGTCGGGATGCCGGACTACCGCTTCCGGTCGGCCGACCGGAAGATTCACCTGCAGTCCATCACCCTGGAAGGAAGCGGGATCCATCGCACACTCCAGGCGGCGGAGGGCGAGGAAATCGTCAGCGACGACTACCTCATCTCGCGGTCTGATTTTTGCTACAACCGGTGCTTCGGTTTTTTCGGATTGCCCGGCGGAAACTACACGCTCAAGATCGAGGCCCGGGGGTACGAGCCCATCGTCATCCGCTATTCGGTTGTGCCCGGTACGCCGAAGTATTTCAGGATGACGGAATTGACGCTTGACCGAACCGGAGGCGGAGAATGACGGGTTTCGATCCCGCATGAACCGGACGGAAGAAAAATCAAGGAAGAGAAAATTCTCGTGATCGGCGCCAGGCCCTTTTCGACGGCTGCCCGTCCGTCTTCCGGCATCGGAAACGAAGAGGAGGTACAAAGATGGATTACTTGCAGATGACCGCCCCCTGCGGGCTCGACTGTTTCAACTGTGCCTTTTATCTTGCCCCGGAAAATCCGGACGCACAGGCCCAGCTCGAGCGCTGGTCCAGGCAGTACGACATTCCGCTGGAGATCATGCAATGCCGGGGATGCAGGGCTGAGAATGGGAAAATCCCGCTTCAGCGCTACCTGTTCGGGGAGTCGCATCGCTGCGCGGCCTACGAATGCGCCAAGGAAAGGGGGCATTTCTTTTGCGGGGACTGCCAGGCGTTTCCCTGTGACAATCTCCACCCCTATGCAGACAAGGCCGCGGAACTTCCGCACAACATCAAAGTGTTCAACCTGTGCCTGATCAAAAAGCTGGGCCTGGAGAACTGGGCCGAATCCAAGGCAGGCGACGTCCGGAAGACCTACTTCACCCAACCGTGGAAGTTGACATGATCCGGTCGACAAGGAAACCTGGAGACTCCGAAGCCGAATCGGACATAACCGATTTATTTCTCAGGTGGCGAAAAATGGACAGTGCAATCGTGAGGAATTTAAAACCGGAGTTCGCCCCGGTGGCAGTGGTCTGGAGCGATACGATTCCCGATGGTGCCCTTCAGTTTAAAAAAGGAAAATTTGGCTGTATCCTTTTCCCGGTGAATCCGGTCGAGCTGGCGGTGCTGGTGACGCTCGCAGGATCGGTCATGCCCGGGACGGATCCAGTCCAGGTTCCCCAGGGAGCGGACTGCAACCGCATCACCGCTTTCGCTTGTGCCCAGGCAGATCTTGCCGCGCCAAGGGCTGTGCTGGGTATGCTGGACGTCGATGGCCGAGAGGTCATGCACAAGCGCTTTCGGGACGACATTCTGACACTCACGTTGCCGATGCCCCTTTACCTTCGAATGGAACAAGAGGCGGACGGCTGTGTATTGCAGACGCCGGCATGGCGGTCGCTGGTCGGCAAGCGTTACAGCCATGGTCGTTGAGAAAAACAGACCAAAAATAACGCTGAAAAGACGGCACCCTCTCCATTGCGTGCGATAACCGGGATAGGGGGAATAATGACCGATTTCATCGACCCGATCCATTTCAGGGATTTGTCTGCTGAGGATCCGGGCGATGTGTGCAAGCGTGCGCTGTGCCGATACGATCCGGACCCCGTTTCGATCGGCTGCGGATCGAAGAAAAGAGAGGAAAAAGATGAGCAGCTGTGAAAACTGCAAATTCAGGGCGAAGTACGACAAGAACCCGCGGTCGCTGCTGGGCCGGATCTGGAAGTGGCACACCGGCTGGTGCCCGGGGTGGAAATCATACGTGAGATCGCTTTCGGACGACGAACGGGCCGCACTGGTGGAAAAATACCAAAAGGGACCGGCAAGATGAACATCGGCATCTACATCTACGACCAGGCGGAAGTGCTCGACTTTTCCGGCCCCTTTGAGGTGTTTTCCACCGCCTCGAGGGTGTGCCCGGACGGAAGCCCCTTCACGGTGTTTCTGATCGGGGAGACCGGAACGGTCGTGACGGCCCGGGCCGGGTACCGGGTGGTGCCGGCCTACGGAATTCACGACCATCCCCCCATCGACGTGCTGATCGTGGCCGGCGGGGTGCACGACGCCGAGATCCGCAAGGCCGGCGTGGTCGCCTGGATCGCAAGGCAGGCAAAGACCGCCAAGATCGTCGCCTCGGTCTGCACGGGCGCCTTTCTCCTGGCCGAGGCGGGTCTGCTGGCCGGTAAGAACGCGACCACCCACCGGGACGACATCGAAAGCCTGAAAAGACGCTATCCGGACCTGGCCGTCCACGCGTCGGTGCGCTGGGTCGACGAAAGATCGGTCGCCACCTCGGCCGGCATCTCGGCGGGGATCGACATGAGCCTGCACCTGGTCGGACGGCTGCACAGCGCATCCCTGGCCCGGAAAACCGCCAGGCAGATGGAATACGATTGGAAAAGGAGCGAATAGCGGGAACCAACCGAAAAGGGAGAACCATGACGGTTAAGGACCGATGGATCGACCTGTTGTATCGTGCGGCCACCGGCAGCAAAAGGGGCCGCGCGGTGTTCACCCCGATCGGGGGTCTGGTTTTCGGCCTGCTGCTGCTCTTTTTCGTCGTTTTGTCCCGGCGCGCAGATCACCTGATGGGGATCGAAGATCTCTTCCCGGGGCGGCTTAACATCGCGCTGTCCCTGCCGCTGCTTGCTGCCGCCGCTTTTTTGATCGGCTGGTCGGTGGGCTGTTTTCTCAGGGCCGGGGGGACCCCTGTCCCGGTCAACCCGCCGCCGCGGCTGGTTGTCTCCGGGCCTTACGCCTACAGCCGAAATCCGATGCTCGCCGGCGTATTTACCCTGCTTTTCGGTCTGGGGGTTTTGCTGGAGTCGGCCACCCTTGTTTTCGTCCTGACGCCGTCGTTCATTGCGCTGATGGTCTGGTGGCTGAAGGCGATCGAGGAACCGGAGTTGGTGAGGCGTCTCGGGCAGGCGTATGTCGAATACCGGAAAAAGACGCCGATGTTCTTCCCGAGGATCATCTCCGTAACCAGGGAAAGAAAATAGAGCGTATCCCAAGCGCAGAGAATGCCGCCGGGAAGAAAAAAGCTGTGAATTTGAAACCGTACGGGTGCAGAAAGGCTTTGATGAGACCGCTCAATGGGTTTTGCTTCGCACAAGGAGAGGCAAATTGGATTACCGGGTGCATACGCTCAGGGGAAAAACGAGGAAGGTCTTTTCTGCGATCCGTGGCTCAGGACCCACCAGCGGCTTGGCGCCACGGTGCTCAAATGCGTCGACAGCACGTTGACCATCAAAGGAACGGTCGCGGAGTGGGAGCGCTGGACCGGCATGGTGTTTCCCGAATCCGGGCCGTATGTCGTCAGAGACGCGCTGCAGCCGGTCCGAATCGACGTGGCGTCGGATCTGGGCGTCTATGACGAACCCAACGTCTGGATGCAGCACCCCCTGCCGTGAAAATCGGCGGTCTTTTTCCGGATCTCGGGCTGCCCCTTTTCAAGCGTCCCTTCCGAAACCCGGCCATCCCCGGGACACGACATAAGCGCAGGGCACGACCTCCGTGTCGTGCCGTGGTGAGCGGAATGAAGGCCGTTGACAACATAGAGCGCTTGTCAACATATCGAATTCGTTCTATTTTCGCGGTACCTCGCACCCGAGCCGCTCCAATCGCTCCACAATCGGCGGATGGGAGTAGTACAGGGCGACATAGAAGGGGTGGGGATGGAGATTGGTGAGGTTGTCTTTCGCCATTTTTTTCAAGGCCCGGCACAGGCCGACAGAGGAACCGACCAGCGATTCGACATACCGGTCGGCCTCCCGCTCGAAGCGGCGGGAGAGCGCCGCCGGCACCGGTGCGGCGAACACCGCCGCCGCCTGCAGGATCATCCCGGCCAGAAGCAGGCCCACATACGGCACCGGCGTTGAAAAGCCGAATCCGGCATAAAGCCCCGGCCAGACGACCAGAAAACCGGCCGCGGCAAACATCGCAAGCCCGGCCGCGGCCCACATCGCCAGCTGCTTCGGGATATGGCGTTTTTTCAGGTGCCCGATCTCATGGGCCAGGATCGAGAGCACTTCGTCGGTTTCATGGGCGGCCAGCAGCGAGTCGTACAATACGATCCGGCGGGTTTTTCCCAGGCCGGCAAAATACGCATTCGTGTGGCGGGTTCTTTTCGAGGCGTCCATCTGGTCGATGCCGCGGATCCGGACCCCGGCCCGTTCTGCAAGAGCCTGGATTCGGCCGCGCAGATCGGGGTCGTCGACCGGGGTGAACTTGTTGAACCACGGAGCGATCAATGTCGGATAGACCAGGGCCATCACCGTCTGAAAAGCGATCACCACCGCCCATGCCGGCAGCCACCACGAAGGGCCGGCGGTTCGCATCAGCAGCAGAAGGGCGCTGAGCACTGCCGCAAAGAGCACCCCTGACAGCACGATGGTCTTGAGGGTGTCGACGAGCCAGATCCGCTTTGTCCGGGTGTTGAAACCGTGTCGTTCTTCCAGAACGAAGGCATGCCAATAGTCGAAGGGGAGGTCCACGGCAAACAGGATCCCGCCGACAACGGCAAAAAACCCAAGACCGCCGGCGATGTCTCCCCACTCGGCCATCCGGTCGGCCAGGGCCGGCAGAAAGCCCGACACCAGCAACACGACAAAGGCGGCTCCGTTGGCGAGGCTGCGGCGCCTGGCGAAACGAAGACGGTCCAGATTGTACTGTTCGATGCGAGCCAGTCCTGTGGCGTCGATCCAGCCGTTCAGCGCCTCGGGGATTTGCCCCCGGCGTTGGACGATTCGGCGTGCCTGAAACTTTTCGGCAAGGATTTCAATCCATTGTCCGATCGCAGCCAGCCCGAGATAGGCCAGCAAAAGGGGTGTAATCTCGATCATGTCGCTTTTCAATCTTGTGATTCAACTT
>JASFPT010000155.1:0-9564 GCA_050115795.1 Desulfobacterales bacterium
CGCCATGCACATCGCTGCCAGCAGCCCGGTCGGTATCCGGCCCGAAGATGTCCCGTCCGACGTGGTTGAAAAGGAAAAGGAGATCTACCGGGCCCAGGCGCTGGAATCCGGAAAGCCGGAAAAGGTTGTCGACAAAATCGTCGAAGGCAAGCTTGCCAAGTTTTTCAAGGAGAGCTGCCTGCTCAACCAGCCGTACGTGCGCGACCCGGACATCACGGTGGCCGACATGCTCAACGATGCAATCGCCAAGATCGGCGAAAACATCACCGTTCGACGGTTTACCCGCTTTCAGATCGGAGAGTCCTGACCTTGGACGCACCCAAATACCGGAGAGTGGTCCTGAAGCTCAGCGGCGAAGCCCTGATGGGCGAAGAGTGCTTCGGCATCAGCCCTGAGATGATCCAGTACGTCGGCGACGAGATTCTCAGCGTCTGTGAAATGGGCGTGGAATTGGCCGTCGTCGTGGGCGGCGGAAACATCTTCCGGGGGATCGGTGCCGATACCTACGGGATGGATCGAACCCCCGCAGACCACATGGGGATGCTGGCCACGGTCATCAACAGCCTGGCCCTGCAGGCCATCCTGGAGAAAAAGGGGCTGCAGACCCGGGTGATGACGGCCATCTCCATGCATGCGGTGGCAGAGCCGTATATATCCCGGCGGGCGGTGCGGCACCTGGAAAAGGGACGGGTGGTGATCTTTGCCGCCGGCACCGGAAACCCCTATTTCACTACCGATACCGCCGCCGTACTCCGGGCCCAGGAGATCCACGCGCAGGTTCTGCTCAAGGCCACCAAGGTCGACGGCCTCTATGACTGCGATCCGGCGACCAACAAGGGGGCCCGGTTCATCCCGGAGATCGACTACCAGAAGGTGATCGAGAACCACTTCAGCGTGATGGACATGACCGCCATCTCGCTGGCCATGGACAACCGGCTTCCGCTGGTGGTTTTCAATCTCAAAGAGAAGGACAACATCCGGAAGGTGGTCTGCGGCGAGTGCATCGGCTCCAGAATCTCGGTATAGCCATCGCTTCAGTGGCCCGGGACGGGCAGTGGATCGGTTCTGCCTTACAAGCCGCTTCGCTGGCTGTCGGGGCCGGCCAGTTTGATCAAAACTGAAACCCCGGATTCGCGTGAATTCTCAGGTTGTCTGCAGCCCATAAAAATCCCCCCCATCCCCCCCTTTCCCAAAGGGGGGAGTGCTTCGGGCTACTGCTCGGCCGAGCGGAGATACAAGGCATAAAGTCCCCCTTTGAAAAAGGGGGATCGATGGGGATTTGATAGGATACCGACCGAAGTTTCATACAAGGAATACGAAGATTGGGTGAATGCCATGATCGATGAAACCTTGGAAGAAACGCGCGACCGGATGGGAAAGTCGATTTCCGCCCTGAAAAACGAGCTCAAGCGGGTGAGAACCGGACGGGCCTCCCTGTCTTTGCTCGACGGAATCAAGGCGGATTATTACGGCACCCTGACCCCCTTGAACCAGATGGCCTCTTTGCAGGTGCCCGAACCCCGGCTGATCGCGATCCAGCCGTGGGACGTGTCGGCCCTGAAGGAGATCGAAAAGGCGATCCTGAAATCGGATCTGGGACTGACCCCCTCCAACGACGGAAAGATCATTCGCATCACCATCCCCCCTCTGACCGAAGAGCGACGCAAGGACCTGGTCAAGGTGGTCAACAAAATCGCCGAGGAGCACCGGGTGGCGATCCGCAACATCCGGCGCGATGCCAACGAGCTTCTAAAAGGGTTCAAAAAAGACGGCGACATCTCCGAAGACGACGCGTTCCGGGGGCAGGAGCAGGTCCAGAAGGTCACCGATGAGTTCATCGAGATGATCGACGCGATCTGCAAGGAAAAAGAGAAGGAAATCCTTGAGTTCTGATGAGGCAAATGCATCATCGGTCGGGCTCGATCCCCGCAGGCTCCCCGTCCATGTCGCCGTCATCATGGACGGCAACGGGCGCTGGGCGCGTCGCCGGCTGCTCAACCGTGTCAAGGGTCACGAAAAGGGGGCGGAGACCGTTCGCTCCGTTACCCGGGCCTGCCGGGAAATCGGTATCCGTGTTCTGACCCTCTACGCCTTTTCCACCGAAAACTGGCAGCGGCCGAGATCCGAAATTTCGGCCCTGATGTCCCTCCTGAAAAAATTCCTCGAAACCGAAAAACAGGAGCTCCTGGAAAACGGCATCCGGCTGTCGGCCATCGGGCAGTTGGAGCGGCTCCCTGCCGACGTTCGCAACGCCCTCGATGACGCCATGAGCGCCACCGCGCATCTGGATGAGATGACCCTGAATCTGGCCCTGAGCTACGGTGGGCGTTCAGAGATCGTCCGCATGGCCCAGGCAGTGGCCGAGCAGGCCGCTGCCGGCCGAATCGCCCCGGACGCAGTCACCGAATCGCTCGTATCGGACCTTCTCTACACCCGTCACCTGCCGGACCCGGATCTGCTGATCCGCACCAGCGGGGAGATGCGCATCAGCAATTTTCTCCTGTGGCAGATCGCCTATGCGGAGATCTTTATCACCGACACCCTCTGGCCGGATTTCAGCCGGGAAGAATTGATCGAAATCCTGAAAGACTACCAGCGCCGGGAGCGGCGCTTCGGCCGTGTCCTGGAATAGATCGACTGCAAAAAACGAACCTTACAGCCTGGTGGACAGTACCCTTTGTGCGTCAGCCGATGCTGGATGCTGGATTCTTGATACTGGATCATTCCTGCATTATCGGAAACCCAAGATCCGCCATCCGGATTTGGCAACCAGCAACCCGAAACCAGTAACCAGCAACCAGTAACCGGCAACCAGACCCATGCACCTGAAGCGTTGGCTGACAAGCATCGTTCTGCTCCCCCTGCTGCTGCTGCTGATCTTCCGCGGGGGAGAGGCGCTTTTCTTTCTGCTGATCGCAGCCGTTGATATCGTCATCCTCGCCGAGTACTGCCGAATCGTTTTTCACCCAAGACCGGATTCGGTCTACCGGACCCTTTCCTACCTGATGGGGACCCTTCTTCTCTGGTATGCGTTCCAAGACGACACGACGGGCCTGGCCGCGGTGCTCGGTTTTGACCTGATGATCGCCGGGTTCATCTGTCAGCTGCGGTTCGCAGACGATCCGGCGGCGCTGGAGCGGATGTTCCGGCAAGTGGCCGGAATGATCTACGGCCCGCTGCTGCTCGCCTGCCTGATCTGGCTTCGCCGGGGTGCTGACGGCCCCGCCTGGATTCTGGTGGTTCTGTGTCTTTCGTTTGCCGGAGACACGGTTGCCTATTATGCCGGGACCTACCTGGGGAGGCACCGGCTTGCGCCAAAGGTCAGCCCGAAAAAGACCGTGGAGGGGGCCGTGGGGGGTCTTGTGGGTGCGGTCGGCGTTGCAGCCGTTGCCAAGGCCTATTTGCTGCCCGGCCTTCCGTGGGCGCACAGTATGGCCTTTTTCGTGGTTGCCGCGGCGGCCGGCCAGGTCGGTGACCTCTTCGAGTCGACCCTGAAGCGGGCCGCCGGCATCAAGGACTCCGGCGAGCTTCTTCCCGGCCACGGCGGTCTGCTGGATCGGATCGACGCCCTGCTGTTCGTGGTCCCGGTGGCCCTGGCGGCGAAGTGGGTGCTGGGGTAGAAGAAAATCAGAAATGAGAATTTAGAATTTAGAATTTTGCAACTATCCAAAATTATATCCTGTTTTCTTGATAAATTCCCCCGCCGGCCCTTAATTCTTTAAAAAGGCGGCGCTGCCGCCTCTTAAAAAATTTCGGAGAAATTTTTTGAAGAATCTTTCCATCCTCGGGTCGACCGGCTCCATCGGGTGCAGCACGCTGGAGATTGCCGCCCGCTTTCCGGATCGATTCAGAATTCAGGCGCTGGCGGCGCGAAAAAGCGTCGAGCGGCTTGCCGAACAGATCCGCCGCTTTGCCCCGCAGATCGCGGCGGTCATCGATGCCGATACGGCAGATGCGCTGCGCCGGTTACTGGGGCCGGGGGCCTCGGTCGAAATCCTGCACGGAGACGAAGGATACCGTACGGCGGCGACCCTCGATTCGGCAGACATGGTGGTGGGCGCCATGGTGGGCGCCGCCGGTCTCAAGCCGACCCTTGCGGCCATCGAAGCGGGAAAGGACATCGCACTGGCCAACAAGGAGACCCTGGTGGTGGCCGGCGATCTGGTGATGGCAGCGGCCCGGCAGCGTGGGGTCCGGATTCTCCCGGTGGACAGCGAGCACAGCGCGATTTTCCAGAGCCTTTCCGGACAGCGCCGGCAGGACCTGGACCGGATCCTGCTGACCGCATCCGGCGGCCCCTTTCTCCGGACCCCGGCCGCCGAATTCGAAGGGATTACTGCGGCACGGGCCCTGAAGCACCCCAACTGGGAGATGGGCAGCAAGATCACCATCGATTCGGCCACCCTGATGAACAAGGGGCTGGAGGTCATCGAAGCGTGCCACCTGTTTGCCGTCGCCCCGGACCGGATCGAAGTGGTTGTCCACCCCCAGAGCATCGTCCATTCCATGGCGGTCTTCGTCGACGGTGCCGTGATCGCCCAGCTCGGGCTGCCGGACATGAAGGTGGCCATCGCCTACGCCCTGGCCTATCCGGAGCGGCTCGACGTGGGGGTGGCCGCACCGGATTTTCCGGGGATCGCCGCCCTCGATTTCGAGCGCCCCGACACCGGGCGATTCCCCTGTCTGGCGCTTGCCTTTGACGCGGTGCGAAAAGGCGGGACCCTGCCGGCGGTTCTCAACGCGGCAAACGAGGTCGCGGTGGAGGCCTTTCTTGGGGGCCGGGCGGGTTTCAGTGATATTCCACGGATCGTCGAGGCGGTGATGGGGAAGGTGACCCATGTGGAGAGCCCGGGGCTCGAAGCGCTCCTGGCCGCCGATGCGGCGGCGAGGGAAGAGGCCGAAAGACGGATTGAATCGATGGGAGATTGATCGGTTATCCTGGCGAATCGAGGGGGTGAGGCCTGGCGCCCAATAAATGCGAAGCCCGAATTTCGAATTTCGAGATTCGGATTTCGGAATTTGTCGGCTCCCGTGGCTGAGAGGAGCCGACGACCGGCCAATTTGACAATCAGCCGCCGCGTACTAGAATAGAAGCCACCATGAACAGTATCCTTGCATTCATCATCGTCCTGGGTGTGCTGATCTTCTTCCACGAGTTCGGCCACTTCATCGTTGCCCGGCTCTTCGGTGTGGGGGTGGAGAAGTTTTCCCTCGGTTTCGGGCCGAGAATTCTTGGGCGTAAGGTCGGCATCACCGATTACCGGATATCGGCCATTCCACTCGGTGGGTATGTCAAGATGGTCGGCGAAGAACCGGACGCCGAACTCGATCCGGAACAGATCCCCATCTCCTTTACCCACAAGCCGGTGTGGAAGCGGATTTTGATCGTTGCCGCCGGGCCCTTTTTCAACGTGCTGCTGGCCGCGCTGATCTTCTTCGTTCTCTTCGTATTTGTGGGCACCTACGTTCTTCAGCCCACCGTCGGAAAGGTCGGTGAATCCACCCCTGCCGAAAAGGCCGGGATCCGGGCGGGCGATCGGATCTTTTCCATCGACGGCCAGCGCGTTGAAAGCTGGGACGACATGGCCGGCATCATCTCTTCCAGCAAGGGCGGTACCCTGCGCATCACCGTTGAGCGGGACAAGGAACGCCTCGAAGCGGAAGTGACGCCGCAACTGATTGAAACAACGAATCTTTTCGGCGAAAAAATCCAGCGCTTCGTGATCGGCATCACCGCCTCCGGGGACGTGGTCGTCCAGGAACTGGGCTTTTTCGAGGCCCTCGGACAGAGCGTGGTTCAGACCTGGCGGGTTACGGAGTTGACGGTGGTCAGCATCGTAAAGATCTTTGAGGGGACCGTCTCGACCAAGACCCTCGGCGGGCCGATCATGATCGCCCAGCTGGCAGGTCAGCAGGCCAAAGAGGGGATGACCAACCTCGCTTTTTTCACCGCCCTGATCAGCATCAACCTGGCGATTTTAAACATACTTCCGATTCCGGTGCTCGACGGCGGCCATCTGCTCTTTTTCCTGATCGAGGCGGTTATCGGAAGGCCGGTGAACATCCGGGTGCGCGAGGTCGCCCAACAGGCCGGCATCTTTCTGCTCCTGCTGCTGATGGTGTACGTCTTTTACAATGATATCAGCCGCATCTTTTTCTCCCAACCTGGATAATGGCGGCGCGCGTTGCGCGTCGTCATTATCCAGGTGAAAAAAAACCTTTCCGATCAGGCGGTTTTCCCCATGGATAACTCATTGATATCCTTTTAGTTTTTTCAGTATAATCGAATCGGCATCGCCGATCCGGGTTTCTTGCTTTTGTAGGGCACGACCTCCGTGTCGTGCCGCCCTGAATGGCCCTGGTCTTCGCCGCTACGCGACTTCTCCCGGCATGAAGAGGAAAGGTTTACTTACGCCCGCTTCGGATATATTCGGTTACGGCCCCGATCGACACGACCCGGTGGGCGTGCCCCCCGAAAAACATCGACCGGGTCGAAGTCTCAGGCAAGCGTCCAGCAACGAGCAGCCAGCAACCAGCAACCAGTCCCCAGCGTCCCGTTCCCTTGTTCCCGCCCCCCAAACATGCTATACGCGCCCTATTCATGAACGGCCTGATTCTGTAATTTTCAGCGGTCCTGCCGGAGCAGGACCGCTTTAATAAATTCGCACAGCGAATTTATGGAGTGAATTTATGCATCGACTCGAAATCACCCTGAAACCCGAGCTGTTCGATGCCGAGGGCCAGGGCCTCGCCCACAAGGCGGCAGACTATTTCGGGCTGACGCTCGACCGGGTCCGGACCGTATCGGTGATCACCATCGACGCCGACCTGACCGGCGACCAGCTCGAGCAGATCCGCAGCGAGATTTTCACAAACCCGGTCACCCAGGTATCCGACTACAGGCCCCTGGCCGTCGATTTCGACTGGTGCATCTGGGTGGGATACCGACCGGGTGTGCGGGACAACCCCGGCGCAACGGCCGCCGAAGCCGTGGAGGATCTTCTCGGCATCCGCTTCGGGGAAGAAGACAGCATCTACACCTCCAAGAGATACTGCATTTCCGGTGCCGGGTTGACGGCCGACCACATGGACCGGATCGCCGGGCAGTTGATCGCAAACGACATCATCCAGCAATGGAAAATCTTCTCCCGGCAGCAGTGGGATCCCGGCCAGGGCATCGGCCTGATCCTGCCGAAAGTGGTCCTCGACCACACGCCGACCGTATCGGTGGTCCCCATCGACAGCGATGAGACCCTGCAGCGGCTCAGCGATGAGCGAAACCTGGCGCTGAACCCGGCGGACATCCCGACGATACGGGCCTATTTTCTCCGCGACGAGGTCCAGGAGGCACGGCGGAAGGTCGGCCTTTCCGATCCAACCGATGTGGAGCTGGAATATATCTCCCAGGCCCGCAGCGACCATTGCAACCACAACACCTTCCAGGGCCTTTTCCGATACACCGACCTTGCCGCCGGAAAGACAGAGGACGTCGACAACCTGTTCGACACCTTCATCAAGGCCCCGACCCTGGCGCTTCAAAAGGAAAAACCCTGGGTGGTGTCGGTGTTGTGGGACAACGCCGGCGTCGGCCGTTTCGACGACGACCACCTGTATGTGATCACCGGCGAAACCCACAACTCACCTTCGAACATGGAGGCTTACGGCGGAGCGATCACCGGCATCGTGGGCATCTATCGGGATCCCATGGGCACCGGCAAGGGCTCCCGGTTGATCATGGGAAGCTACGGCTACTGCGTGGGCATGCGCGACTACGCCGGGGAGCTGAAGCCCCGCCTTCACCCCCGCCGGCTTCTCGACGGGGTGATCGAGGGGGTCCGGGACGGGGGCAACAAAAGCGGCATTCCGACCCCCTTCGGCCAGGTTTTGTTCCACCCCGGCTACATGGGAAAGTGCCTCGTGTTCGTCACCGCCCTCGGATTCATGCCGGCGCAGGTGGGCGGCGAGCCGGCCGAGCAAAAGACCATCCATCCCGGCGACCTGACGATCATGTGCGGCGGCCGGGTGGGCAAAGACGGCATCCACGGAGTGACGGCCTCTTCCGAGTCGTTTTCCGAGAGGACGCCCGCCGGCCACGTCCAGATCGGGGACCCCTACACCCAGAAAAAGATGCACGATTTTCTGCTGGAGGCCAGGGACGAAGGACTGATTCGGTTTATCACCGACAACGGCGGCGGGGGGCTGTCCTCCTCGGTGGGAGAGTCGGCCCGGTTTTCCAACGGCTGCCGCGTCGAACTCGACAAGGTCCCGCTTAAATATGAAGGGCTCGATCAATGGGAGATCTGGGTCTCCGAATCCCAGGAGCGGATGACCGTGGCGGTGGCCCCGGAACACCTGGACCGGTTCATGGCCCTTTCCAAAAAGCACGCCGTAGAGAGCACCGTCATCGGAGAGTACACCGACTCGGGCCGGATCCACATCACCTATGGGGGCCAAACCTGCGCCTACGTGGACCTCGATCTGCTCCAATCCGGATTTCCCCAGTGGGCGTTCGACGCCGAGTGGCAGAGCCCCGAGCGCCGGGGGCTGGTCGAGCCGGTTCTGTCGATTCCGAAAGATTTCAACCGCCTGCTGCTCGACATGCTCGGCAGACCCAACATGTGCAGCCGCGAGTGGATCGCCCGGCAGTACGATCACGAGGTGCAGGGCACCAGTGTGATCAAGCCGCTTGTCGGCATTGAGCGCGATGTCCCCAGCGACGCGGCCGTCTTGCGGCCGGTGCTGGATTCCACCCGCGGGCTGGCCTTTGCCCAGGCCCTGATCCCTCACTATTCGGCCATCGACGCCTACCACATGACCACCTGCACCATCGACGAGTCCGTCCGGCGGGTCATCGCCGTCGGCGGCCGGATGGACCACATCGCCGGGGTGGACAATTTCTGCTGGCCCCACATCGGCTACGATCCTGCGGACAACCCGGACGGCCGGTTCAAGGCGGCCCAACTCGTGCGCTCCTGCCGGGCGCTAAAGGACCTCTGCCTTGCCTACAAGATTCCGCTTCTTTCCGGCAAGGACAGCATGTACGTGGACGGAAACCTCCCCGGCCGATACGCTGAAACCCACAAGGTTTCGGCCCTGGAGACGCTGATGTTCTCCGCCACCGGCGTGGTGGACGACATCACGCGCTGTGTCACCATGGATGTCAAGAGCGCCGGCGACCGGGTGTTCGTGCTCGGGGTCACGGCAGATGAACTGGGGGGGTCGGAATACTACGATCGGTTCGGCTATATCGGATGCAACGTACCAAGGGTCGACCCGGAGCGGTTTGCCCCCCTTTACCGGTCGCTGACGGCGGCAATCGACCGGGAGCTGGTCGCATCGGCACACGGGGTCTACCGAGGGGGGCTCGGCGTCCATCTGGCCCTGGCGGCCGCGGCCGGCGGCCTTGGAATGAAGATCGGCCTCGACGACGTTCCGGTGACCGGTCCGCTTCGGGCCGACAGAATTCTTTTTTCCGAGTCGGCCGGTCGGTTTGTCGTGACGGTCAGCCCGGAGCGAGCCGATGAATTTTCAGATCTTTTTCAAGGACTTCCGGCAGCCGAGGTG
>JASFPT010000156.1:0-9530 GCA_050115795.1 Desulfobacterales bacterium
AGGGGTGCGGCGGTTTTGGCCAGGGCGGGGTCCGTTTCGGCGGCGCTTTCCAGGGCGACCATGGCCCCCAGACGTCGCGGCCACTTTTCGTCGGAGAGCAGTTCGATCAAGGCCGGAAAGACGATTTGCTGAGAGACCATCAAGTCGGCTACTTTTCCGGCATTTCCCTCTTCGATGAGGCCGAGCAGGACAGACGGGCTCAGATCGGCAGGGTCGCGACTGAGCAACATCTGCATGACCTCCGATGGCGGAACGACGCCGGTGAAGCGAAACTTGCCGTCGAAGACGAGCGTCGGCACGGACCGTATGTCTTCCGCCCCGGCCGTCTCGTGAAACAGGGCGGCATCGATGATCGACAGACGCACCTTGTCGCTTTCAAGCGCCATCGAGGTCAGGCTGCGCACCATCGACGGGCAGTAGGTGCACCCGGGCGAAACATACAACGCCAGGCCGGCCGGCAGCTCTATATGCGCAATGCCGTCGGGAGTCGGACCCCCCCCGCGGCCCTGTGCTGCAACCGCAGACAACGCCTCCAGGAAAGGCGCCAGTTCGTTTGCCTCCGGGACCCCGTGATAGCGAAGATTGGGCAGAATCCCGATGGCCGGGGGCCCTTCCATATCCGACTTTTTCCGTTGGACCGAAACGCGGGGAGCCAGGGCGGTGAGCCGGCTGCAAAAGTTCGCCAGCGATTCGGACCGGGGGTCTTCGGTGACCAGAAGCTCGAGACGAATTTCGCGGTCCGAGGCCTCGGACCAGCGGCGGATGTTCTCTTCTTCAACAGACAGCATCGGCGTTTTCCTGATCAAGTCGCTCGAGCGCGCTACATGTAGCGTACGATCTCCGTGGGGAAAAGCCCGGAGAAGGCGAAGAAATTGATGATGAAGTGGGCCACGATCAAGGGGTGCAGGGATCGGCTCCGGATGTAGAGCATCATGAAGATTGCGCCGATCAGGCTCGTGGCCACAACCCGGTGGATACCGCCGCTCCAGTGGATCAATCCGAATGCGGCCCCCGACAGGATCACGATGGACGCCCGATGGGAGGTGAACCGGCGCAGCAGGGCGAAAAGATAGCCCCGGAAAACGAGCTCCTCGCAGACGGCGACCATCATCAGGCCGAACGTCAGATCGATTCGGGAAAAGAGGGGGCTCGTGATTTCCGGCATGCCGCCCAGGCGAGCGTGTCCGGGTAACCGCCCGATCAGCAGCATCGCATTTTGATCGATGAAGATGCCCGTCAAAACCGCTGCATAGCATACCACGGCAAAAGAAGTCGCCGTCAGGCCTGAAATGCCCAGGGCCTCCGGTGTGAGACGGTTTTTATGGATCAACCATGCCAGGATCATCAGGGGAAACAGCTTGACGGCTGCGTAGTCGATCATGAGCCAAAGCCGCCAGTCGCCCACGTAGATGTCGGCAAGGTCGTTGGTGTAGAAGGGGAGCAGCAGCAACAGGGTCCAGAAGAAAAGTGGTGAGCCGGAGGCCTCGATCCGGCGGCGGCCGGTTCGCATAACGGAAGCCGGTTTCGCTGTCGGTGATTTGGCAAAGACGAGCAGGGCCAAGGCGCCGGTCAGGCCTACGGCGCAGGCCATCGCCGAAAATCCGGCGAACCATGAGCCGAAGACGGAAAAAAACCTGGAGGCCGCAGCTCCGACGACGGCGCCGAGTACGGACGCTGCGCCCAGCCCGATCCCCCAGCACGCCGCGGACGGCAGCAGGTCCTGTCGATCCGCGGCGGGAAACGTCACTCCGAACAGCCAGGTGGTTGCCAGGCCGCCGATGCAACCGAACAGGGAAAAAAAGAAGAGGGACATGGCCGCCATTTTAACGGGAATGCCCATGGTGAAAAACAGCGGGATGATCGACGCGACCAGGCAGGGGGTCCAGATTCCCGAAAGGGTCAGGGCGTGTGCGGCGGTGGCCGGAGCGCCGGCCGCCCGAATCGCCAGCACATATCCTGCCCCGCCTGCAAGCCCGAAAAAACCGAAGGTAACCCATGCGGCGGACAGATTGGTCATGTGCAACTGTCGGGACAGAATGATTCCGAACAGGGCGGCGGGCACGGCAAATCCCCACCCGAGGAGGGAGGACGAGATGATGCTGGAGGTCTTCGGTTTCATCATGCCGGCACCGGTAGTGATCGAAGGGGATACCACCGGGGTCGGCGACCGTGGCATAAAGATCGCAGGCAGCACATAATCTTTATCGATACTCTTTTCAGTCCATCGGATCAAGAAGGGATCAAAAAGGCGGGGTATCAAAACAGACGCCGGGCACCGGTTCCGGCTGAAAAAACGCTGAAGTTTTCCGATTCGGGTTGACACGGAGGGTAAACGGTTGTATTTCTGACCGACCAGTCGGTCAGAAATACAGTTTTCCCGTTCGCGCTTATTCGGGCACTCACTTCCGGGGCCAGGCGGACCGGCACAAAGGAGAGCGGCGGTGGTGGGACGAAGCCGTAAAGTAGAGCCGCAGCAGATCATCGATGCGGCTGCGGTGGTTTTTGCGCAGAAGGGCTTTTTCAAGACCATCATGACCGATATCGCCGTGGAGGCCGGTATCGGCAAGGGCACCCTCTATGAATATTTCCGAAGCAAAGACGATCTGTTTTTTGCCGTGTTCGAGCGTTTCATGGACAAAGTGGGACAAAGCGCGATCGAATGCAGCCGATCTGTGGAAAAATCCGCCACCGTGCGACTGTCGGACATCAGCGATGCCGTGATCGGCTCCTGGCCGGAACTGCGGCCGATCTATTCGTTGACGCTTGAATTTTGGGCTGCCGCCGCTTCTTCCCGTCATCGGGAACGATTCAAGGAAGCCTTCAAGGAGGGATATCGGCAATACCGGGGTCTGCTGGCCGAGGTCCTCCGGGATGGCATCGATGCCGGCGAATTCCGCTCCGATATGGACGTGGAATCGGTTGCGGCGGTATTGGTGGGGGCCTGGGATGCGCTTCTCCTGCAGGCCTGGTTTGACGACGGTTTCGATCCGGTCGGTTCGGGCCGGGCGTTTCTGGATGTCTTGCTGAAGGGGCTGCAAGTGAGTGGTTGACGGCTTCAGCCGATCGCCGAGGCAATTTCCAACGTGGGGATCAGTTGCGGTCAGGATTTGGAGAAGGTGGCGCCATGGACATTTTGAAAACAGCAGCGACAGTGATTCTGATATTGGCATGCACGGCGGGCGCAACGCGGGCAAAAGAGCCCGCCGACGGCCTTTCCCTCGTCGATGCGGCGGTAAAGTACTACCGCGGAGAGGCTTCGGTCGCCAAGGTTCGAATGACCGTCCATCGCCGCGACTGGGAGCGGGATATGACGATCAAGGCCTGGACGCTGGGAAAAAAGGACAGCCTGTTTTACATCATCGATCCGCCCAAGGATGAAGGAAACGGCACCCTGAAACGGGGGACCGATATGTGGACCTACAACCCGAAGGTCAGCCGGGTGATCAAGCTGCCGCCTTCGATGATGTCCCAGGCCTGGATGGGGTCGGATTTTTCCAACAACGATCTGGCCAAGTCCGACAGCATCATCGACGACTACGTCCACAGCATCGAAGGCGAGCAGACGGTGGACGGCAGGAAGGTCTATGTCGTTCGATCGATGCCGAAGCCGAGAGCGCCGGTGATCTGGGGCATGCAGAAGCTCTACATCCGGGAGGATCACATCCTGCTGCGGCAGGAGTTTTACGACGAGGACATGGCCCTGGTGAAAACCATGACCGGAGAACAGATCGAGATGCTCGGCGGAAAACTGTTTCCCCGCATATGGCGAATGCGAAAGGCCGATGCGAAAGAAGAGTACACCGAGCTTGACTACCTGGAACTGGCGTTCAAGCAAAACCTTCCGGAGTCGCTTTTTACGGTCTCTTCGCTGAGAAACCCGGGACGGATGTAGCGGCGCTGTACGGCGTCGCATAGGGCATGGGGTAGAAAAGAAGGGCGCCTTGCGTCCAACCACAAGCCACAGACCACAAACCACAAGCGGTCACATGTAATTGGGATGGATGGGACAAGACGAATCTTTCCATGACCTCACGACGCTTTTATAGGGACCGGCAATGGACCTGAAACTGGCTTGGCGAAATATCTGGCGCAATCCGAGGCGCTCCGTCTTGACCATGGCGGCGGTGTCGTTTGCCACCCTGCTTCTGGTCTTCATGCTTTCCTGGCAGTTCGGATCCTATGCCACCATGATCGACGCCTCGGTAAAGATCCACACCGGTCACCTGCAGGTGCAGGCAAAGGGGTATCAGGAGGACCGGGACATTCGCAAGGTCGTCACCGATCCACAGGCCGTCGGCCGGATTCTCTCCCAAAACGAGTCCGTGGAGGCCTATACCTTTCGGGCCGAGGCGTTTTCGCTGGTATCGTCCAAAGACCGCACCTACGGCATTCTGGTCACGGGGATCGACCCGGAAAAAGAAGCGGCGGTCTCCACGCTGGCCGACACGATTCGGAAAGGGGACTACCTGTCCGACGCAGATACCGACAAGGCCCTGATCGGAACCTTGCTGGCGGAGAATCTGCAGGTCGGCCCCGGAGACGAAGTGGTGGTGTTGGGGCAGGGCCGGGATGGATCGATCGCCGCCACCGCCCTCACGGTCAAGGGGATTTTCAACTCCGGCCAGGACGAATTCGATCGGGGCGTGCTTCTGATGCCGCTCGGCTATTTTCAGGACACCTACGCGATGCGGGGGGCCGTTCATGCAGCGGTGGCGGTCTGCACCTCCCTGGATGCCGTTGCCCAGGCCAAAGAAGCGGTCGCCCGGAAGATTGCAGGGCTTGAAAACGGTCGATCCCTGGTGGTCCTCGGTTGGAAGCAGCTGGTGCCGGGGCTCCTCCAGGCCATCAAAATGGACCTGGTCATCGGGTTTATCTTCTATTTGATTCTGATCGTGGTGGTTTCCTTTTCGATCCTGAACACATTTCTGATGGCGATTTTTGAGAGAAAACGGGAGTTCGGCGTGATGATGGCCATGGGGACCACGCCGAGAAGGCTCACCCGGATGCTCATTTACGAATCGGGCGCCATGACGGTCATGGGGACGATGGCAGGCATTGCGGCCGGGGGGCTTCTGACGGCATATTTCCAGGCCCACGGCATCGTGGTGCCGGGGGCAGAGGCCGTTGCCCGGGAATTCGGACTCCCGGAGCGGATCTATCCACAGCTCTCTTTGCTGTCGGTGTCGATCGGAGCCGGCATCGTGCTGCTGATCACCCTGGTGACGGCTTTGTATCCGGCCCTCAAGGTCAGACGGTTAAAGCCGCTGGAGGCGCTGACGGCCGCATGAAAATCGCTGCGCGATTTTTATAAAAGACGGCTTCGCCGCCTAAAAAAAAGAGATACCGTTTTTCCGAAAACGTTAATTCGCGCAAAACGGAGGCCAAGGGGTGTCGGATTGGATGCCGGGCAGCTGTCTGTGCCGATACCCCTCGGCCGGCCAGCTCCTGGATGATTCTGGATAACCGCAAAAAAAAATGTTTCAATCAGCCTGCAAATCGAAGCAAAGAGCGATGACGTCGACTGGATATCATCAAAAAAACGACCTCTACGGCCATTTCTTCACCCTGCTTCCGGCTCCCGTGTTTGGGGGTCTTATAAAAGAAGCAAACATCGGAGCACTCCGATGATCTTCCAAATGGGGTGGAGAAACATCTGGCGAAACAAACGACGGACCGCGGTGATCCTGACGGCGGTGATCATCGGCGTCTGGTCGATGATCTTTCTCGGCGCACTCATGCGGGGCATGTCCGACCGGATGCGGCAAAACGGTATCGCCACCCTCACCGGCCATCTTCAGATCCACGCAGCCGGGTTCCGGAAAGATCCGGTGATCGAAAACCGGATCACTTCTCCGGAGAAGGTATATCGGGCACTGGCTGCGCTGCCCGGCGACGCCCATTGGGCGGAGCGCATCCGGGTGAGCGCCGTCGCCAGCAATGCCCGTCACTCGGCGGGTGTGACCCTCGTCGGAATCGATCCTGTAAGGGAGGCCGCGGTCTCCTTTATCGGGGATGCGGTGGGCCAGGGCCGGTACCTCCAACAGACGGACCCCCTCGGCATCGTCGTCGGCGAGGCGCTGGCGCGAAAATTCGAAACCCGCATCGGGCACAAGCTCGTGCTCATGTCCCAAGACGCACGCGGAGAGATCGCATCGCGGGCCTTTCGCATCGTCGGTACTTACCGGGCCGAGTTGGAAAGCACCGAAAAGCAGTTTGTCTTCGTTCATATCGGCGCCGCTCAACAGATGCTCGGCGTCGGAGACGACATCTGCGAAGTCGCCGTGCTTCTCGGCTCCCATCGCCAGGTCGACGAAACGGCCGCTCGGCTCCGAAGGCAACTGCCCGGAGATGCATACACTGTAGAAACCTGGAAAGATCTTCTTCCCATTGTGCAGGCGATGCTCCAGATGCACGACAGCTTCATTTTCATCTGGTTTTTGGCCGTGTTCATCGCCATGGGTTTCGGCCTGGTCAACACCATCCTGATGGCCGTGTTCGAAAGGATGCGGGAGTTCGGCCTCATGCGAGCCTTGGGCATGCGCGCCCGCCTGGTGGTCGCAGAGGTGCTGGCCGAGTCGTTTTTCCTTTTGGTGATCGGCATGGCCGCCGGAAATTTTTTCGGCCTCTTGAGCGTATTGGCGCTTTCCGTGCGCGGCATCGACCTTTCCGCCTTTTCCGCCGGAATGGAGTTCGTCGGGATGTCTCGGGTTGTCTTCCCGCTTCTCACGATGCACGATATCGTCACGGCCAATGTAACCGTCTTTTTCATGGGGCTTGCGGTGAGTCTCTATCCGGCGATCAAGGCTGCGCGAATCTCCCCGGTGGAGGCGATGGTCTACCAATAAAATCGCTGCCGCGATTTTACAGGCCTTTCGGGTTCCGCGAGGCACAAGAACCAGGAAACTATTTTTTTGCGAGGCAAGTCGGTGAAACGAATTGGAAACATCGTTGAATGCAGCGGTATCAGCAGAATCTACGACCAGGGGCAGGTAAGGGTCCAGGCCCTGAAAGGTGTGTCTTTGATGGTGGCCAAGGGCGATTTTATCGCCATCGCGGGGCCGTCCGGGTCGGGCAAGACCACCTTGCTCAACATCATCGGCGGCCTCGACGGGCCCGACGAGGGGACTGTCATCGTGGACGGAAGCGTGCTCAACGAAATGAGCCAGTCTTCTCTGGCCGAGCTTCGGCTCCACAAGATCGGGTTCGTCTTCCAGGCCTACAATCTGATCCCGGTGCTGTCAGCAATCGAAAATGTGGAGTTCGGAATGCAGTTGCAGGGAATTCCAGCTGACGAGAGAAGAAAGCGGGCCCGCGAGGTGCTCGACGATGTGGGGCTAGAGGGCCGATATGACCGAAGACCGGCCGAGCTCTCCGGTGGGCAGCAGCAGCGGGTGGCGGTGGCCCGGGCCATCGTGTCGAGCCCGGCCATCGTCCTGGCCGACGAACCCACCGCCAACCTCGATTCAAAAACCGGCGAGGGGCTCCTGGAGCTGATGGAGGAGATGAACGAAAAAAAGGGGGTCACCTTCATCTTTTCGACCCATGACGAGATGGTCATGGACCATGCACACCGGCTGGTGATGCTCCGGGATGGCGTCATTGCAGAGGATCGGAAGAAGCAGGGCAAATATCGTCCCTTCGAAAATAGCCCACCTCCTTCCAGCACCGAAAGATGAAAAGAGATAAGAGAAAAGGGGAAAGACCCGTCGCGGGAGCCGGCCTGACCCGATTGGCGCTCCCTTTTTGTTCTTTGATTCTATCACTCTCCCTGGCCTGCATGGCGGCAGGGGTGAAAACGACGCTTGCCGAGGACGACAGCCCCCGTCCCGGAGTGGAGGTGCAATGGGGCGGGCATGTCAAAGCAAGGGGACAGGCGTCCTTTCCCCCGGCAACCTCTCCATACCGGGCGGTCGGACCGGAAACCGCTCTCGACGGAAGTCTGGAAGGTCGCCTGAAGAACACGCTCTTTTGGGGGGACCGGATCCGACTTGACACCCACTATGAGATCGTCGCCTCCGGCGGGGATACCCGAAACGCCGACAACGAACTGGCGGCGCGATTCGGCGGGTCCATCCCCGAAATACTGAATCCAGGGCGCACTCCCTCAGACGAGCGCCGCCTCATGAACCTGACCCGCATGCTTCGGGAGGAGGACGATTTTATTTTGTATCACCGGCTGGATCGGCTCGCCCTGACCCTGTCGCCGGAGTGGGGCACGGTCTCCGTCGGGCGCCAGGCCGTCACCTGGGGAAACGGCTTTCTGTTCAACCCGATGGACCTGTTCAACCCCTTTTCACCCACCGATATCGAGCGCGACTACAAACTCGGCGACGACATGCTCTTCGTCCAGGTTCCGTTGGCCGGCTCGGGAAGCCTGCAGGGACTCTATGTCCCCCGGCGGGATCCGGTGCAGGGTGACATCGTCTGGGACGAGTCGTCCCTCGCCGTCAAGGCCCATCTGTTCCGGGGGGCGGCCGAGTTCGACCTGATGGCGGCAAAGCACTACAAGGATTATGTGTTCGGCGCGGGTGTCGCCGGCTATCTGGGCAGCGCGGCCTGGCGGACCGACGCCACCTGGACCCATCTGGATCCGAGCAGTCCGGGCAGAGACTATCCGTCTTTGGTGGCCAATGTCGATTACTCCTGGACCTGGTGGGGAAAGAACCTGTACGGTTTTGTCGAGTTCTTCTACAGCGGGGTGGGAGAAGACGACTACCAGGAGGCCCTGACCGATCCGGATCTCGCGGTGCGCATCTCCCGGGGCGAGCTTTTCACCCTGGGGCGAACCTACCTGGCCGGCAACATCCAACTGGAGATCCATCCCCTGGTCAATCTGTACCTTACCTCCATTGTCAACGCCGCTGACCCTTCCGGTGTGTTTCAGCCCCGGATCACCTGGGATGCCGCTGCCGACATTCAGGTTCTGATCGGCGGCAATCTCTTTTGGGGGCCGAAGGGCAGCGAATACGGGGGGATACCCATCCCCGGCACCCCTTATACCACCCGGGCTTCCGACAGCGTGTATGGGTGGGTCGGCTATTACTTCTAAAGCGGATCGCCGGCTGCGGATCGGGGGTCGACGCTTCGCACCGGATGGCGGCCTATCCATCCGGCCGGTCGTGGGTGACGAAGATCATCTCGTCCACGGCAAACCCCAACGACCGGGCCTTTGTAAGCAGGTGCTCCACGGTCGTCCGGGGCAGGGTTTTTTCCCGGGCCAGAATCCAGAGGTAGGATCGGCTCGGACCGGATACCATCGCATAGCCGTAGGACTCCCGGTCCAGCGCAATCACGTGGTATCCGCCGTAAAACGGCCCGAAAAAGGACACCTTCAGGCTTCCGGCACCGCTTTTCCCCGTCAGGTGCGCCGTGCCCTCGATGGTTTCCCAGGTCCCGCTTTTTTTCTTGAACCCCCTGTTGACCACCCGTATCGTGCCGTCATCCCGGCGTGTGTAGGTTGCCGAAACGTCGTTCATGCCCCGTTCGAATCGGTGGTCGAGCCGGGCGATTTCATACCATTTTCCCAGATA
>JASFPT010000157.1:0-9387 GCA_050115795.1 Desulfobacterales bacterium
ATCGCCGGTGTGAAGCCAGGTCTTGCCGTCGTCGTGGACCCTGAGGGTTCGGGCGGTTTCTTCCGGCTGATCCAGATACCCCATCATGACCGCGGGGCCGTGAAAGCAGATCTCCCCTTCTTCTCCAACCGGGGCCTCTTCGGTGGTTGCGATGCGCACGATCTTGGCCGACATGTCCGGAAAGGGGATCCCGATGCTCCCCTCCCGGTATTCGGTCATCGGCATGGCGGCAATGGCGGTCACCGCCTCGGTAAGCCCGTAGCCCTCCCGCAGGCGAATGTCGCCGCCGCGCTTCCTGACGGCCGCTTCGAACCGCTCCTTGACCGCACGGGGAAGCTGGTCGGCCCCGCAGAAGGCCGCCTTCAGACAGGAAAGATCCGCCGACTGAAACACCGGGCTTCGGCTGAGGGCGTCGAACAGGGTCGGTACACCGATCAGGAAACTGGGCCGGTGCTTTTTGATCAACCGGGCCACGTCCGCCGGCGTGAACTTGGGCACCAGGATGCTCTTGGCGCCGCCCATAAAGGCTGCGTTGACGCAGACCCCGAGACCGAAGCCGTGAAAGATCGGCAAAATGGCCAGGATCGAGTCCCCGGGCGACAGCTCCCCCCAGGCCGACACCTGCATTCCCTCGCAAATGATGTTCCGGTTGGAGAGCAGAACCCCCTTCGGCGTGCCGGTGGTGCCCCCGCTGTAGAGAATCACCGCCGCATCCGAAAAGCCGCCGGTCGGCGGCGGCAGATCCCCGATTTGCCGGGCGAGCAGCGGCTTCCACCAGACGACCCGGGGATCTGTCGGGACCGGGGGGATCTTGCGCCCCACCGTGAGCCGGAAACCCAGGGCCTTGAGCGGCCCCAGATAGTCCGGAATCCGGGTCAGAATCAACCGCTGAAGGGAGGTCTGATCGGCGATTTCGGCGAACTTGCCATAGAAGGCGTCCAGGGTCAGGGCGATCCGGCTTCGGCTCAGGTTGAGGTAAAGAACGACCTCCTCTGGCGCCGACAAGGGGTGAATCATGCTGGCCACCGCCCCGAGCCGGTTGGCGGCATACAAGCAGGTGATCCCCTGGGGGCTGGTGGGCATGGCGATGGTGATCCGGTCGCCCCGGGAAAGGCCGAGCCGATGAAGTGCAGCGGCGCACCGGTCGACCTGACGCGCGAAATCGGCGTAGGAGCAACGGGTGCCGAGAAACTCCCAGGCCTCGGCGGCCGGATATTGCGCCACCGACCGCATCAGGGCCTCATAGATCGTCACCTCCGGGTAGTCGAGGGTTTCCGGGACATCGCCGTAGTAGGCCAGCCAAGGCTTTTTCCCGACCATCTGCGCCTCCTCCCTGCCCCCGGAGCCGGCCGGGTCAGATCCGGGCGTAGATCAGGCCGAGGCGCTTGGCCTCGTCCCGGTCAAATCCGCTTTTGACGTCCAGAACCAAGGCGGGCCGGCCTCCGCACAGGGCGGCGATCCGCTCCAGGCCCATCTCTCGGTAGCGGCGATGCATCACGGCGACGACCACCGCCTCGCTTCCGGCCAGCTCTTCGAGGGCGTGCAGAGAAATGCCGTAGTAGCGTTTTGCTTCCTCGGGGTCGGCCAGCGGATCGTGGACCGACACGGCAATCCCGTATTCCTCCAGCTCCCGGACGATGTCCACCACACGGGTGTTCCTCAGATCCGGAACGTTTTCCTTGAAGGTCAGCCCCAAAACGGCGACCCGGGCCTCGTTCACCTTCCGGTCGGCCCTAATCAGCATCTTGACCAGCCGCTCTGCGATCACCTTGCCCATGGCGTCGTTGATCCGCCTGCCGGCAAGGATCATCTCCGGATGGTACCCGAGAGATTCGGCCTTGAAGGTCAGGTAGTACGGATCGACGCCGATGCAGTGGCCGCCCACCAGGCCCGGCCGGAAGGGGAGAAAGTTCCATTTGGTGGCGGCGGCGTCGAGCACTTCGATGGTGTCGATGCCGATCCGGTCAAAGATCATGGCCAGCTCGTTCATCAGGGCGATGTTCAAATCCCGCTGGGTGTTTTCGATCACCTTTGCCGCTTCGGCCACCTTGATGGAGGAGACCGTGTGAATCCCTGCCGGAACAACGCTCCCGTAGACCTGGGCCAACAGACGCGTCGTTTCCGGATCCGAGCCGGCGACGACCTTGACGATCCGGTCCAGGGTGTGCTCGCGATCTCCGGGGTTGATCCGCTCCGGCGAATAACCGACGGAAAAGTCCCGACCGAACTGCAGACCGGAGGCCGATTCGAGGATCGGAACACAGACCTCCTCGGTGGCCCCGGGAAAGACCGTGGACTCGTAGACGATGCAGCTTCCGGCGCACATGTGCTCGCCCACGGCCTGGGAGGCGCTGCGAAGGGGCCCCAAGTCCGGAATCCGTGCATCGTCGATGGGCGTCGGCACGGCCACGATGATCAGGCCGGCCTCTTTGAGATCCTCGGGGCGATCCGTGAAGCGGATCGAAACGGCGGTCAACTCCTTTTCGGTCACCTCCAGGGTCCGGTCCTTTCCCCGAGCCAGTTCATGGATCCGGGAGGCACTGCGATCGTAACCGATCACCGGATACAGCCGGGCCAGGTGGACCGCCAGCGGCAGTCCCACATATCCCAGGCCGACGACGGCGATTTTGTCCTTGCCGGATTGAAGCCCTTCAAAAGTCGTTTTCATCAATGAAGTTCCCCTGGTTGAAAGGTCAGATGCCTCAGATTACGCAATCCCTGCCTGAAACCGCGCGCGGCGCAGTACTCTCATCGATCCGGCGCACACAGCCATCGGAAGCGAAGGCTGCTTTGCCGGGGTATCTTTGTCTTTTCGTTTTGCGGAACGCGAAACATTCATAAAATCGCGGAAGCGATTTTATCCTTATTGGGTTCCGATGAAAAAGGGACGGAACCGGTCTTCTTCCCGCTTCAGATGTTTCTCGATTTCGCCGAGCAGCCGTTTGCGATCGCCCGGAAGTGCGCCGGAAAGATCGACATAGTTGGTGTAGTGGTCGCTGGCCAGGGTCGTGGGCACATCGATTCCTTCGATCAGCCGGGCGGCTTCGCGCAAAACGCCGTGGGGGCCGATCATGGAAAACCGCCCCTGCCGCAGGTCTTCGAGCAGGGGCGTGCCGACCTTCGGTACAAAGGTCCGCAGCCGGACAAAGTGCGGCCTTATCAAGTTGATCGCAGCGGCAGTCCGCTCGGCATGGCGCCGGGTTCTTTCGATTCCGGCGATGCCGAGAATGACATACAGGCTCAACTCGATGCCGGCCTTGCGGACCCAGATGCCGGCTTCGATCTGCGTCCGGCTGTCGCAGCCCTTGCGGATCCGTCGGAGCGTTTCGTCGTCTCCGGATTCCAGGCCGACGTGAATCCTCGACAAGCCGGCCTCGGCCAGCCGTCGCAGCCCCTCCGGCCCTTTCCGGTGAACGTACTGCGAAGACCCATAGACCGTGATCCGCCGAAGCTTCGGCAGCCGCCGTTTGGCATGCCGGCAGATTCGGCACAAATCGTCGGTCTTCATGGCGATCGTATTGCCCGCCGGGAAAAAGAGCGTCTCAATCCGGCCCCCGCCCGTTCCGGCGGCCTCGTCGATGTCGGCTTCGATCTCTTCAAGGGGCCGCACCCGATACCGGGGGCCGTTTTTGTAGACCATGCAAAAGGTGCAGCGGTTGTGAGGACAACCGACCGTCGCCTGGATCAGCAGCGATCCGGCCTCGCTCGGCGGTCGGTATATCGGACCCTCGTATTGCATCGGTGGTTCTTTTCTTCGTTTCTTTTCCTTTAAACCGCCGCCACCATCATGGTAAGCTGGTGAAAATGTTCCCCTATCACAGATCGCTGCCGAAATCACGTGCCCGCTGAAGAGGTGTTTGATGCGCCCCACCCGCTGGACCGTCATCACCGGGGCCCCCTGCTCCGGGAAAACCACGGTCATCCGGCGACTGGAACAAAAAGGCTTCCGGGTCGTCCACGAGGTGGCCCGGGCGATCATCGACGGGCAGATGGCCCGGGGCCTTTCCCTGGAGCAGATCAAGTCCGATCCGGATCGTTTCGAACGCGGGATTTTGGAGCGGAAGCTGGCCATCGAATCGGACCTGCCCGAAGATGAGGAGATCTTCTTTGACCGGGGCATACCCGACAGCATCGCCTATTTTCAGATCGAGGGGCTCGACCCGGCCGCGCCCACCGCCGCCAGCCGCATCCGTCGCTACCGAAGGGTCTGGTTTTTCGAACGACTGTCGTGCGAACCGGATCGCGCCCGGACCGAGGACGATGCCCTGGCTGCGCGCATCGAAGGGCTCCTGCTCGCTTCCTACCGGCGGGCCGGCTACGGGGTCACCCGGAGTCCGGTTTGCCCTGTGGCCGAGCGGGTGGAGCGGATTTTGAAGATCCGATGATGTCCGAGAGCAGAGACCGGATTTCGTTGCGGCTCAGGTAGCGCCACTTTCCCTCGGCGAGCCGGCCCAGACGGATGCCGGCCACCCGTATCCGCTTGAGGCGGACCACCCGACGACCGAGTTTGCGCACCATTCGCCGGATCTGCCGGTTTCTTCCTTCCTTGAGAACGATGCGAAAGCGCCGGCCGGAGATCCGCTCCACCTCGGCCGGCCGGGTGCGGCTTCCGAGCACCGGCATCCCGGCGGCCATCCGGGAAAGGTCGGCGTCGGACATGGGCCGGTCCACCTTCACCTCGTATTCCTTTTCGTGGTCGAAGGAGGGATGGGAAAGCCGGTGGTGGATACGACCGTCGTTGGTGAGCAAAAGCAGCCCCGTGGAATCCTTGTCGAGCCGGCCGACCGGATAGACCCGCTCGGCAACGTCCACCAGGTCCACGACGACCGGATCGCCCGGCTGGCGGCAGGAGGTGACGGTTCCGGCCGGTTTGTGCAGGGCAATGTAGATCCGGGTCTCGTCTTCCTGCACGGGCGTTCCGTCCACCGCCACCCGGTCTTTTCCGGGGTCCACCTTGGTCCCGAGCTCGGTGACCACCGCCCCGTTGACCGAGACCCGGCCGGCGACGATCATCTCCTCGCCCTTTCTCCTGGAGCAGACCCCGGCGGACGAGAGGTACTTCTGGAGGCGGACCGGTGCTTCGGCAGGCCGATTTTTGTAGATCGGTTTTTTCATGGATAATGGGAATGCCTAAAATGATGATATCGCTTCGCTCCACCTTTTTCAGAGTAGCACGTGCGGCAATTTCTCGAGCAAAAACACGAGCGCATCGGCCTCTGTTTTTTAATTTTAGGCATTTTAGCTCATTTTAGGCATTCATCATCATTTCAGGCATTCATCAACTTCTGTAGTCGGCGTTGATCCGCACGTAGTCGAGCGAAAAATCGCAGGTGAGCACCGCGGCCTCCCCCGTCCCGACGTTGAGGTCGACGGTGACGGTGAACTCGGGCTGCTTCAGGACGGCGGTGGCCGCAGCTTCGACATCTTTGCCGCAACCGACGCCGCCTTCGACCATCTGCACGTTGTCGAAAAAAAGATCGAGCTTTCCCGGATCGAACGCCACCCCCGCCCTTCCGGCGGCGGCAAGAATCCTGCCCCAGTTGGCGTCCTGGCCGAAGAATGCGGTTTTCACCAGGTTCGAGTTGGCCACGGTGTCTGCGATGCGCCGGGCGTCTTGATCGCTTTTGGCACCCCGGACCCGGACTTCCACCAGCTTGGTGGCCCCTTCGCCGTCTTTGACGATGGCCCGGGCAAGGTCGGCCAGCACCCGGCCGACCGCGGCGGCCAGGGCGTCTCTGCCGGCGCCCGACGCTGCCGAGACGCCGGAGGCGCCGCCGGCCATCAGCAGCACGGTGTCGTTGGTGCTCGTGTCGCCATCGATGGAGATCCGGTTGAAGGTCGCGTCCACCGCGGGCTTCAGGATCGAGGCCAGGACTTCGGGAGGTGCGGCCGCGTCGGTCCACAAAAAGCTCAAGAGGGTGGCCATGTCGGGCCGGATCATGCCGGCCCCCTTGGCCACGCCGACCACCGAAAACGACCCTTCCGCCGGCGAAACGGCGGCCGCGGCCGTCTTGGGAACCGTGTCGGTGGTCATGATCGATGCGGCGAACGATTCAAGACCTTCTTCGGAAAGGGCGCCGGCCAGTTGGGGAACCGCCGCGGCGATCTTGTCCAAGGGCAGCGGTTCGCCGATGACTCCGGTGGAGGCCACCGCCACCAGTTCCACCGGAATTTCCAGGAACCGGGCGGCGGCTTCGGCCATGGCGGCGGCGTCTGCCTCCCCCTGCGATCCTGTGCAGCAATTGGCATTCTTGCTGTTGACGATGACCGCCTGGCAGCGTCCGCTTCGGACCCGCTCCCGGGTGAGGCGAACCGGGGCGGCCTGCACGCGGTTGGTGGTGAAAACGCCGGCCACCGACGCCGGTTTGTCGGAAACGAGCAGGCCCAGGTCCGGTTTTCCCTCTTTTTTCAGACCGGCGGAAATACCGGCCATGCGAAATCCCTTGCAAACGATGGAAGCGGTCATATCGACTCCCTCACTCATCTCGCGCCATCGGCCTTCTGCTCGCAGCCTGCGGGCATCCGGCCCTTCAGCGATTTTGCCCCGCGTTGTCCTGTCTTGTCAAACCGGCGCCACTCGCGCTATACCGGGGTTGTCATAAAAGGTTCCGATTCTGGAACGTTCTTTATTTTTAGATCCCCTGATGCCGCGGGACCTTTTCGAAACGTTGCGATGGCAGGCGGCACAGCGCCGGTAGGCGGTTTTCGACACCGAAGGGACATCGGATGATTCAAACCTTTCCTCTGGAGCGCTTTGCGGATGCCATGGACGACCAGTGGGAAGAAGTGCTCGCCTCGATTCCCTGCAATCGGCTCTAGCCGCGCCGCCTGCCGCACCCCTCAGATCACCCCGCCGCTTTTCAGCTTCGCAATTTCCCCGGCCCCGATCGACAGCCACTCGGCAAGGACTTCTTCGCTGTGCTCCCCGAGCATGGGGGGCCGAAGCCGGGCCGAGGCCGGGGTTCTCCCCATCTTGTAGGGGAATCCGAGCTGCGGGACGCTGCCCGCCGCCGGGTGGGGCATCTCAAAGCGCATCTGGCGGGCGGCGATGTTCGGATCGGCAAACACCTCGGCCATGTCCAAGACCGGCCCGCAGGGAATTTTGGCCGCCTCGAACAGGGGCAGCCACTCCTCGGCGGTCCTGGCCCTCATCTTCTCTTCCAGGATCGGCATGATCTCTTCTCTGTTTTTGATCCGGTCGGCGTTGGTCCGAAAGCGCGGATCGTCGATCAGCGCTTCGGCGCCGATCACGCGGCAAAAAGCAGGATACATCGAATCGCTGGTGGCCGCCACCTGCACGTAGCGGCCGTCCTTGGCGGCAAACGCCCGGGCCGGCACCCGGTGGATGTGATCCAGGCCCCAGCGCTCCGGCGGTTTGCCGGTGGCGAAGTAGTCCATGGCCATAATGGTCAGCAGGCTGACGATGCCGTCGTACAGGGCCACGTCGATGTATTGCCCCTCCCCGGTCCGCTGCCGGTGTATGCAGGCCGAAAGCACTGCCACCACCGCCTGGTTGGCCGCAACCAGATCGGTGATCGGGATGCCCACCTTCACCGGGGAGCGCCCCCGCTCCCCGGTGATCGACATCAGCCCGGTCATCCCCTGAATGATCGGATCGTAGGCCTTCTTGTCGCGATAGGGACCGTCCTGGCCGAACCCGGAGATGGAACAGTAGACGATGCCGGGGTTTTCCGTTTTGAAGCTCTCGTAGTCGATGCCCAGCTTTCGAACGACGCCCGGGGTGAAGTTTTCCAGGACCACGTCGGCCCTGGCGGCCAGGCGCCGGGCGATCTTTCGGCCCTGCTCCTCTTTCAGGTTCAGGGTGATCGACCGCTTGTTCCGGTTCAGGATCATGAAATATCCGCTTTCCCCGCAATCGAGCATCGGCGGCCAGGTCCGGCTCTCGTCCCCGGCCGGCGGTTCGACCTTGACCACCTCGGCCCCCAGGTCCCCCAGCATCATGGAAGCAAAGGGACCGGCCAGGACGCGGGTGAAGTCGAGGACTTTGATACCGTTTAGGGGTGATTCTGGCATTGGAGACTCCCGAGAAGTTTTTTAAAATGACCTATGAACATGGAAAAGAATGGCTTTTGAGTCGAATATATAAGGACAACTCGTTCTGTTCTTTCCTTCCTTTTCTTTGCTCGCCCAAAGAAAAGGAAGCGAAAAGAAACGGCGCCCTGCGTCCCGCTTCATCCTGCGCTTCTCAAAACGGGCGGGGCCCTTTCGAACTCGGCCCCGAAACTACAGGGGCCTCAAACAGCGAAAGGGCCTGCTTCCGCCCGTTTCTGCGATGCTCGGCGCAGGACGATGGGAATCTCTTCCTCTGACGCCGGTTCTTGGGGCTCTTTTGCCCCAGTCTATCGAATAGGCCCTCTGTCTATATTTTCATGAGACAATACTTTTATAAAATCGCGCCAGCGATTTTATTTCCGGTACTCAAACCTTCGCTTGAACACGGACCGCGCAATCATGTTGAGCTGGGCTTCGGAGGTGCCGCCGCCGATCTTGAACATCCGCACGTCCCGGAGCATCCGCTCCAGGGGCAAGGACTGGGAGTAGCCATAGGCCCCGTGCATCTGGAGGCTCTCGCTGACCGCTTCAAAGGCGACTTTACCGGTGTAGTATTTGGCCATGGAGGCCTCGTCCATGTGCGGCAGCATCACATTGTTCGGAAGCATCCGTGCGTTGCAGGCCGCGCGATAGATCAACAGTCGGGCGGCATTGAGTTCGGTCTCCCCTTTGGCCATCATCCACTGGAGCCCCTGAAAGTCGGAGATGGGGCGGCCGAAGGCCTTGCGCTTCTTCATCCAGGCAACCGCCAGGTCGTGGGATCCCTGGGCGATTCCCAGGGCCACGGCGCTGGCTCCGACCCGCTGGCCGTTGTAGCCGTACATGAGCTTTTTGAAGCCCTCGTTTCCATCGCCCTGGACCACGACGTTTTCGGAGGGCACCCGGCAGTCGGTGAAGATGAGCTCGGCCTCCGGGATGCCGCGCAGCCCCATTGCCCGCTCCACCGTTCCGAAGGTGAAACCCGGGGTCCCCTTGTCCACGAGAATCCCGCCGATTCCCTTGTCCCGGCCGTCTTCGATGAACCGGGTGAAGATCAGGTTCGTCACCGAGATGGTCCCGCCGGTGATCCAGTGCTTCGTTCCGTTGACGACATAGGTGTCGCCCTGTTTTTCGGCCGTGGCCTGAAGGTCGGTCAGGGCCGTGCCCGCTTCGGGCTCGGTCATGCCGATGGCCGGCTTGTCGCCTTCTTCCAGGATCCGATGGGCCACCAACTCCCGCTGCTTTTCCGTTCCGTAAGCCATGATGCAGCCCAGGGCGCCCATATTGGTTTCCACCAGAATCCGGCCGGTCACCCCGCAGTATTTGGCCGCGGTT
>JASFPT010000158.1:0-9372 GCA_050115795.1 Desulfobacterales bacterium
GTGTAAAAAGACGTCGATTCGACGTCTTCAGGCAGGTAGCGCTGCAGCGTGTATCCTTCGCGGTAGTCGTGGGCGTAACGGTACCCCTTTCCATATCCCAGATCCTTCATCAACCGGGTGGGGGCGTTTCGAATATGCAGCGGCACCGGCAGAGACCCGGTCCGCTCGATCTCTTCGCGAATCGCGTGAACCGCCGTGTAGATCCGGTTGCTTTTGGGGGCGGTGGCCAGGTAGACCGCGGCCTGGGCCAGGGCCAGTTCGCCCTCCGGGGGGCCAAGCATCCGGAAAGCCTCAGCGGCCGAAAGCGCCACGGTCAACGCCTGCGGGTCGGCGGTTCCCACATCCTCGGAGGCAAACCGGACCATCCGCCGAGCCACGTACAGAGGGTCTTCGCCGGCATCGATCATCCGCTGCAGCCAATAAAGCGCCGCATCGGCATCGCTGCCACGGAGGCTCTTGTGAAACGCGGAAATCAGATTGTAGTGTTCTTCACCAGCCTTATCGTATCGAAGGGCCTTTTTCTGCAGCGCCTGCTGGAGAAGGGGTAGCGTGATCCGCAGCAGGGCATCCGGCGCATCGGCCCCGTCGGCCAGCAGGGAGGCGGCAATCTCCAGACCGTTTAGGGCCGCCCGGGCGTCGCCGTCGGCGGCTCCGACCAGAAAGTCGAGGGCGTCGTCGTCCACCGACAGGTTCGAGCGGCCCAGGCCCCGGTCCGGATCGGCCACGGCGCGCCGCACGACCCGGCGAAGGTCGTCGGTTGTCAGCGCTTCGAGGGTGATCACCCGGCAGCGGGAGAGCAGCGGCGCGATCACCTCAAAAGAGGGGTTCTCGGTGGTGGCCCCGATCAGCGTCAGCAGCCCGCTCTCCACGTGGTGTAGAAAAGCGTCCTGCTGGCTTTTGTTGAACCGGTGAATTTCGTCGACAAACAGCACCGTTCTCCGGCGGTGGAGCCGCCGCTGCTCTTGGGCCTCGGCGATGACCGAACGGATCTCCCTGACCCCGGACAGAACTGCAGAAAAATGGACAAAATGGCTCTTTGTCTGCCGGGCAATCAGCCGGGCGATGGTGGTTTTCCCGCAGCCCGGAGGGCCCCAGAGAATCATGGAGAAAATCCGGTCGGCCTCCACGGCCCGGCGGATCACCCCCTCCGGGCCCATCACGTGCCGTTGGCCGACGATATCCTCCAGCCGCTCCGGGCGGATCCGCTCGGCCAGGGGGCGGGCAGCCTCCGCCGTTTCCATTGCACCGTATTCGAATAGGTCGTCGGACATCGATATACACCTGAATGCCTAATAGGCATTCCAGCTCATTTTAGGCATTTTAGGCATTCTTACTTCCTCCCCGTTCGCCTTCGCAGGTAGACCCGCACCGGCGTTCGGTCCAGGCCGGTGGCCTCCCGGATTTGGTTGACCAGATAGCGGCGGTATGAGAAATGGACGGCCTCCGGATAGTTGACAAAGAAGACAAAAGAGGGCGGACGGGTGGAAACCTGGGTGGCATAGTAGAACCGGATTCTGCGGCCCCGGTGCATGGACGGCTCGTTTCGGGCAAGGGCCTCTTCCAGGATCCGGTTGAGGCGCCCCGTCGAAATCCGGGTATCGTATTGGGAGAACACGGCGTCGACAAGCTTGAAAATCTTGCCCACCCGGAGCCCGGTGAGCGCGGAAATCGTGATGACTGGTGCAAAAGACATGTGCTTTGTCTTGCCGCGAAGCTCGTCGATCATTCGCCGCTCTTCTCCGGGCTTTTTGTTCACGAGGTCCCACTTGTTAAACAGCAGCACGCAACCGCAGCCCCGCTCCAGGGCGTAGCCTGCGATCCGTACATCCTGATCGGCAAGCCCCTCGGATGCGTCCATCAAGATCAGGGCCACGTCGCACCGCTCCAGGCTCTTCAAGGCCCGGATGACCGAAAATTTCTCCAGCTTCCGGGAGACCCTGGCCTTTCTCCGGATGCCGGCGGTATCGACCAGGAGATAGGTAGCGTCCCCCCGCTTCAGCTCGATGTCCACGGCATCCCGGGTGGTGCCCGCGGTTTCGCTCACCAGCAGGCGGTCTTCGCCCAGCAGTCGGTTGATCAGGGAGGATTTGCCGACGTTGGGCCGCCCCACCACCGCCACCCGGATCATCTCCTCATTTTCCTCCGCAGCCCCGGCGGAAGGAAGTGCGGCCGCCAGGGTGTCGAGAAACTCGGATATCCCGTAACCGTGCTGGGCCGAGACCGGAAAAAGCCGGTCGATCCCCAGGTCGTGGAACTCGTAAAGCAGGTTTTCCTGTTCCGGGCCGTCGATCTTGTTGACGATGGAAAAGACCGGCTTGGGCTGCCCGCGCAGAAGAGAAAGCATCTCTGCGTCGAAGGGGGTGACCCCGGCCCGCCCGTCGAGCATCAGAATGATGGCGTCGGCATCGGCCATGGCCCGGAGCAGCTGCTGGTGGAGCCGGCGGGATAGTTCGTCTTCGGGTCCTCCGAGAAAGCCGCCGGTATCGACAAGGGTGAAGGTGGCATCGTCCCAGCGGACATCGGCGTAGAGCCGGTCGCGGGTCACACCCGGCATGTCGTCCACCAGCGCACGCTTGGAGCGGGTCAGGCGGTTGAAAAAGGTCGATTTCCCGACATTGGGCCGGCCCACCAGAACGACAATCGGTTTCATGATAAAATCGCTCCGCGATTTTATGAAAGGCGGCTGTGCCGCCTGAAAAGAGTTCAAGGCCATGGGCCCCGTTTCATTTGAAGCAATAACGGCACAGGTTACCCGCGGCACCGAATCCATGTCAAACACACCTGCCCGGCTGGACACAGCGCATCATGGCTCTATATCCGAATTTCGCCCGTGAATCGAGAGCTGTTTCCGCCGATGATTTTATGCTATGGAAGGGTCGTTGCCCGGTGGCCCCGGGCCATCGGAAACCCAAAAATATCAAGGAGTCAGTGATGGCGGAAATGCTGAAGCCCGGTATGACCTTCGAATTCAGCTACACGGTCCCGGAAGACAAGACGGTGCCGCACCTGTACGCCGACGCGCCCGAGCTTCAACAAATGCCGGCCGTTTTTGCCACCGGGTTCATGGTCGGCCTTTTCGAATTGGCCTGCATCCGGGCGATCAGCCCTTACCTGGACTGGCCCCGGGAGCAGACGGTGGGGACCCGAATCAACATCACCCACACGGCCCCCACCCCTGCCGGGTTGACCGTCACGATCAAGGGAACGCTGGAAAAGGTCGAAGGCCGGAAGCTGTCCTTTGCCCTCGAGGCCCACGACGGGGTGGACCCCATCTCCGCGGGAACCCACGAACGGTTCATCATCAATGCCGAAAAGTTCAACGCCCACGTCGCCGCAAAAGCCGGCGCCTGAACGGAGCCGGAAAGATCCGCCCACCGGATTTGGGTGCGACGGAACGCGCACGAACCGGCTTTTGTAAAGGAGAGACAGATGGAAGACAAACGCTACCAGGAAATCATCGAGACAGCGATCCACCGGGAGGAGGAAGCCTATGCGTTTTACCTTGAAATCGCAGGAAACGCCCCGGACAAAAGCGTCAAGGAAACCTGCGAATGGATCGCGGCCGAAGAGAAAAAGCACCGCCAGTTTCTGGTCGACTACCGGGACGGAAAATACGGACCAGGTCCGATGCGCATGGCCGACGTAACCCTGTACAGAATTGCAGAGCACCAGCAGGAGCCGGAGATCGCCACGGATTTGAAGCGCGAGGAGGTCTTTCTGGTGGCCAGCCACCGGGAGCTGCGCTCCTATCATTTTTACACGGAGCTGGCCGAGCAGCATGCGGCCGGTGACCTGAAGGACATGCTGCTGCGCATTGCCAATGAGGAGCTCAAGCACAAGGAAAAGATGGAGTACCTCTACGCGAACACGGCGTTTCCCCAAACCTCCGGCGGGTAAGTCTCCGCCGGCGACCGCTCCATCGCTGCTGCGCCGTTCAGCGGCCGGGGGGTGTGGGACCTTCCGTGACGTTTGAGCAGTCGCCGTCCGGGCAGAACCGCTCCAGGGCCTCTTTGAGTTCCCCGTCGATCGGAACCGCCCGGCCGGTCTTCAAATCCGCCAGCACGAAGGTGATATCGGCCTCGGCAACCGGTTGGCCGCTTTTCGCGCTGGAAATCTGCTGGGTAAATACGGCGCTTTTGGTCCCGAACCGCGATACATAAGTCCCGATCCGCAGGACGTCGCCCAGCAACACCGGCTTTCGATATTGAATGGTGATGCTGACGATAAAAAATCCGAGATTCCTTTCCTGCCACCGCTCGATGTCGAAGTGTTCCTCGAAAAGCGCCCATCGGGCCTCTTCGAGAAACTCCAAATAGCGGGCATTGTTGACATGGCCGTAGACATCGAGGTGATAGCCGCGGATTTTAATTTCGGTGATCGGGGTCATTTCAGATCGTTTCCTTTGTTGTCAAGTTGCAACCGATTCTTATAATATCAAATGTATCCTAAAACGCCAGCCGTCTGCGGGGGGTGGAAAGAAGAATCCATCGTATCGGCGTGTACGGTCGTCGGAAACGACCCGCTCCGGCAGTGCCGCTGCGGGAAGGCTCCCGGAACAACGTTTTGATCACGGAAACCTGAATGCGACTTCGCTTCATCTATACCCGTCTTGTCATCGCAGCCCTGATCGTGGGGTCTTCTGCTTTTTGCGCCGCAGAGCCCCTGAGGGAGGTGAGGACGCCCCGAGACCTTGACGCGGCCTTTGCCGATCTGGCGGCCGTGACCGACAGCCGTCGGGCCGTTGTCTTCGATCCGGAACGGATCGCCCCCATCCTCGCGTTCGTGCTTTCAGAGAAAGCGCCCGGTGCCCTCTACCACCCCGGCGGAATGGACGGTGCGACATCGGCTTACCATGAATTCACCATCGAGCGGTCCTTGGCCGATTTCCTCCGGTTGACCTACAACCCGTCTCTTCCTTCCTATCTGACGGTTCCCTCCACGGTTCGGCTCTCTTTCTGGTCTGAGATCGGGGGAGAAAATCACCCCATGCCTCGGCTCTGGACCCACCTGGACGACCTGGGCAAGCCCTTTCGCATCGATGGTGTGGAGACCGTCGTAAACACCCCGGATCTTTTCTCCGGCGCCTATTATGCCTACGACCTGGACCGCACCATCATCCTCCTGCGCTGGGGAGGGAAAAAGATCATGCTCTCTTTGTCCAAACAACGGGGCAAGTCGGACGTGGGGAAAAAGGGCGCGGTGCTCGGACCCGACAAGCAGTGGAACTACCTTTACACCGGCCAGCCAGGCTTGAGCCGCGCCGGATTGGGCTGGGTCGACTCGTACATGTACGACTCGTTTTCGGTGACGGCCTACGTGGAGATCGGAGAAGACTCCCCCCGGATTCGGTGCGGGATTTTCAAGTGGATCCGAGCCGGTTGGGCCGGCATCAACGTGGTTCAGACCCGCCACATCTACCGGGGACTGGTCCGGTTTGCCGACGCTTTCAAGACGATCGTGGAAGCGCCCCAGTTGACCGACACCGAAGCGCTTGTCCAAAGGTTCCACGGGATCCAACGACTCCCGGAGGAAACGCTGCGGAAAAAGACGGCCGCCTACTACCGCCGGCTTCAGGATCTATACGGCGACGACAGCCCGCTTCTAAGAGACTGGTTCAAGAGCGCCTTCGGGGAAAACGGCCATCTGGCCCAGATGAGCCGCCGGGAGATGGAAGCCGTTGTCAGCATCGAAACGCTCAAATACCTGCTCGGCAAGAACCCCGAGATCGAGGTGGTAACACTTCAGGAGGCAGGAATCCGAAATCAGCAGCCGGAAGAAACCCCAAGAAACATTGCAAGAAAAGACTGAGACGCGTAACCCTGCGCTCAGGGCCTCGAACGCCTCCAAATTTGATCGAAAACCGCTTTTAGACGCCCGACCTGCTGAAACCCGCCCTTATCGGGACCGCGGCATTTTGCTCCGGTTGAGCAGCCTCGGTGTGTCCGGAACGTTATTCTGACAAGTGCCCTATTTGATCACCCGGATTCTGTAGGTGGCGCGAAGCGACCGCCACAGGGCGCGCAAAATAGCCATCGCCGCCTCCTCCGGGTTCATCCAGGGTTGTTTTTCCGAGGCACGGCACGATTCAACGAGCAGTTCGTTGCCCCCGGAAAGGCCGAATCGGACGACCACCGACCGAACCATGGAGGCAAACAGGCGGTCGGCGTTGTCGGCCTCGGTGTTGGCGATCACCGCCTTGTCTCGCAGGGTCATCTCCAGTTCCAGCCGCCGTACGGCTTGGCCCAGGGTGGCGGGCCTTCCCCCCGGCGCCAGCGGATATCCCCCGACCCGGTTCGGCGCGCGCGTCGGCATCGACTCGAGGCAAAGCGCCAGAATTTGAACGGCGGCCCCGTAGAGGCCTTCCGGGTTCATGCGATCGATGCCGGTCACGTGCAATGCGGCAATGCGGTAGACGTCGATCCAGGAGCGAATCAAATCGGCCGCCGGAAACACCTCGGATGCCGATGCCTCGACGTGAAGAAGCTGGCGCCGGTGACGGAGGGCCAGCCGCCTTGCCAGGTCCGTGTCCCCCTCGGGGCGGCCGAAACTGATGAGCAGCGTACCGTCAGAATCGATCACATTTCGTTCGAGGCAGGCTTGGAAATCCTGGCCGGGAAGCGGCGTGAGGCCCTCGAGGGACGGCAGGCCCTCGGCGGCTTCGGCAGGAACGGCGCCGCCGACCGGGATACCCAGTTCCACGGCGACATCCAGTGCCGCTCGCTCGCTGCCGAGGCGGCCGGCTGAGAGAATCTTTTCGATCATGGATCCTAACGTTTACCGGTATCCGGAAAGGCCGAAAGGCCCTCACAGCGTAGGGTAGCGCCCCGACGAAGTCAAGCAGGCGCCGATGCTGCAGGGTGTGTTCAACGCCGGCATCCGACCGCCTGCACTGCAATGCAGGGGGCCGACCGTGCCCGATCCGTCGCCCCCGTTTCGGCGAACCCCGGCACGCTGCCGGCGGTGGTCATGCGCCTTTTGGCGAAATGGGGCCCATTTCCATCCAAACAGGAGGACGAGCGATGTACACGGCAATAGACCTTTTGGAGGAAAAGCGCCGGGAGATGGTGATCATCTCCGCCGACAGGCCCGTGTTGGAGGCGCTGAAAATCATGGTAAAACACAACATCGGCGCCATTGTCGTGGAGAAAAACGGACAAATCGCCGGAATCTGGACGGAGCGCGACTTTATGCGAAACAGTCTGCTGCCGGATTTTGACCCTGCCCTCACCCCGGTCGGAGACCTGATGACCCGCAAGCTGTACGCCGCTGCCCACGACACGCCGCTGAATCGGCTCCAGGAGATGTACCTGGGGCTGTTCGTCCGGCACATCTTCATCGAAAAAAACGACCGCTACATCGGGCTGCTGTCCATCGGAGACGTCTTGCGGGCGAACCTGATCGAAAAAGACCGGCGAATCCGGGAACTCAACGAAATCGTCAGCTGGGACTACTACGAGGATTGGAAGTGGGAAAAGCGGAATCGGTAGACCCTCGGCAGCCGCCCCACGGCCGCCGTCGGCCTTCACGGCCCCGGCCCCCGTCGGGTTTTCATCAATTGACTTTTCAGCGATCCCCATATAGAGTCGACTGGAACGTCTACCGAAATCCGCCGTTGCTTGCCACGTTACGCGACACTCCGGTAAAGACTGCGAGAATGCTTCATGCAACCGATCCTTGATCCCGTGCCGCTCAACCCATGGCTCCCCGGGCCTTTCACCCTGATCGTCTATACCATTGCCGTCCTTTTGATCACGGCGGTGCTGCTTTTCGTGTCTTTCTGGCTGGGAGAGAAAAAACCAAACCCGGAAAAGCTGCGGCCCTATGAAAGCGGCGTTATCCCCACCGGCACCGCCCGGCTCCGGTTCCCCGTCTCCTTCTACCTGGTGGCCATTTTCTTTTTGATTTTCGACGTGGAAGGCGCATTTATCTTTTCCTGGGCCGTGTCCGCCAAGCCCCTGGGCTGGACCGGCTTTCTGGAGATCACGTTTTTCATCTTCATCCTGATCCTCGGTCTGTTCTATGTCTGGAAGAAGGGGGGGCTCGATTGGCGCCCGCAGCGGACCCGAAAATAGACCGTGAGCCCATGTGGCTTCAGCCCGTGGATCTGGTGTTGAACTGGGCGCGCTCCAGGAGCCTGTGGCCCATGTTCTTCGGCCTTTCCTGCTGCTTTGTAGAGGAAGCCACCTCCATCACCTCCAGATACGACATCGCCCGGTTCGGGGCCGAAGTCCATCGCCCCTCCCCGCGCCAAGCCGACCTGCTGATTGTCTCCGGCACCGTTTTTAAAAAGGTCGCTCCGGTGGTCCTTCGGCTCTATGAACAGATGGCCGAACCCCGCTGGGTCATCTCCATGGGATCGTGCGCCAACACGGGCGGCATGTACGACGTGTACAGCGTGGTCCAGGGCATCAACCAGATCCTCCCTGTGGACGTCTACATTCCGGGATGTCCCCCTCGGCCGGAAGCGGTGCTCAAGGGGCTGGTCACGCTCCAGGAGAAAATCTTCGAAGAGCGGCCCGCCCGACGCGTCCTTCATCTGGGGGGCGGAAGTCAGGGAAGCGAGGTCCCGGTGATGATCGACGGCAAGACCAAATCCCGGGACGGGCGCGGGCCCGGTATGGAAGGCATCCCCTTGCGGGGGGATTCGGTGGTTCCCCCGCACTTTACCGAAAGCCGCTCGGATCTGATGTGGACGCCCCCCGCAGCACGGATCACGTTCGCTGAAGCCGACCAGGGAATCGTCGACACCCTGGAATCGCGCTTTTCAGGCGATGTCCGGGCCGCTGACGTGGTATCCGACATGCCGACCCTCACGGTGGACGCTGGTCGGCTGCCGGAGGTGCTCCGGTTTCTGAAAACCGAAGCCTCTCCCCGGTACCGTCGCCTGGAGGACCTGACGGCCGTTGACGAATCGGCCAGAAGAGAACGCTCCGCCTATCCCGACTACACCCTGGTCTACAGCCTGCTTTCCTTCGACCCGGCCGCCCGGCTCAGGTTGAAGGTTCCGCTGGAGGGAAATGCCCCGGCGGTTTCCAGCGTCACCGACATCTGGCCCTCGGCCAACTGGTACGAGCGGGAAGTCTTCGACATGTTCGGCATCCGGTTCAACGGGCACCCGAACCTTAGGCGTATTCTCATGCCCCCCGACTGGGAGGGCCACCCCCTGCGAAAGGGCCATCCCGGGCGCGCCACGGAAATGGCCCCTTACACCCGGGCCGATGCCGAGGCGCACCAGCCGGTGGACGCCGGCATCTGGATCCGCCGCTCCCCGGATCAAGAGGAGCTGATTTTAAACATCGGCCCCCACCATGTGAGCACCCACGGCCTGCTGCGCTATATCGCCACCCTCAACGGGGAAGAGATCGTCAGCCT
>JASFPT010000159.1:0-9340 GCA_050115795.1 Desulfobacterales bacterium
CGCGTTCCGGCACTGGCCTCAGCGGTCTGACGGGGGGCGCTGCAAAAGCCGGCGTCCTCCGGCTTCCGGCGGCCGGTAAAACCGGGCGAAGGCGCTGGGGAGCCGGGCGCTGCCCGCTTCTCTTCGGGACCGGTCCTCGGCATCAGGAACTGCTCGAGACCCGCCAGGGCGGCTGGACGAAGAATGCCCCTATCGTATTTTTGCGGGTGGCTTTCGGTCTGATCGGCGGTTCTGTTGCGACGCTTGCCGTTTCGACCCCGGGCAACACAACCTCCACGTGCGACGCGATTTAAACGTCTATCGCGATGGCTCGGAAGAACTTCATTTTCACCGCGCGGGCCGGGACACCGGTGTCACCTCGAATGCGGCCGCGGCCCGCTGTCGATCGGGGGCAGGATCGGCAGCGCGCGGGACAGCGGCTTGGTCAGGATCATCTGCACATCCCCGATGTAGCGCTCGGCAAATCCCCCTTCGCAGTAGCAAAGGTAGTACTCCCACATCCGGATGAAGGCTTCGGAAAAGCCCATGGCCCGGACGCGGTCGATGTTGGCAAAGAAGTTTTCCCGCCACCGGCGCAGGGTTATGGCGTAGTGGGGCGTGATGTCCTCCAGGTGGAAAAGGCGAAGGTCGGTCTTCTTTGCGATGGACTTGAGCATCGCCGCCACCGACGGGATACAGCTTCCCGGAAAGATGTATCGCTTGATGAAGTCCACCTCGTGCTTGTGCCGGTCAAAGACGTGGTCGGCGATGGTGATCGCCTGCAGCGCCATGACGCCGTCGTCTTTAAGCCGGTTGCTGCACACGTCAAAAAAGGAATCGAGGAAATGGTGGCCCACCGCCTCGATCATTTCGATGGAGACCAGCTTGTCGTAGGTGCCGGAAAGGTCGCGATAGTCTTTTTGGAGCAGGGTGATCCGGTCGGTGATGCCCGCTTCGGCAAAGCGGGCGGCCGCCAGCCGGTGCTGCTCGTCTGAGATGGTAGTGGTGGTCACCCTGCAGCCGTAGTGCTTCACCGCGTGGAGGGCGAATCCGCCCCAGCCGGTGCCGATCTCCAGGACATGGTCGTCGGCAGTCAGAGCGATTTTTTTGCAGAGACGGTCGTACTTGGCTTCGGATGCCTCCTTGAGTGTCGAGTTCTCCGTCCGGAAAATGCCGCAGGAGTAAGTGAGGGTTTCGTCCAGAAAGAGCCGGTAAAAGTCGTTTCCCAGGTCGTAATGGGCCACGATGTTTTCCCGGCTCCCCTTCGGGGTGTTTTTGCGCAGAAAATGGACCAGGGCATGGGCGGGCTGGGTCACCCGGGCCAGGCCGCTTTCCACCGATTCGCGCATCTGCTGGCTGCGGGTGAAGATCCGGATCACCGCGGTCAGGTCGTCCGCGCTCCAGAAGCCGGCCATGTAGGCTTCGGCCGCCCCGATGCTTCCTCCCAGCGCCGTCATGCGGTAAAAGCGCGGATCGTGCACGGTGACCGTGGCCCGTACCGGAAAGTCGTCGGTGATCCGGCCGAACACCTTTCCGACGCCGTCTTCCTGCAGGCGGATCTGCCCGGCCGGAAGCCTGGAGAGTATGGAAAAGACCGCCCGCCGGGCCAGCCGGTCCAGCCCGGCCAGTGCGGCGCTCCCCGCAATCGACCGCTCCTTGGCGGAGATCAGTTCGGTTTGGCTCATGCGGCCCCCCTTCTCAACCGATATGCAAGCCCTTCGGCTCCGATAAAGACTCCGAGAATTTTTTGCTGCTCCGTCGTGAATGGCGCAAAAGCACGAAATTCGAATTTAAGGCATCATATGTTCTTTGGCCTTTCAAGAGGTCACTTGCGGCCATTTGCTAATCCCTCGGAACGCCTGTTCGTTTTTTGGGGTGCGTGTAGAAAGGCACCCCCTTGTTCCAGAGGCGCAGCGCCTGCCAGTGAATCAGGACGACCACTTTCAGGGTCATGGCCGGGTAGTGCAGCAGCACCCGGTTCAGGGCGGCCCGGGAGATCTCCCGGCGCTCGAGTCGCAGACTGGCGTCGAAAAGGCGAACCCCGCTTCGCTGGAGAATGAAATGGGCGCCCAGATGGGCTCCGGGCAGGCGAAAACGCCAGTCGTAGTCCAGATCCATGTCCATGAACGGCGACACGTGAAAGACCTTGGCAAAGCGATGCCGCCGCCAGCCCTCCATGGGGTGTTCGTTTCCGGTGTCGGAAAGAACGTAGGGGTGCTCCTCCATCCAGGGGGTGTTGTGCACCTCGGCCACGATGGTCTCCACCCGTTTCCCCGCCGGATCGAAACAGTAGTAAAAGCTGACCGGGTTGAAGCAGTGGCCGAAATAGCGAAGGTGGGTAAGCAGGCGGATCGGGCCGGCCGGACGCCGGCCGGTTTTTTCCTCCACCAGGTTTTGAACCGCTGTTTTCAGCGGCACCTTCGGATCGCCCAGGTGGTCGGTCCGGTCGAACCAGGCCAGGTTGGGCCGGTCTGCGGACCAGAGGGGGAACCCCTCGAACAGCGCCGGCAGTTCGTCCAGGTCCAGGTACATCAGGAACAGCCGGTACCGGAATTCGTTTTTCACCGGCGCAAAACGCCGGTGGCGGACGGTGCCTTCGTAGATGGCGCTATGGCGATGTTTGGGGTTCATTCGGTCAATTTCTCGATGTGTTCGAAAAATGCCTAAAATGCCTAAAATGAGCTAAAATGCCTAAAATCAAAAGATTAGCCCGACAGGATTATGATGTTTTGGATGCAAACGGTCCGATCGCCGTCCATTCAATTCGACAAGTTCATCGGACAGCAAACGATACACTTTCATTAATTCTAGGCATTCTAGATCATTTTAGGCATTTTCAATGCTCTTGCCGAAGTGCCGACAGACTTCGGCTGCACTTCTCACGCCGTCTTCGTGAAAGCCGTAGTGCCAGTAGGCACCGCAATACCATGTGCGGTTCTTCCCGCTGATCTCCTCCCGTCTTCTCCGGGCGGCAAGGCTGGTCGGCGTGTATACCGGGTGGTGGTAGGTGATCCGCCGGATGATCTTTTCCGGATCCACCGATTCGGTTCGGTTCAGGGTCGTGCAGAATTCGTCTTCTGCGCCGAGCCCCTGGAGGATGTTCATATCGTAGGTGACCGCCACACGACCGGTTTTTTCGGCCGGGATAAAATAGTTCCAGGCCGCCCAGGCCTTTCTGCGCGTCGGCAGCATGCAGGCGTCTGTGTGAAGCACGGTGTCGTTTTCCTGGTAGGCGATGGCCCCTAAAATCTCCCGCTCCTGGGGCGTCGGATCGGCCAGCATCGCCAATGCCTGGTCGCTGTGGGCGGCGATCACCACCTGGTCGAAGGATTCGGTCCCGGCCCCGGCTACGGTGACGCCAACGCCGTCATCGGCGCGTCGGATCTCCGTCACCGGATTGTTCAGGCGGATCCGGTCGGCAAATCTTCGGGTCAGCGGCTCGATGTATTGTTTCGACCCCCCCCGGATGGTGAGCCACTGGGGCTGGTCTTTGATGTTCAGAAAGCCGTGGTTCTTGAAAAACGCGGCGAAGTAGCGCACGGGAAAATCGGCGAACCGCACCGGATCGGCCGACCAGATCGCCGCCCCCATGGGGATGATGAAATAATCCACGAAGCCTTTCGAGTAGCGGTTTTCCACCAGAAAATCGGCAAGGGTCTGGGCGTCGTCTCCGTCTTCGAGGACTGCCTCGCACTCTTTTTTGAAGCGAAGCGCATCGAGCAGCATCCGGTAAAAAGAGGGCCGCAGCAGGTTTTTTCGCTGAACGAAGAACGTGTCGAGGCTGCTTGGCTTGAATTCGAGCCCGGTGCGGGCGCACTGGACCGAAAAGCTCATGTCCGAGTTGCGCCACGAAACGCCGAGCCGATTCATCAGGGTGACGAAGTTCGGGTAGGTTTTTTCGTTGAAGACGATAAAACCGGTGTCGACGGCATATGATTTTCCGCCCGAGGGGACCTCGACGGTGTTGGTGTGGCCGCCGATGTAGTCGTTTGCCTCGAACACCGTGATCTCATGGTCTTCGCTGAGCAGGTAGGCGGCGGTCAGGCCCGAGATGCCGGAGCCGACAACGGCGATCTTCATTTTCTCTCCCCCCCTTTGGCTGCGCCTGTCGAGCCTCCTTGCGCTTTGAACTATTCGGCCGGTTTCTTGACCTCTTCCGGCACCGGCCGCAGATCGGAGACGATGCCGAGCCGGGCCATCAGCCGCAGCAGGTAGTAGGTGATGTCGAGCTCCCACCAGAAAAACCCCTGGCGGGCGCTGACGGCATAATGATGGTGGTTGTTGTGCCACCCCTCGCCGAGGGTGATCAGGGCCAGCAGCCAGTTGTTCCGGCTCGTGTCCCGGGTCGGATACCGCCGGGTTCCGAACATGTGGTCCAGCGAGTTGATGGTGAACGTGGCGTGAAGCAGGACCGTGGTGGAGATGAAAAACCCCCAAATCAGCATCTGGGGGCCGTCGGTGCCGAGCCCCGGTGCGGCGGCGGCCAGCAGCGCGCCGAACCCGTAGAGAAACGCGGCGAGCAGGATCGGCACCAAGACATCGAAACGGTTCAAGAAGCGAAGTTCCGGATAGACCTTCCAGTCGGAAACGTATTTCCAGCGGGTGGAGAAATTCTCCCGCGAGGTGAGCCAGCCGATATGGCTCCACCAGAAGCCGTGCCGGACCGGAGAGTGGATGTCTTCTGCCCGATCGGCGTAGCGGTGGTGATGCCGGTGATGGGCCGCCCACCAAAGGGGGCCGCGCTGGACCGCGCTGTTGCCCAGTACGGCGAAGACAAACTGCCATCCCCGCGTGGTTTTGTAGGTGCGGTGGGAGAAATAACGGTGGTAGAATCCGGTGATGGCGAACATCCGGACCAGGTACATCAAGACGGCCACGGCGACGGCCACCGGGCTCCAGCCGACCCAAAAGATGCCGAGGCACATGACGTGAAGAAAAATCAGGGGAAGAATGCGAAGCCATTCGACCGTTTTGCCGTGCACCTCCCCGACCGAGCTCTCACCGGCGTCTGAATCGAACCAGCGCAATAGGGTATGCCAAAGATCGAATCGACCCTTTCGGGCTCTGGACACGTCCATCAAGATGCCGCCTTTCGCCGCTGCGGTCGAGAAAAAGGGAAGGATAGACTCGTGTCCATTTCTACAAGGCCGGGGGGCAAATTGCAACCCCGCCGCACGCTGTGCGCGGGTCAAGCCTGCCGCCGTCCGATGACGGCATACACCGGGTCGGCATAGATCCGCTGTGGAAAGTACTTGTCGTCCATGGGCCGCGGCAGTCCCCGAACCGAGACCGTTTCCAGCCCCGAAAATCTGCCGGTCCCGCGAAAGTATTCGGACACCAGCCCCATCCGCTCGAAATCGTGAAGATCGGCCCAGATCCGGATCGCCTTGGGCGGAAACCACCGGTCGGAAAAGGTGACCACAAAGGGGGCGCCGGGGCGCAGCACCCGGGCCAGTTCGGCGAACACCTCCGCCGGCCGGGTGAGGTACTCCACCGACACGGTGCACAGGGCCGCATCGAAGCTTTCGGCGGCAAACGGCAGGGTCGGTTCGGAATTGAGATCGTGGACGATCCGCTCGGTGAGCTGCGGGTTGGCGGCCAGTTCGGCTTCGTTCATGCCGAGACCGGTAAGCGATGTCAGCCGGATATCTTCCGGCACGTGGGACTGCCAGCTGCTCATCAGATCGAGCACCGCCATGCCGGGGGCCAGGTGCTCTTTGTAGAGCCGCCGGACGATGCCGATGGCCGCATCATCGATGTGCTGCACAAGCCTGGGGCGCCGGTAAAAGTCGGCGTCGTCTTGCTCGTCCTGCCGACTGAAAGGGTCGCTCGAGAAAAAGTCGGTGGGCCGGCCGTTCCAGCGCGCCTGCATTCCCGGGCCGTCGGCCAGTTCCTCGATCCAGACCCGGCAGGTGCCGCCCCGTTCGTCGGTTTTTTCACGGACCGCTTTTACCTGCAGGTCGACGGCGGCCTTCTTCCCGGCTAAGGGATGATTGAAATCCACACCCAGGGTGCCGTTTTCCACCGAAATGCACCGGAACGGCTCCACGTTTTGAGGAAAGACCTGGGGCAGGCCCGACAAAAGCCCCTTTGGATAGAAGCGCCCGCCGCAGGGCTCCACCGTTCGGCCGGATCGGAGGGTATCGAACCGGCTTCTGGGGACTGCAAAGCGCTGTTCTTTTCTTTCGACCGGCAGGATCTCCCCCGGTGCCGCCTCGATTCGCAATCTGTCCCCGGCGACGCTTCCTTCCAGCGCCGACAGAACCGGCGCCGGGAGCAGGTCCCGCCAGAGATTGAGCCCGAGGGCCTCGTAGACTTCCCGGTGCCGGGCGCCTTCGCTGCGCCAGGACAGGGTCATCCGCACGTCCGCTATGCTTTCCTTGCTGATCGGTACCATCTTTTCACCGCTTTCTGGCCGTTCAAAACTTTCGATTAGCCCACTTGCTTTTTCCCCAATCATGAACGTTCATAGGCTAAGACGCGGAAATCAGATGGCAATGCGTGAAGGGAAGGGTGAAAATGAGGGGCGTTCCCCCCTATGAAAGGGAAAGCAGAAACGCCCGCAGGTTCTGACGCGTGTTGCTGAGGTTGAACTTTTTGCGCAGGTTCTTGCGGTGGAAGTTGATGGTGGTGACCGAAACGTTCAGGATGTCGGCGATCTCCTTGCTGCTCTTTCCCTCCTTGACCAGGGTCGCCACTTGGATCTCCTGGGGCGTGAGCACCATCTGCGCGGAAGTCAGCCGCTGCAGCAGGGGGGATATGATGTCGTTCAGGTGGGCCTCGACGATTTCGACCAGGGTTTTTTCCCGCGGCTTGAGGCGGGCGGTTTTCAGCTTGTCCACATAGGGAAACACCAGCTCGCGCACGTTGGCCAGCACCTTCTGCTCCAGTTCGGCCTTGTCGTTTTCCCGCTGTTTGAGAAGCACCTTCAGGGCGATGTTGGCCTCCTCCAGGCTCTGTTTCTGCTCCTGGAGTTCCTCCTCCTGCTCGCGGAGGGTCTCTTCGGTCAGCTTCAGGGCGGTGATCTCCTCGTGGCTGACCACCACATGAACCGGGCTGATCCCCGCCACCCGGATCACCCGCATGTAATACCAGTGGCGGCCGTCCGGGGAGTGGCAGGGATAGTCGTACAAGAACTCTTCGACGCGGCCGTCGATGACGGCCCGGATGCCCGCGGCCACCGCCCGGGCGTCTTGGACCTCTTCACCCGTGGCCGCATCGCAGACGTCCAGGTAATTGAGTCCGATGGAGGAAGGCTCTGCGTCCATTTCGCCGACCCCGGCATACCTTCGCCAGGCCTGGTTCGTTTCCACGATGACCCCGGCTGCGTCCAGGATGGCAATGTGGGCCGAAAGGGAGTTGAGAACCGTCTTTGCCAGTGGGTCGGAAAAGTCAGGCCGATTGCCGGGATTTGCGGTTTTGGGGCCCATGGTGACCTCCCTGATGTAGATTTTCTTTGCCGTGCCCGGGCCGCGGCCCCGGTACGGCGGCCGCGGCGGCGGTGCCGCCATCAGAATTTTGCAGCGGTGAATTTGTCCCGTTCCCGGTCCTGGAGAAATGCGCAGCGGTAGATCCCCGAATCGGCGTTCTGGAACCACTCTTCGGCGATTGACCGACAGGCCGGACAGGCTTTGCGGGGGATCTGGACGGCCAGAATTCGCCATCCCCGGTCCGAAGAAGAGTCGATTCGCACCGCCCCGGCGCAGTCGTCGCAGATTCTGACCCGCTCTTTCTGCTGCTCCATGAGCATGTCGGTGTCGTAGAAGATGTTTCTCGAACGGTCCAAAAAACGTCTTTCTCCGCGAATCGCTTCCTGGAGTTCACCGCGTTTTTCCCAGCGGACCATCACCGCCTCGCAGACTTTTTCGATCGTTTCGGTCACGTTTCGTCCCTGGCGGATGGCGTCCGGATCGTAATCCGGCTCCCGGACGCTGCTGTAATCGAGGCCGGCCATGGCCAATACGATGCCGAGGTTGACGTAGGGCAGCGCCCCCTCGATGGCGTATCCGCCTTCGAGCACGGCGATGTCGGGTTTGAGCCGCTCGGTGAGCGCCGCATACCCCTGCGCGGAGAAGTTCATGTTCGTGATCGGGTCGGTGTAGTGGTTGTCCTGGCCGGCCGAGTTGACGATCAGCTCCGGTTTGAATTCTCCCAAGACCGGCATCACCACATTTTCCAGAACGTAGAGAAAGCCCTCTTCGGAGGTCTGGGGCGGCAGCGGCAGGTTCAGGGTCCGGGCCACGGCGTTGGCACCGCCCAGTTCGTCGATGAAGCCGGACCCGGGATAAAGGGTCCTTCCGTCCTGGTGAAGCGAGATAAACAGGGTGTCGGGGTCGTTCCAGTAGATATCCTGGGTGCCGTCACCGTGATGGCAGTCGGTATCGACGATCGCGATCCGTTCAACGCCGTACGCCCGACGGAGGTATTCGATCATCACCGCTTCGATGTTGATGTTGCAAAAGCCCCGGGCGCCGTGAACCACGCGCATGGCATGATGGCCGGGCGGACGGACCAGGGCGAATCCCCGTTCCACCTCCTTTTCCAGCACGGCCATGCCGATGGTCTTGGCTCCTCCGGCGCTGATGAAGTGCGATTCGGTGGCCACGCTCCAGACGTCCGGGACGCAGAAATGGACCCGCTGGATGTCGCGCAGGTGGACCGGATCCGGCTTGTACTCCACGATGCCGTCGATGTCGAAAAGTCCCTCTTCGATCACCTGGTCCTGGGTGTAGAGAAGCCGTTCCTCCCGCTCGGGGTGGGTCGGGCTGATCGCCCAGTCAAAGGCCGGGAAAAATACAAGTCCGGTGGTGTGGCGCGCTTTGAGCATGCGATTTCCTGTTCTATGATGGAGCGGGTGGTTCTGGTGGCGCATCTGCTCCATCAGGTAAAACCAATATCGAAATCCGAATTTCGGATTTCCGGCTTGCTGCGGATCATCGTTGCATCCCTTTCAATTGCCCATCCGGTGACTTTTCCCGAGCAATATCCATATCCGGCCGGTCAGTCTGCCGTGGACAGCAGTCCGGCCACCACGTCGTATTCGCTGATCAGCCCCGGTCGGACCTGGGCGCGGATCCGGATGTTCTTGCCGGTGGTGGAGAACCCCCGCACCATGTTGAACTGCAAGTCCTCGATGATTTCCAATTCCAGGTCCTCGGACTGGGCCCCCATTCGAATCGCCTTTTTCCGGAGCAGTTCAAAGGTGGATTCGACGGCCTTTTCCCGCGTAAAGCCCCGGCCGCAGTCACACGAAAAGTCTTCTTCGGGCGCTCCGGCGAGGCCGAGCTGGGTGTCGGCAAAAAAGGTCACCTCGCAGGTGGTGCGCGCAAGGGCCGCTCCCACGGCGTTGGCCACCTTCCAG
>JASFPT010000160.1:0-9333 GCA_050115795.1 Desulfobacterales bacterium
CAAAGCTTCGCCGGCGGGATCTGGGCCATGGCATACTCTGCCAATGCGGCGATGGTCAGGGTCGGGTTGACGCCCGGGTTGGCCGGCATGATCGAGCCGTCGACCACGAACAGTCCCGGGTAGTTGTGCACCTCGCAGTTGAGCCCCACCACGCCGTCTTGGGCGCTTTGTCCGAAGGGAACACCCCCCATGAAGTGGGCGGTGCCGGGGATGTCCAGAAGGCTCTCGGTGAAAATGGCCTGGGGGATGCCGCCGGTCTTTTCCGCCATCAGGCGGGTCGCCCGGTGGGCGATCTCCAGGTTGACGGGAACCGCGCGGGTGCTGTCCGCCTCGCAGACCAGCCCCTTCCGAAACAGGGTGAAGGCGTTGCGCCCCAGTCGCACCCGCATCAGGTTGTCGCTGGTCTGCATGGTCAGCAGGATGATCGTTCGACGGGCGATGCCGGGATACAGTTTCGTGTGCAACAGGTCGATCGGATGCTTGGCCAACAAACCGAGGGCGCCGGCGATCCGCGCCGCCCTGCCGCCGCCGGGCTCGATCATCGGTGCCGTGAGCAGCTTCAAAGTCGCCCCGGCCCCGTCGGGAAAGCGCACGGCCTCCATCTGGGTCGCTTCATCGGCCCGGAAGATCGAACCGATGGCCACCCCCCTGGAGTAGTCGACCCGCTCGTCGCGGGCCGACACGCCGGTCAGCGACTCGCTGTTGGTGCGGACGTTGTGTCCGAGCCGTTCCGAGAGCCGGGCAAGCGAGCCGGTGATCTCCTTGAGCCGGAACAGCAGCTTGAGGGTGCCGACCGCCCCGGCCGACACGACCACCCGGCGGGCGCGGACCCTCCGGCGGGCCGGGTTGAAACGGGGGGCGGTGGACCGGTAAAACCGGACCTCGTAGCGGGCGCCGTCGGTCTGGCCGCCGGGCAGGGGGACGATGTCTTCGACCGTCGATTCGGGCCGGATTCGGGCGCCCCATTTTTCCGCAAAGTAGAGGTAATTTTTATCCAGGGTGTTTTTGGCATTGTCGCGGCAGCCCACCATGCAGGCGCCGCAATGGATACACCCCTTGCGCGGCGGGCCTTCTCCCCCGAAATAGGGATCGGGGACCGGCTCGCCGGGGTTTTCCTCGTTGAAAAAGACGCCGACCTGCGTCTGGCGGAACGTGCCCTCTTTTTTCATTCGCCGGGCCGTCCACCGGAGCACGTCGTCGGCGGGCTCCTGCCGGGGCACCGGGGCCACCCCGAGCATCTTTTTGGCGGTGGCGTAGTGGGGCTGGAGCGCTGTCTTCCAGTCCGCCAGGTGTTTCCAGGCCGGCGCGGCGAACAGCGCGTCGTCGGGCTCCATCAGCACGTTGGCGTAGATCAGGCTCCCGCCTCCGACCCCGCTTCCGTGCAGGATCATGATCCCGTTGAGCAGCGTGTTTTCCCAGATGCCGAAGCAGCGAAGCGCCGGCATCCACTGGTGCCGTCTCAGGTCCCAGTCGGTTCCGGGGAGTTCCTCTTCGGAAAAACGCCTGCCGCGCTCCAGCACCAGGACCCGGTACCCCTTTTCGGCCAGGCGCATGGCCGAAATGCTACCCCCGAATCCGGAACCGATGACGACGAAATCGTAGGTGGCTCTTTTCACCATTGAGATATTCCTCACATCGAGACTTGGCTTTGCCTTCGTGCCCCTGCGCTTCGCGCGACGGTAGGCTGGAAAGCTGGGCTGCTGGGAGGCCAAAAGCAGAAGGACCGGAAACCTTCTACCGACAGTACAAACGGATCCTGAAAAACGATTCATTCGATAAAAAGGGTTTTTTCCCGCTTTCTGCATACTTCATACTGCATTTTGCCTTCCAGCCTCCAAGCGTCCCAGCCTCCCAGCAAAAGAAAGAACCTCGGCAATGCTTCTCCGTTCTTGAGCCCCCGCCTGAAAGACGGTTTTTATCGGTAATGCCTGTATTCAATCCCGTATTTCTTCGCCTTGTAGCTGAACTTTCGCACCGTGGTCTTGAGGATCTCGGCGGCGGTGGTGATGTTGCCCCGGGTGTTTTTCAGGGCGTCGATGAGCATCTCCCGCTCCAGGCTTTCCACCGCCTCTTCCAGGGAGAGCGCCGGCAGCGTGCCCGATTCTTTCCCGGTCTGCAGGGTCGGGGGCAGGTGGTAGCTGTGGATGACCCCCTCCTCGCACAGCAGCACCGCCCGCTCGATGCAGTTTTCCAGCTCCCGCACATTGCCCGGCCAGTGGTAGTCCATCATCATGTCGATGGCGGGGGTCGAAAAGCGGCGGATGTCCTTGAGGTTTTCCTTGGCGTATTTTTCCAGGAAGTGATCAGCCAGCAGCAGGACGTCGGTCTTGCGCTCCCGCAGGGGGGGCAGATAGATGGGAAACACGTTGAGCCGGTAGTAGAGATCCCCGCGGAAGGTCTGCTCCTCCACGGCCTGCTCCAGGTTCTTGTTGGTGGCCGCGATCACCCGCACGTCGGTGGAGAGGGTCCGGTGACCCCCCACCCGTTCGAATTCTTTTTCCTGGAGTACCCGGAGCAGGTTGGCCTGGATGTCGAGGCCGATCGAACCGATTTCATCCAGAAAGATCGTCCCCTTGTCGGCCATTTCGAACTTGCCCAGTTTCTGCTTGATGGCGCCGGTAAAGGCCCCTTTTTCGTGGCCGAACAGCTCGCTTTCGATCAGGGTGGGCGGCAGGGCCGCGCAGTTGACCTTGATGAAGGGGCCCTTGGACCGGAGGCTGTTGTAATGGATGGAGTTGGCCACCAGCTCTTTTCCGGTGCCGCTTTCCCCCCGGATCAGGACCGTGGCGTTGCTTCGGGACACCTGGGACACCATCTGGAAGACTTCCCGCATCTTGTTGCTGTTGCCCACGATGTTGGTGAACCGGTATTTGTTCTCCAGCTCGCCGAGCAGCCGCCGGTTTTCCTCCCGGAGCTGGTCCTTTTCGATCCGGATCTTTTCCAGGTTGATCACGTGCTGGGCGATCATGGTGGCCACCACCGAGAGCATCTTTTCCGCTTCCTTGAGGGGGTAGGCGTTGTCGATGGGCCGGTCGGCGCTCAGGGCGCCGACCACCTGCTTGCCCTTTTTGATCGGGACGCAGATAAAGGACAGGTCCCGGTCCTTGGCGGCCTTTCGGGAGGCGGTCCGGTCCAGGAAGGTCGGATCTTCGCTGATCTTGGGGATCGTCACCGCCTTGCCGGTTTCGATGACCCGGCCGGTGACCCCCTCGCCGAGTTTGTACTTTCCCCGCTGCATGGCCGTGCGGGTCATTCCGTGGGCCACCTCGATGGCGATCTCGTCTTTGAGCGGATCCCGGATCGCCACCGTCCCCCGGACCATGTCCATGGAATTGGACAGGATTTCCAAAACCTTATATAGAGACTTGTGAAGGTCGAGATGTTCGTTCAACGTCTTGCTGATCTCGTACAGGAGGGTGACTTCCTCGATCTTTTTCATGGGATTCCCTTTCCCTTTTGTTTCGATAGGGGCAGGTTATAACAATTTCGTAATAAAATCTCCACCATGATTTATCGAAATTTTCACGTTCAGCGAAAAATGATAATAAGGCATATCTCAACAAATAGGCAGGGAATTCAAGTTTGAAGGCTTTTTATCGCCAGAAGGATCCGGTCGAAAACACTACAGTGAATTTTCCCATCGTCCCGCGCCGAGCCCGCCAGAGGGGGGTAAACATCGCAGAAACGGGCCGATGAGCCCTTCAAGCTCTCTGGAGGCTCCCGTTTTTGGGGGCCAAGTCTTGAAGGGCCCGCCGGCTTTGAGAAGCGCCCCTCGACCACGCTCCCTTCGACCTGGCTCCCTTCGACTTTGCTCCCTTCGACTTCGCTCAGGGCCGGCGGGACAAGCAGGAAAAAGCGGGACGCCGGGCGCGCTGATATGTTTCTTTTCGGTTCCTTTTCTCTGGGCGAGCAAAGAAAAAGAACATCCAAAACAGAGAATTTTCAAAAAAACAGAAATACGGCATGCATCGAATTGGGGAATCTATAAAGCTGCTTTATCCAATCGTCGGTCACCGTCAAAAACCAGCAATCATGGCGACTGACAGCTGGTTTCCACAGCCATGATCCTTCACATCGACATGGACGCTTTCTACGCTTCGGTGGAGCAGCTCGACGAGCCCCGGCTGAAGGGACTGCCGGTGATCGTGGGGGGCGGTTCGGCCCGGGGGGTCGTCTGCGCCGCCAGCTACGAAGCGCGCCGGTACGGCGTTCGATCGGCCATGCCCGGCTTTGAGGCCAGGCGGCGCTGTCCGGACGGGGTCTTTATCCGGCCGCGGATGTCGCGCTACAAGGAAGTCTCTGAAAAGGTGATGGCCCTTCTGGAAGGATTTTCCCCCCTGGTGGAGCCGGTTTCCATCGACGAGGCCTATCTGGACGCATCCGGGTGCGACAAGCTCCACGGGTCGCCGGTGGCGATCGGCCGCCGCATCAAGGAGGAGATTTTCTCGCAACTCGGCCTGACCTGCTCGGTGGGGATCGCCCCGGTCAAATTTCTGGCCAAGATCGCATCAGACATGGAAAAGCCCGATGGGCTGACGGTCATCGAAGAAGCGGAGATGACGGCTTTTCTGGAGCATCTGCCCGTCACGCGGGTGCCGGGGGTCGGCAAGCGCACCTTCGCGCTGCTCGAAGAACTGGGCGTCAGCACCCTGGGCGACGTCAAGCGGTTCCCGGAGGAGATTCTCTACCGCCGGCTCGGAAAGTACGGACGCCGGCTCATGGCCCTGGCCCACGGGGTGGACCGGTCGAAAGTCACCCCGGTGCGGGAGCACAAGTCGTGTTCCAGCGAGTGCACCCTGGAGGCCGATACCGATGATACAACACTGCTCAAGAAACTCCTGCTGGCCCAGGCAGAGGAGGTGGCCGCCGAGCTTCGAAAGCTGGACGTCCGGGCCCGCACGGTGGTCTTGAAACTCAAGCACCACGACTTTTCCCAGGTGACCCGCAGCGAGACACTCGCCTCGCCGACCCGCTCCTCTTCGGTCCTGTACCGGGAGGCCGGTCGATTGCTGGACCGGTACGGACCCAGCAAGAAGATCCGGCTGGTGGGGCTGGGCGCCTCCGGCTTCGTATCGACCCAACTCCCCGTGCAGCAGGATCTGTTTGCTGCCGCTGCAGACCGCGGCGAAACCTGGGAGAAAATCGACCGAACCCTGGAGTCGATCAAGGAAAAATACGGCAAGGACGCGGTGTGCCGGGCGGTCTTCCGCCGCGGCGGCGACGGCAGGTCCGGGTAGCCCCTGAAGGAGGTCTGAAAACGAATGGTCGGCAAAAGCCTTCGAACGCGGCTGAACGTGATCGTCCTGTTGACGGTGGTGCCAGCCTGGGTGCTGACGATCTACACCGCCGCCGAGCAGCGCCGTTTCGAGCGGGAGTCGGTCTTTCAAAACGCCCTGATGCTGACCCGGGCAATCGCAGATGAAGAGGCCCAGATGCTCCGCGCGGCGCGGACCACACTGCTGGTCATGACCGACCTGGCCGCCCGGGCCGGCAGCCGGAGGGGGCAGGCGTGCGCCGGGTTCGAGGGATTTCTTGAAAAATCTTCAGAATACCTCCAGCTCGGTATCCTCGACCTGAACGGGGAAATCCTGTGTCAGGCGGGCGGAGATGGTGAGGGTCGGTCCTACGCCGATGCGCCCTGGTTCACCGGGGCGCTTCGGTCCCGGCGATTTACGCTGGGAGGCGACCGCGTGGCAGAAATTGCCGGCCGGCCGGCAATCTTTGCCGCCCGTCCGCTGATCGACCCCGGGGGGCGGATCGCCGGGGTGGTCTTTGCCGCCCTGAGTCTGGAGGAGGTGAGCCGCCCGGTTTTCCATATTCTCGGCGGACTGCCGGAAGGCTCGATCCTGGTGCAGATCGATCCCGCCCGCGGACAACTCGTTTACGGCGCAGACAGTCGACGCTGGACCGACAAGAACCTGCTGCCCCCCGCACTGGTCGAGCGCATCACCGGACAAGAAAGCGGCGTGCTCCACGGCGAGGATACCAGCCGAGACGACCGAATATACGCCTTTGCCTCTTTGAGCAGTTCGCTCAAGGGGCGGTCGGTCTATGTCGTTCTGGCCATCCCCAAGGATCGTGCCTTTGCGGTCTCCAATCACATCCTGGTGCGCAACCTGCTGCTGCTGGCCCTGGTGGCGGCCGCGGCCGTCGTGGTCGTCTGGATTGCAACGGATCTTTTTTTCCTCAGACCGCTGGGGGTGATGGCTTCGGCCAGCCAGCGCCTGGCCGGAGGCGCCCTGGACACCCGCATCGGCGAGATTTCCGGTGCCGAAGAGCTTCGGCAATTGGCTCGAGGCTTTGACGAGATGGCCGGCGCCCTGGAGAACCGCATGGCCCGGGAGCGGGAGGCGAAGCGGCAGCTCGAAGTCTCCCGAAAACAGCTTCGTGACCTGACCGGCTACCTGCAGGATGTCCGGGAGCAGGAGCGGACCCGGATTGCCCGGGAGCTCCACGACGATTTCGGACAGAGCCTGACCATCCTGAAACTCGACCTGTCCTGGCTCAAGAAGCGGCTGCCGGCCGACGCCCCGCAGATGCTCGACAAGATCGAGGCGATGGGACAGGTAATCGATTCGGCCCTGGAAACCATGCATACCGTCACCGCCGAGCTTCGCCCCGTGATTCTCGACGATTTCGGCCTTGCCGCGGCCATGGAGTGGCAGACCGACGAGTTCAAAAAGCGGACCGGCCTCGACTGCCGGATCGAAACCGACCCGGACCTGCCTCCGGTTTCAAAGCCGATGTCCACGGCCGTGTTTCGCATTTTCCAGGAAATACTGACCAACATCGTGCGCCATGCAGAGGCGGACCGGGTTGAGATACGCCTGGGGACGGAAAACCGGAATCTGGTGCTGGAAGTCGAAGACAACGGCCGGGGAATCTCCGAAGCCCAGGTCCGGGACTCCCGGTCCTTCGGGCTGATCGGCATCCGGGAAAGACTTCACCCCTTCGGCGGAAAGGTTCGGTTCGCCGGACACCCCAGCCGCGGCACCCGGGTGACCGTTGTCATCCCCATCGAAGAGGAGCATTCTCCATCATGATTCGGGTTATCATCGCAGACGACCATCCCATCATCCGGGCGGGCCTCAAACAGATCCTTGCCGAAGACGCCGGCATCCTCGCCGCCGGCGAGGCCGGCAGCGGAGCCGAGCTGCTCAAAAAGGTCGGCAAAGAAGAATTCGACGTGGTCCTGCTCGACCTGAGCATGCCCGGAATGGACGGCCTGGACGCGCTCAAACAGCTGAAGATCGATCACCCCCGGCTGCCGGTGATCATCCTGACCGTTCACCCCGAGGCGCATTACGCGCTGCGGGTTCTGCGGGCCGGCGCCTCGGGCTACCTGACGAAGGAAAGCGCTCCGGACCAGCTCATCGCCGCCATCCACAAGGTCGGACGGGGGGGAAAGTACATCAGCCCGGCCCTGGCCGAGCAGATCGCCTTTGCCCTGGATACGGACGCACAGCGGCCTCCCCACGAAAGCCTGTCGGATCGGGAGTACCAGGTGTTGAGCCTGATCGCTTCGGGCAGATCCGTCTCCCAGATCGCAGAGGAACTGGCCCTCAGCGTCAAGACGATCAGCACCTATCGCTCCCGCATCCTGGAAAAGATGGGCATGAAGACCAACGCGGAGCTGACCCATTACGCCGTTGCAAACGGCCTGGTGGAGTAGGGTTGTGCGCTTGTCTACAACCGTCCGGTTGCCGTAAGGGCCGGCCGACGGGCATCGGCTCTTCTGCCGGTCAAAACTCACCATCAAGGCCGCCGAAAGACGGCCGCGGATTATTTTTTCAAATAAAGCATCGGCGGATCGGCAAGAAAACAGGCCGGGCAAGCACCCTGCTGCGGCCGTCTCAAGGCGGCCGAAATGGCTCAAATAATTGCCCGGCATCCGATCCGACACCCGTCAGCCTCCGCTTTTGCCTCCCTGGAGCATTATAGATAACCGACCCACTTGAACCGTCCACCCCCTTCGGTTGCTCCCCTCGACAGGCTCCCTTCGACTCCGCTCGGGGCCGGCGGGACAAACAAGGCGCCAAGTACGCAAAGAGAGCTTTTTTAACGAAAACGGCAGTCCTGGCGTCCTTTGCGTCCCTTGCGGCATGTCCTGAGCGCAGTCGAAGGGTTCAATCGCTTTCAGTTTCATTCTTTTTCGCCTCAAGTCCGCCTCTAAGCCGCAGGCGGCGGCCTTCCACGACCGCTGTCGGACAAACACCGACGCCGCTTTGGGCCGATTTCCTACGGAAAGATCAGACGATCACCGATTTTCATTCCGTTTTCGGACGGTTATCTTGCTTGCGGAAACGGAAGGAAAACCGATGAAGAAAGTACTGATCGTAGACGATTCGGCGCTGGTCAGAGATAGGCTCGGTGCGTTGCTGGCCGATACGGCCGAACTTCGAGTCGTCGGAGAAGCGGCAGATGCGGACGGCGCCCTGGGCGCCGTGGAGCGGCTGGCCCCGGATGCGGTCGTACTCGACATCCGGATGCCCGGTGCCAGTGGAATCGAGGTCCTGGAGCGGATCAAAAAGGACCATCCCGGCATCCTGGTGATCATGCTGACCAACTACGATTTCGACCACTACCGCAGGCAGTGCCTGGCCTCCGGGGCGGACTACTTCTTCAACAAGGCCCGGGAGTTCGAACGGGTGGTCGAAGCGCTGACCCGATAGCCACAAGCCTTGCGCTCGCCGGCGAAGACCCGGCGCCGAGGCAGGAAAGGATCGATATGGATGACATCAGCATCGGAACCGAAACTGCAAGATCGGCCGCCATCGAGGATGTCCTGGCGCGCCTGGAGGTCGACCCGGAGGGGTTGAGCAGCGACGAAGCCCAACGCCGCCAGGGGCGATACGGCCCCAACGAAATCCGCGAAAAGCACGTTTCGCCGCTGCTCAAGTTCCTGAGTTTTTTCTGGGGGCCGATTCCGGGCATGATCGAGGTGGCGGCTGTTTTGTCGGCGATCGTTCGCCACTGGGAGGACTTCTGGATCATCGTGGCCCTGCTGCTGCTCAACGGGGCCATCGGTTTCTGGCAGGAGCACAAGGCCGACAACGCCATCGAACAGTTGAAAAAGCGCCTGGCGCCGGTTGCCCGCGTCCGGCGCGACGGGACATGGCGGCAGAAACCGGCCCGGGAGCTGGTGCCGGGGGACGTCGTGCGCCTGCGGCTCGGCGACATCGTGCCGGCCGACGTGAAACTATTTGAAGGCGATGCCCTGCAGATCGACGAATCGGCCCTCACCGGCGAATCGCTGCCGGTGGAAAAGCAAGCATCCGATGTCGCCTACTCCGGAAGTATCGTCCGGCAGGGGGAGGCGGATGCCGTCGCCGT
>JASFPT010000161.1:0-9219 GCA_050115795.1 Desulfobacterales bacterium
CCCGGCCGCGAGCAAAGTCGACCGCAGAGGCGCTTTTGCCGGAAGACGAGGCGCTGTTCGACGTTTTGGCCGTCGTGCTGCCGGATATCTCCGGGAAGCAGGTGAAAACCCCCCCGGCGTTCGATGTCACCAGCCAAAGCGGCGGGTTCGTCAGTCTGATCGTGCCGGCCTCGGAAAAGGCCATCGTGGCTCAATTGAGGCCCGGGTCGCGCCTTCAGCGGGTGAGCTTCTATACGCCCGAGGCGTTTTTTTTCGACGACTGCGTCGTTTCCTCGCGGCTTCGGATCGACGAGGGGCGGCGGATCGGCGATTTTTCAGTGACGCTGAAGTTGCTGGGAAGCTGATCGGCGGGCTTTCGATTTTCAGGGCTTTATCTTGTCCAGGTACCTTTTCAGGTCATACTCCTGCACCACCGAAATCCGGATAAAACGCGCCCGCAGGCGCCGAATGACGATCGCCTCGTTCGGCAGTTCGGAGAAGATTTCATCGGACACCTTCTTCACCGTCACCCTCCCGAGGTGAAATCCTTTCCCGTCCGACAGATCGACCTCGAAGAGGCTTGGAACCGGTTCCGGTCGGTTCGTGTAGAAAAAGGACAGGCCGCCCTGGCTGATATCCGCCAGTTCCAATTTTTGCAAGGGCGGGAAAAGATGAACCTTCAGGATCAGTTCAGTGGAGGAAAATCGTCTGGATTTGCGATGATTGAGGCCGATTCGTCTGGAAAAAAACTTCGGCATGTCGGAGCATTCCCTGATTGTTGGCATCCGTTCATGCCGCCCCGGGAAGGGGGAAAAACCGTTGCGGCAGGGATTGGTTCTTTTCTCATAAAATGATAATTTCGTCAAGAAAATTGTTGAGTTACAAAATTTAAGCCTCTTGTGGGAAGGCTTGCCGAGCCGGAGGCGCCGTCTAGCGGGATCAGGCCGCAGGTTGTCGGCAGAAAAGATCGCGGGGAAGGCGGCATCTTGCGTTTCCCCTGATTCGTGAACATGGCGTGAAGGACGGCATTTCGTCCGGGAGCGGCAGGGGAAGCGTCTCAGCCGGCCCTTTGAAGCTTTTTGACCAGGGCCTTGATCACGTCTTCCTGGACCTGGCTTTCCCGCTTGAATTCGACCCCGATGCCGGCGCTAGCCGTGCGGACGACCTCACCTTTGATTTTTACCGGCCGATCTTGACCCGGAGCCACGAGAGACATCAAAATTTCTTTTCCGGTGTGAAACTTTCTTCCGGAGCGGATAAAGATCCCGCTTTCGCTGACATCCTGGATAAAGTCCCGGTAGTATTCGCCGTCCACGATGTATTCGACGATTTCATGGAGATAGATCCGCTCGTGGCGCCGGTGGCCCTTGTCGGCTTCTTCGCTCGCGTCCCGGTGGGTGCCCTCATAGAAGACGAACAAGATCGACTGGATGTTTCCTTCGCTGTCCCGGTAGTCGGCTGCCGACAGCTCCAGGATTTCAATGTTGGCCTTGTTTTGCAGCCACTGATTGATTTCCCCTTCCATGACCCGGGGGTCCTTGTCCATACGGAAGATCTTAACTCGTTTCGGCATGGCTCTTCTCCCGTTTTCCGAGGGTAAATCCCAAGGGGCCTGAGGGCCGTGCAACCCCGTTGGCGTCCGACCCGGCCCATTTCCACCGGAGCAGGGCCGCCGGCAAGCGAGCCGTCGAACCCTGAACCGAATACCCGATGCCCCCCGTCAAGGGGAATCAGGCATTCCGCTCTCCTTCCTCGAAGCAGGCCTTCTCCTCGACGTCGTCTTTCAGATAATCGTAGAAACTGCCGAAAAACCGGCAGCGGTCCGCTGACCGCACTTTGTCCACGAGGTAGCCGCGGGTGGTGGGAAACCCGTCCAGGCGGAGCCGAAACAGCAGCAACCGGCGAAGGCGCATGTCGTCTCGATCAGACGGGGGGACCAGCAGCATGAGTTGTTCGAGCCGGTCACGCTGTTCTCCGGGCAGGTTGTCGATGTCGATTATGTCTTTTTGCACGGCGGCTCCGGCTGCAGATCTATCTTGCGGGATTTATTGTCGTTTCTCAAGTTCCTGCCGTTTTGTCAAGAAGAGAAAAGAATCTGGGGCGAACCGATGCCTTTTCATCGGCCCGTAAAGCGGGTATGAACACCCTGAACCGGGAGTGGATCCATGTCGAAAAGCCGAAACATCATCCGGGTCACGGCGGCGATTCTTTCAAGGGACGGCAAGGTGCTCATCGCCCGCAGGCGGCCCGGCGCACACCAGGGCAACCGGTGGGAATTTCCCGGCGGCAAGATCGAGGCGGGGGAATCTCCGGAGCATTGTCTTTGTCGGGAACTGCAGGAGGAGTTTTCCATCGAGGCGACGGTGGGAGATTACCTCGGTTCGAATTTTCACCGATACGAATTCGGCGTCATCGAGCTCATGGCCTTTCGCGTTGCCTGGAGCGGGGACCGCATCCGTCTTCAGGATCACGGGGAAATCCGGTGGGCGGCTCCGGATGAGCTTGCCGGCATCGATTTTTCTCCGGCCGACATCCCATTTGCCGAAAAAATCCGCACCGGCGCCATCACCTTGTAGCGCGCCTTCGCGTCGTCGAGAAATATTTCCTCGGTTTCCGCTCGTGCCCGCTTTCATCCCGGCAATTCATCGCACGCCGCCCGATCCTTCGTGCGCCGGCACCGGGGCTGCATTCCGGCGCTGCGCCGGACAGACGGCGATGCATTAGCCCTGTACAGGAAAACGGGGTTCATGGTATAGCCGCGCCAGTGAAGACGGCGAGGCGCTCCGACGCCGTCGCCACGGAACACGGAGGATCTGCTGTGGATTTTGCCTATCGGGACGTGCTCGTCACCGGCGCTGCCGGGTTTATCGGATACCATCTGAGCCAACGACTGCTTGCCGGCGGCTGCCGGGTGGTCGGTGTGGACAATCTCAACGATTACTACGACGTCAGCCTGAAGAAGGCCCGGCTCTCCCGGCTGGAAAAACAGCCGGGCTTTTCTTTTCACCGCGTCGACCTTTCCGACGGCAAGGCGCTGGAGGCCGTCTTTTCCGGGAAACACTTCGAGGTCGTCGTCAATCTGGCGGCCCAGGCCGGCGTGCGCTACTCGCTGACCCATCCCCATGCCTACGTCTCTTCGAACCTGACCGGGTTTGTCAATGTGCTGGAGTCCTGCCGGCACCACGGTGTCGGGCACCTCGTGTTTGCCTCCTCCAGTTCGGTATACGGCGCCAACACCCAGATGCCGTTTTCGGTCCACCACAACGTGGATCATCCGGTATCCTTGTACGCGGCAACGAAAAAGGCCAACGAACTGATGGCTCACACTTACAGCCACCTTTTCCGCCTGCCGTGCACCGGGCTTCGTTTTTTCACGGTCTACGGCCCCTGGGGTCGACCGGACATGGCACTTTTCCTGTTTACCCGGGCCATCTTGGAGGGGCGCCCGATCCAGGTTTTCAACCACGGCAAAATGCGCCGGGACTTTACCTACATCGACGACATCGTCGAAGGCGTGGTCAGGGTCATGGGCGTTTTGCCGGAGCCGAATCCGGCATGGAGCGGCGACGCCCCCGATCCGGGTACCTCATCGGCGCCCTATCGGCTCTACAACATCGGCAACAACCAGCCGGTGGAACTGGGCCGGTTCATCGAGACCATCGAGTCGGTGCTCGGGAAAAAGGCGGAAAAACAGTACATGGAACTCCAGCCGGGCGATGTGCCGGCCACTTACGCCGACATCGACGACCTGGAAAAGGCAGTGGGCTTCCGGCCACAGACCTCGCTTCAAACCGGCATCGAGCGCTTTGTCCAGTGGTACCGGTCCTACGACACCGCTAGCCGTGAACCGTTCTGAAAAAGAATCGCGGCATAACAAGGGGCGGTAAAAAGAACCTTCCAGAACCGGACGTTTTTTGACAATCCCGAAATGACGCCAGCGGAGGCAAGAGATGAAATTGACGGTCATCGGCACCGGTTACGTCGGCCTGGTTACCGGCACCGGCTTTGCCACCCTCGGAAACGAAGTGATCTGTCTCGACATCGACGCGGAAAAGATCGAGAGACTTTGCAACGGAGAGATCCCGATCTACGAGCCGGGTCTGGAAGAGCAGTTTCGCCGGAACCTCAAAGCCGGCCGCATCCTGCCCACCACCGACGAAAAAAAAGCGGTGGAGGATTCAGAGATCCTCTTCATCTGCGTGGGCACCCCCACGGATCATCAGCTTCGGGCGGACCTTTCCGCGGTCAAGTCGGTGGCGGCCGCCATCGGCCGTTACTTGAACGGCTACAAGATCGTGGTCAACAAGAGCACCGTGCCGGTGGGCACGGCGAAGATGGTGCGCTCGATCATTGACGAAAATCGGACCGGAGACTTCGAGTTCGACGTGGTCTCCAATCCCGAGTTTCTCCGGGAGGGCGCAGCGGTCAAGGACTTTGAAAACCCGGACCGGATCATTCTGGGCACCGACAGCCACCGGGCCGAAAAAGTGATGACCTCCTTGTACAGGGCCCGGGAGCGGACCGACAAGCCGATCCTGGTCACCGATGTGCGAAGCGCCGAGTTGATCAAATATGCCAGCAACGCCATGCTGGCCACCCGGATCAGCTTCATGAACCAGCTGGCGCATCTGTGCGACCGGGTCGGCGCGGACATCAAGGAAGTCTCCCGGGGGCTGGGTCTCGACAGCCGCATCGGCTCCCGGTTTCTTCAGGCGGGCGTCGGCTTCGGCGGGAGCTGCTTTCCGAAGGATGTGGCCGCTCTGATCACGACCTTACGGCAGTTCAACTGCGATGCCGACCTGTTCGAGGCCGTTCACCGGATCAACGAGGTCCAGTACCGGGTCGTCGTCGACAAGCTGGCGTCGGTGCTCAAGATCGACGGGAGCACCGTGGCGGTCTGGGGCATCTCCTTCAAGCCCAAGACCGATGATATCCGCGAAGCCCCGTCGTTGAAGGTGATCGAGGCGTTGAAAAAAAGGGGGGCGGCGGTGCGGGCCTGTGATCCGGCAGCGATTCCCAATGCGGCCCGGGTGTTGACCGACGTGGCGCTGTTCGAAGACCCCTACGAGGCGATCCGCGATTGCGACGCCCTGGTGGTGATGACCGAATGGAACGAGTTCCGAAACCTGGACATGCGGGCGGTGCGCATCCTGCTCCGGCAGCCGATCGTCGTGGACGGGCGCAACGTATACAACCCGAAGGAGATGAAGGAGATGGGATTCACCTATCGGGGGATCGGAAGGGGAACGGCCGAAGACGAATGAAGCTTTTGGTCTCGGTGCTTCTGATCTACGGGTTGTACTGCCTGGGCCTGTTTCTTTTTCAGCGGCTGATGATGTACCCGCGGCACCTGATCGAGGCCGGCAGCGGCGGGCTGCCGCAAGGCGTCGTCACAGAATGGATCGACGCCCCCTCCGGCCGCGTGGAGACGTGGTACATGCCGCCGGCCCCGGCCTCGTCGCCTTCTCCGGGCGTGATCGTGGCCCACGGAAACGGGGAGATAATCGACGATCTGCCCGGAGAGTTCGCACCGCTTCAGGCCATGGGCATGGGGGTGCTGCTGGTCGAATATCCCGGCTACGGGCGGTCGGAGGGGGCGCCTTCCCAGGAGAAGATCGCCGAAGTCTTTCGCCGCGCCTACGATCGTCTCGCCGACCGCCCGGAGATCGATGCGAAGCGGATCGTTTTGTTCGGCCGGTCTCTGGGAGGCGGTGCGGTCTGCGATCTGACCCGGCATCGAAACGCCCGCGCCCTGATCCTGGTGTCGACCTTTACCAGCGCCCGCTCCTTTGCCCGCCGCTATCTCGCCCCGGGATTTTTGGTGCGCGACCCGTTCGACAACATCGCCGCCGTCGGGCGATACGCCGGGCCCGTTCTGGTGGTGCACGGCCGGCAGGACGAAGTCGTCGGCTTCGAGCACGCCGGGGTTCTGGCCCGGGCGGCTGCCGACGCACGACTGTTGGCCCTGGATTGCGGCCACAACGACTGCCCCCCGGATCCGGCGCGTTTCTGGCAAGAGGTGGAGCAGTTTCTCCTTGAAGCAAATGTTCTGAACGTATAGCTCGCCGACGGCGTGCAAGCGCTTGCGCGCCTCGGTCGGATCGAAGGTCCGACGTCCGACGTCGGCTGTAAAAGCGGGGCGTTGTCGAACCTGCACGGAAAGTCGACAGCCGTTTCGATTCTCAACGGCAATGGTCTGAACATGGACAAATTCCTCCCTGAAACCTACGACCAGTATATCAAAGGGCTGCTCGACATCGGCCGGGCGATCACCTCGGATCTTTACCTGGAGGATATCCTCAAACTGATCGTGATGGTGACCGCGAAAGTGACCGGCGTGGAGATCTGCTCGCTCTGGCTGATCGACGAACACAGCAAGCCGCCGATGATCCGGCTCAAGGCGACCCAGGCGATCGATCCCGATTACGTCAAGGACCGCTCCCTGAGGCTCGACGAGGGGGTCGTGGGCCTGGTGGCCAGCGAAAACAGGCCGCTGATCGTTCCCGATGTGCTGTCCGACCCCCGCTTCAAGGAAAAGGAGATGGCCCGCAAGCTCAAACTGGTCTCGATGGTGGGGGTGCCGCTCCAGGTCAAGGGCGGAAGAACCATCGGGGTGCTCAACTGTTTTACCGCCGAACCCCACGATTTTTCCGAGACCGAGATCAATCTGGTGACGGCCGTGGCACATCAGGCGGCGCTGGCCATCTTCAACACCGAATTGATGGTCAAGACCAAGGTGATCCAGGAAGAGCTGGAAACCCGAAAGCTCGTCGAGCGGGCCAAGGAAGTGCTCATGCGCCGCCGCAACAAGAACGGCGAGGAGGCCTACCAGTGGCTCCGCAAGCGAAGCATGGACAGCCGGAAACCGATCCGCCAGGTGGCCGAGGCCATTCTGCTCTCAGAAGACATGGAATAGGGCGCCTGCGGCGCCCGCTCGGATGCCGGAAGGCCGGAAGGCTTGCAGGCTGGGAACCGATAAAGCCCGATCATTTCCCTCGAATATGAGGGCAGGCATTGTCTGCCTTGCCGGAAAATACAGCGCCAACCAACCTTTCTCGGTTGGCGTCATTCATTTCGGGTGCCTGCTTTCCAGCTTTCCGGCTTCCAAGCCGCCCGGCGGAGCGAGCGGCTACGCGAGCTCATCAAAACGGCATTTCAGCGTCAGGCTCTCTCCGTCGAAGGAGGACTTCACCTGGTAGGGGAGGGTCTTGAACAGGTTGATCATCTTTTTGTTGTTGGGCGAAGTATAGGCGAGCAGGCCGTTGATCCCGTTGTCCCGGGCCGCGTCGGCCAGCTTCCGCAGGACCCGACGGCTGATCCCTTTGCCCTGGTACTCCCGGTGCACCGAAAAGGCGACTTCGGCCATGTTGGTGTTCGACAGAAGCATGCTTTCCCCCACCGCAACCACCTTGCCGAATCCGAATTCACCCACCACCGCCACCAACGTCAGGTCCTTGACGTAGTCGATTTGGGACTTGGGCTCGACCTCGTCCCGGCCGAAGCTGGTTTTTTCGTGGAAGAAGCGCGACAGGATGTCGTCCTTGTCGAGGTTGTAGTAGTGCTCCTGGATGCGCCTTTCGTCCACCGGCTTGGCCGGCCGGATCGTGATCTCTTCTCCGGCCACCTCGATGGTCTCCTCGAGGCGGACCGGGTAGATGCCGCGCACCGCCTCTCCGAGGGTGCGTTCCGCGCCGATCAGCCCCTTCTTTTTGGCCGCTTCGAACAGCTCCTCTCTGAAATCCGGATGGGCGAGGCTGATCATGCCCACCACGCGCTCCTGGAGGCTCTTGCCGAAGAGGTTGAGCGCGCCGTATTCGGTGACCACGTAGTGGACGTCTCCCCGGGGCACCACCACGGCGTTTTCACCCAGGGACGGGACGATGTTGCTCCGCTTGCCGTCCTCGGACGTGGAAAACAGCATGAGGATCGATTTGCCTCCCCTGGATCGACGGGCGCCGCGGACGAAATCCGGAATCCCGGAAACCCCGGCGTAAAAGGTCTGGGGCATCGCCTCTGCCGCCACCTGGCCGGTGAGGTCCATGATCTTGGCCACGTTCATCGATATCATCCGGTGGTGCTGGCCGATGATAAACGGATCGTTGACGTAATCCGACGGCCTGAAGTCGACGGCCGGGTTGTCGTGGAGAAATTCATACAGATTCGAGGAGCCGATGGCCGCCGATGCAACCAGTTTCCCCTCGTTGAGACCTTTTCGCTGGTTGGTGATGACCCCTTTGGAAAAGAGGTGCATGATGTCGTCGGTGATGTACTGGGAGTGGAGGCCGAGGTCGTTTTTTTCGCCCAGGGCCTGCACCGTGGCCTGGGAGGCGGCATCCAGTCCGATCTGGAGGGTTGCGCCGTCTTCGATCAGCCGGGCGATGTGCTGCCCGATGCGGGTGGCGGCCTCCGTCGCGGGACGGGGTTCCACCGCCATCAGCTCCTCTTCGTGCTCCACGATGAAATCGGCGTTGTTGACGTGGATAAAGCTTTGCCCCAGCACCCGCGGCATCCGGGGGTTGACCTGGGCGATGACCACGTCCGCAGCCATTGCTGCAGCCAGGGTGACGTCCACCGAGACGCCGAGGCTCATCCAGCCAAAGTCGTCCGGGGGGGAGACCTGCACCAGAGCGATGTTGATCGGCAGCTTCTTGGTCTTGAACAGGGCCGGAATATCGGACATGTTCATCGGGGAGATAAACCGGCGGTTTTCCATGATCCACTCTTCGCCCGCCGACCCGAGATAGATGGTCCGGATCGTGAAGCTGAAATCGCGGGTCTTGTTGGCGATCTCAGTCAGGGAGGTGGTCTCCTGGCTCATCATGCGTACGATTTCCACCCCGGAAAGTCGGGTCGACGCCTTGGACAGGGCCCGCACCAGCTCCTGGGGCTCGCCACAGGCCGCGCCGATGTAAACCCGATGGCCGGGGCGGATCTCGGCGATCGCTTTTTCCGCCGTCGTCCGCTTTTCGATGTAGTTGTCGGCCCAGTACAGGGAGGTCGTATGTTTCATGGCTGACTTTCCTTGAAGAAGTAAGAACAACGATCCCGGCTCTTACTTTGGACCCTCCGGGCTTGCCTGTCAACTTTCTCGACCGCCATCCGATAAAAAGGGGGACGTTCTCAACATTTAAATATTTACAACCTCATCATGACCCTGGTAGACGAAAGGCATGCCGCGACGATCAAGAATAGACGCCTTCGGAGCGCTTCACCATATCATTGTGCGCGGGATCGCCCGGA
>JASFPT010000162.1:0-9017 GCA_050115795.1 Desulfobacterales bacterium
CGACGATGCCGCCGTGCTTCCAGTGGGTTGCGCCGTGCTTGTAGGAGAGCTCGAGCACCCCCAGAAGGTCCTCGCAGACATCCGACGGAATCTGGAACTCGATACCTTCTTCGTTCTTGGCCCGTTTTTCCGCCTGCTGTTTCAGATCGGACACGAAACTCGGCCAAGGACCGGATTCGAGCTGATCCAACATCGGGGTTTCGTGTTTCGCCATCGTTTTACCTCCATTCTTGCATTAGAAATGTCCATCCAGATGGAAATCAATTCCTCCTACCCCTTTGGCCGCTCTGGTCACCTCCTCTCAACTATTTGATTTTTCATAAGATATGCTATCTCTACACGGTTCTTCCACGTACAGGTTCGGCGGGTCGCTCAAGATCGGCAATATAGAATTATTCCGTTTTCTTGTCAATAAAAAAGCATGGTTTCGAGCGGTTAGGAAAAGGGGACAAGGCGCGCACGGCTTGGTCTACAGCATGTAGAGCCCTTGGTGACGGCCACCTCTTTATATGGGGGTCATGGGGGGGAGTTGATCGGCCCGGCATCGGCAAGGCCGCCAACGGCCGCCGCCATTTCCCGGACATGGGTTTTCAGGCGACGGCGCGCCAGATCGGCCTCTTCCGTGCCCGGCCCGAAGAAGTCGAGCGACTCTTCGGCCAGGGCCGCAAACGCATCGGCGGGCAGGGCCTCCAGCAGTTCGAGAAACAGGGCGGCAACCGACAGCGGATAGCCCGAAATCGGGGGTTTTTCGGCCAAGGCCTCGGCAAACCCGATCAGGGTCGGCTCCACGGCGGCGGTGTCGGCCCAAAGCAGGTCGCCGGTTCCGTCGGCCCGGTCGATCCGGGTGCGCATCGACAAATGCAAAAAAGCCACCAGCATCTGCCGGAGCATCTGCTCTGCGGCTGCGCCCCCGGCCAGCGAACAGGGGTATCCACGGGCGGTGATCAGCCGCAGCGCCACGTCGCCATTTTCGATCCGGGCGACGAAATCGCCCGCACCGTGATGCCATGGGTGAAGCCAGGCACCGGTCTGGACCTGGTAGCAGTCGCCCAAAATTCGCGCAGCGATCCGATACAAGTCGCGCCGTTGGGCGGCCGGCACCGGCCGCACCCCGGTCCTGGGGTCCCAGATAACGGTGCGGTCGCCTTCACCGGTGAGATGAAATTCGCAAAACCCCTCGAACCACTCTCCGAGAAACATCGGAAGGGCCGTACCCTGTTCGGTGCGACCGAACCCGACACCGAAGAGCCGGGGAAACCACCGGCCATGCTGCGCTGAAAGGGATCTTAGAAGATCATACTCGGCCTTGAGGCGGCGCCGCCCCTGCTCTGAAACGGCCACGTTCAGAACCAGCGAAACCGGCCGGCCGTCAAAGAGCAGTTCAAGGCGCGAAGGGTGGTAGAAGGCCCCGTGCTTTTCCAGAAAGATCCGGACCTGTCGGAGCGCTTCGGAAGGCAGCTTTTCGCCGGCGACCTGTGCCGCGGCCGCCGCCAGCGACCGCCGTCCGCAGCGCCGGAGAAAATCGACCGCGGCAGCAAAATAATCCCCGTATCGGACGTCGGCTTGCCGCCCCGGCCGCACCTTCCCGTCGAACAAATCCCGGCGGTCCTTCGGCAGGGGTGACGACCAGCGGGGGTCGCCGGGACGCACCGGTGCCGCGTCGTCGGCAAGAAAAAAGAAAACCGAAGGGGAAAACACCATGGACCTGCCAGCGCACCGGTGCCGGCGCTATTTCCGGGACTCGAGCTCCCGCTTGATTTCCGGAGCCACCGAATAGCCGAGGGATTCGGCCTTTTGAAGGTGATCGGCGGCTTCCTCGCAGCGGCCGCTTTCCAGCAAAGCGATGGCCAGGTTGTTGTGGGCGACGGCGAACTCCGGCTCCAGGGCTATCGCTTTTTGGCCGGTTTCGATGCTCTTTTCCACTTCACCGTTGGCCAGATAGGCGCTTGCCAGGGAGGCGAAGGCCTGCACGAACTTCGGATTCCACCGAACGGCCTTTTCCAGGGCGTAGATCGCCTTTTCCACCTCGCCTTTTTGCAGATGAACGAACCCGATGTTGCCCCACCCCTCGGAAAACCCGGCCCGCGCGTGAATCGCCTTCTGGTTCCACGCCAGGCATCCGTCCAGATCGCCCTTCGCCAGGCAGATCCCCCCCAGCTGCACATAGGCCTCGGCCAGGGTCGGGCTGCACTGAACCGCCGCCATCAGCTCTCTTTCGGCCTCCTCGTACTGCTTGAGACCGATCAGACCCACCGCCAGGTTGTAGTGGGAAGTACCGCATTCCGGGTTCTGGGCGACGGCCATTCGCTGCCTTGCGATAAATTCGTGAACATCTTTTGCCAGAGCCATGAAAAATCCTCTTATGTCATGAAGTTGGGGCCGCCTGGACCGGTTGGCGGCCGGTGAACCGCTAGTAGGGCAGGGCCGGGGGGTTGTCAAGGGAAAACCCGGCGGCGCCCGCCCCCGACGGTTTGCCGGCAGCGGGCTTTTTGCTTGACATCATTTTCCATAATGGCTTACCGAAAAACAAGCGATCGTCCCTTGCCTGAAACCCGTTGCGCCCGATGGAAAGGGGGCCCCAATGAAAGTAAAAGCGGGATGTTATACCGCCCTGGTCACGCCGTTTGACGGCGCCGCCGTGGACACAGAAGGGCTGAGCCGTCTGATCGATTTTCAGATCGAAAACGGCATCACCGGCATTCTGGCGGTGGGCACCACCGGTGAAAGCCCCACCCTCTCCTGGGAGGAGCACAACACCGTGGTGGAGGCGGTTGCCAAAAAGGCAAAGGACAAGTGCATCTGCATCGCCGGCACCGGAAGCAACAACACCGCCGAGGCCCTGGAGGCCTCCCGACACGCCGTGGCGGTCGGTGCAGACGCCGTTCTCCTCGTCGATCCGTATTACAACGGTCCCAGTTCCATTGAAATCCGGCGGGAATATGTGGCCCCCATCGCCGAAGCCTTTCCGCAGACGGCCGTTATCCCCTATGTCATTCCGGGACGAACCGGCTGCCAGCTCCTTGCAGAGGACCTGGCACTGCTTAACCGCCAATATCCGAATGTGAGCGCGGTCAAGGAGGCCACGGCCAACCCGGAGAACATGCGGCACACCCGCGCCTGCTGCGGCGATGACTTTATGATTCTGTCCGGAGACGACGCCATGACCTTTGAAATGATGACCGATCCGAAAATCGGGGCTTCGGGGGTCATCTCCGTGGTGTCCAACGTGGTGCCGGGGGCGGTCGTGAAAATGGTCGGCCACCTCATCGCCGGCGACCGGGCAGCGGCCGAAAAAGTGCTGGGCGACATCAAGCCGCTGTTCGGTCTCGTTACGGTCAAGAATATGGAGCAGACCCCTTTCGGGGAGGTGGAGGTGCGTGCACGCAATCCGCTCGCCATCAAGACGCTCATGGCGATCCTGGGCATGCCCTCCGGCCCCTGCCGCCGGCCGCTGGGAAAAATGAGCCCGGGCGGTCTGGCCAAGGTCGTTGAAGCAGCCCGGGCGGTACAGGCCCGGAACCCCGACATTTTTCGGCCGATTGCCGAGTTTTTCGGTATGGACGTCGACGACCGCCTGTCAGACCCGGAACGCCTTCAGGGACTGTCCTACGAAAGCTACTGACCGGCGCGACGACAAGAAACCACCGGCATCAAAAACGCAGCGGCCCGCTTTGCCTCCCCGGCGGGGGGAAAGCGGGCCGCTGCGTTCGGGCGCCAGGCCGGAGGCGAGCCTACCGGCTCCCGGCGTCGGTTTGCCCGGTGGTCGAATCCCGAACCCCGTCGGGCTGCTGAAACAGAACCCCCTTGAGCCATCTCAGACCGAACTGGAGCAGGGCCACATCGTCTTTCTCAATCTCTTCCCGCGTCCCGTCATCGACCGGGAAGCGGTCCAGAAAGGCGCTGTCAAAGACGAACTTCCGGAAACCGTCGATGTTGTAGCTGACCATGAAAAACAGCTGCTTGGCCTTGTCGGTGAGCTTGATCGAGGATGGAAATGAGCGCTTTCGGACGATCAAGTCGGTCCATTCGGCGTTCGCCTCGTCGCGAATATCGACGCCCTGATCCTCCCGCCACTCCGCGACGGTCCATTGCTTTTCCTCTTCGAAGCCCTTGCAGTGGGGCTCGTGAACGAAGAAATAAAACCCTTGATCATCGGCCCCCTCTTTGTGCATGAGCGATCCCACGCCCAGCGGATAGTACCGGCAGGTGGAGGGCCGGTCCTCATAGACGATGCAGCCGTCCTCGCGGACGAACGGGCAGGAATGCTGATCGTCGTCCAGAAGTTTGAGGGTAACCATCGGCAGATCCGTTTTTTCCATCAATTGAACATCGGTGTAGACGGCGAGAAATTCCTCCGAACCCAGTCCCAGCCGCGTTTTCAGGCGGATGATGTCGTAGGGGGTCAGTACGATCTGGATCCCCCGGCAACACTGGGTAAAACAACTTACGCCCGGGTGACACCGGAACTGGAAACGGGAACTTTTCCCGAGCCGCACCGGCGGAATATGGGCCTTGGCGTCTGGACTTTCCATCGCTTAGATCCTTTCTGTTTCAGCACTTGCTCGTGTTTCACGGTCAAAACCCGACCGGGATATCGACAACCACTTCGGCCGCCATGCAAAAGGCCCCGGGGATCGGAACCCGCCGGAGCCTCGCTGGCCGTTTTCCACCCTTGCCAAAAGCAAGACCAGTGTAAAACAGATTCGGCACAATGACAACCGACAATGCCCGGTCGCATTGTTGACTTGGGCCAGCCATCGGCGCTATAGCGTGTCCAAAGGGGCGGAAGAATTCGAACCGCCTTTTGAGCGGTGCAACGGCGTGCGACAAAATCCAGCCGCTGTCGGGCCGAGGCCAACGGCCGCCCCAGGGTGCTCCGCCGGGGGCGTCGATTCTCCCCCTGCCCCCGGGGCCCGGCGGAACCGGAGGCTGCGGGGCAGACGCTTTCTGTTGGGGTTCAGCGGATATGTTCAACAACGCCCCCATGGCGGCCGAGCTGGCTTTCGGGCGGGTCTTTCTGGGCTCCCTATCCGGGGAAGCCGACCTGTTTCACTTTCTGCAGCGGTTCTGCCGAAAGCGAAAGATTCGCGCCGGCGTGTTTTCGTTCACCGGAACGACCCGGTACGCGATTATCGGCACCTTCGACCCGAGTCTGCAGGTCTATGCCACCCGAAAGGAAACCGGCTCGCTCGACGTCATCTATTGCACGGGCACGATTCTGCCGAAAGGCGACGACATCGCGGTCACGGCCCAGATTCTGCTCCGGGGCGAAAACCGGGCCATGAGCGGCGGGCGTCTTTTTCCCGAAACGCCCGTCGACGAGGGGGAGTTTGAACTTCGCGAACTTGTGGGCACGGCCCCGGAACGGATCTTCGATCCGGTCTCCGGAAGGTCGCGCTTGCGATTTTTGGAATCGACAAACCGGGCGCGCGGCAACCGAACGCCGGAAGCGGGGAATCCGCCACGCCAAAAATAGAATCCAAGGATGATGGAGGTAGACATGGAGATTCGGATTGAAAAAACCTCGGCGCCCAAGTCGAAACCGGACGATACCCAGCTCGGATTCGGAAGCATCTTCACCGACCACATGTTCAACATGGACTATGATCCGGAACGGGGCTGGCATTCCCCGAGAATCGAACCCTACGGTCCGCTCCGCCTCGATCCGTCCACGATGTTCTTCCACTACGGCCAGGGGGTGTTCGAGGGGCTCAAGGCCTACCGGACCGACACCGGGGCGATTCAACTCTTCAGGCCCCTGGACAACTTCCGGCGGATGAACCGGTCCAATCGCCGATTGTGCATTCCGGAAATCGACGAATCCTTCGCCCTGGAGGCCTTGAAGGCGCTGCTGACCCTCGAAAAGGGCTGGGTTCCGCGGGCGCCGGAAACCTCCCTGTACATTCGGCCGACCCTGATCGCCACCGACCCGTTCTTGGGGGTCCGGGCCTCCCACACCTACCGGTATTTTGTGATTCTCTCCCCGGTGGGTGCCTATTATCCGGAGGGGTTCAATCCGGTAAAGATCCTCGTCACCCCGGAATACGTCAGGGCGGTTCGCGGCGGCGTGGGTGAGGCCAAAACGCCCGGCAATTATGCCGCGAGCCTTCTGGCGGGCGAGCAGGCCCACCAGGAAGGCTATACCCAGGTTCTGTGGCTCGATGGAAGAGAGCAAAAATACGTGGAAGAAGTCGGCTCCATGAATATCTTTTTCGTCATCGACGGTGAGCTGGTGACCCCATCCTTGAACGGGAGCATCCTGCCGGGGATCACCCGCGATACCGTACTGGCGCTCGCCAAGCAATGGGGCATGAAGGTTTCCGAACGCCAGATCAGCATCGACGACGTGTTCGAGGCCCACAGCAAGGGCCAATTGGAGGAGATGTTCGGTTCCGGAACGGCTGCCGTCATCTCGCCGGTCGGCGAGCTGAAGTGCGGCCAGCGGGTCATCCAAATCACAGACGGCAGGGTCGGCCCGGTGGCCCAAAAGTTCTTCGACGCCATTATGGGAATTCAATACGGCAGGGTCGAAGATTCCATGGGATGGGTGGTCCCGGTCACCGAGGGCGACTGATTCGTAAGGCGGCCGAGACGACAGGAGAAGATCCTATGCCAGAAGACATCGCCCACCTGCCGGACTTCGTCGAAAAGATGAAATCCCGAAGCATGAGCCCGATGGTGATCGAAACCTTTTCGGACTACTACCGACAGGTGGTCAGCGGTGAGACGGGTATGATATCGGGCCGGGATATCGAACCGGTGCCTGCCGAGGCGCTGACCGACGCCCGCTCCCTTTCGAATCGGGCGGAAAAGGGCCGGCCGTTTTTCGACCGCACCGTCATGATCAAGCTCAACGGCGGGCTGGGAACCAGCATGGGATTGATATCCGCCAAATCGCTGCTGGAAGTCAAGCCCGGCACGACCTTTCTTTCGGTGATTCTGCGCCAGGCGGTCAACGACGGCGTTTCCCTGGCCTTGATGAACAGCTTCAGCACCGACACCGAAACGCGGGCTGCCGTGGAACGCCTCGGCATCGGCCAGCCGAAAATGTTTCTCCAGCACATGTTTCCGAAGATATTGCGGGAGGACTTCTCCCCGGCAACGTGGCCGGAGAACCCGGAACTGGAGTGGAATCCTCCCGGGCACGGGGACATCTACACGGCCATGAAGACCTCCGGCATGCTCGACCGTCTGCTCGCCGACGGCATCCGGTATGCGTTTATCTCCAACTCCGACAATCTCGGGGCCACCCTCGATCCGGCGCTGCTCGGCTATTTCGCGGAAAACGATCTTCCGTTCATGATGGAGGTGGCCGAGCGCACGCCCTCCGACACCAAGGGCGGTCACCTGGCCCGGCACAAGAGCGGCCGGCTGCTGCTGCGGGAAGTCGCCCAATGTCCGGACGAGGAGATGGACGCCTTTACCGACATCGAGCTGTTCCGTTTTTTCAACACGAACAACATCTGGATCAACCTTGCGTTCCTGGAAGACCTGTTCCGGGAAAAAACCACGGTTCGCCTGCCGATCATCGTAAACCCGAAAACCCTGGACCCCCGTGACGAAAAAAGCCCGCCCGTCTATCAGATCGAGACGGCCATGGGCTCGGCCATCTTCCTGTTCGAAGGGGCCACAGCCGTGCGGGTTCCCAAATCGCGCCTGATTCCGGTCAAAACCTGCAACGATCTGCTTGTGCTTCGCTCCGACTACGTGCAGTTCGATGAACGGCAGGTGCCCCGGCTTCACCCGGAACGGGCCACGGACCGGATCAAGATCGATCTGGACCCCAAATTCTACAAGAAGATCGACCAGTTCGACAGCCGGTTTGCCAGCGGTGCGCCCTCGCTGGTGGACTGCGAATCGCTCACCGTCCGCGGAGACGTATTTTTCGAGGCGCCGGTCACCGTGAAGGGAAAAGCGAACGTGGCGGGGCGTCCCGACGCCCCGTCATGGGTGCGGGCCGGAACCGTTCTCTCCGGAGAGCTTCGCCTGTGACCGCGGCGAATTCCCCGGCCTTTTGCGGAACTTGAGCGATGACCCCGCCCGAATCCGACATCCTCTATCAAAACCCGATCCCGGGCACGCGTCTCCTGCGCTTTGCCGGCGACCTTCAGCGATTCACCCTCGAACTGAAAGGGCCGGAGAGGGGAACCGCCTGGCTGCGCACCAACATCGGGTGGAGCGGCATCGGGCGCCGGGAAACCATCGATGCGGTCGAACAGGACAAGGCGCCCATCGGCCGGGACTGGTTCGACATCCCCATGGTCCGCTTCGGTGAGGATCGGTTCGAACTGTCGATTCCGCTGGCACAGATCGGCCACTTTGAAGCCAAGTGTTACTTTCAGCGCGAGGGCAGCGATGCCCCTCTTTGGCCGGTCGGGGAAAACGTCACCATCAATGTGGAACCGGCCCTGACCTGCTGCGGCAATACCGTATACAATGCCTTTGTGCGGCAGTTCGGGCCGAACAAGGCCAGTCCCCGGGGCCTCGACGAAAACGAGCAGAAGCTGGTCCGGCGGCTCGATGAGGCCGGCTATGCCGTGATCCCTCCTTCCGGTACGTTTCGCGACCTGATCGGCGAACTCGATTTTATCATCGGCACCCTCGGCTGCCGCTACCTGCAGCTGCTCCCCATCAACCCGACCCCCACCACATACGCACGGATGGGCCGCTTCGGCAGCCCCTACGCTGCTTTGAGCTTTACCGCCGTTGACCCGGCGCTGGCGCGTTTTGACCCGAAGGCGACCCCGCTGGAGCAGTTCACCGAACTGGCGGACGCCGTACACCTCAGGGGGGGCAGACTCTTGCTCGACCTGGCCATCAACCACACCGGCTGGGCCGCCGCCCTCCACGAAACCCATCCGGAGTGGCTTCGGAGGGACCCGGCCGGGCGAATCGAAAATCCCGGCGCCTGGGGGGTGACCTGGGCCGACCTGACCGAACTCGACTACAGCCACCGGGCGTTGTGGAAATACATGGCCGGGGTGTTTCTGACCTGGTGCCGCCGGGGCGTCGACGGG
>JASFPT010000163.1:0-8998 GCA_050115795.1 Desulfobacterales bacterium
AATATCCACCGCCCAGCGGGCGAGCCGAGCCGAATTTTCACGCGCTTTGACCGTATCGGGAATCGGCAGCACCGGGTCGACCTGCCCCAGTTCGCTCCCTGCGGCTTCCACGATCCGGGATGCATTGATGTACACCCCCAGATCGCCTTCAACGGTCCGTTTGGATCTCGGCTCCGGGGCAATGGCCAGCTTTCGCAGGTCGGGGGAACCTTCGGTGACCGAATGAACGTCCGTGGTGGCCCCGCCCACGTCGACCGTCATCACATCTTCCAGGGTTTCGGCCAATATCTCGGTGGCCCGCATCACCGCGCCGGGGGTGGGGATGATATCGTCTGCGACCATCTTGCGGACGCTTTCCATGCCCGGCGCCGTGACGATATGGCGGGCAAACACGTCTTGGATGACCTTGCGGACGGGATCGATATTGAGCTCGTCGATTCGCGGGTAGACATTTTCCACGATGAAAACCGGCATACCGGCTTCTTCGAACAAGCGCCTGATTTCGCCCCGGACGGTGATGTTTCCGGCATAGACCAGCGGGGTGTCCAGGTTCAAGGAAGCCAGTGCCCGGGCGTTGGCCATGACGATGTCACGGTCTCCGTAGTCGACGCCGCCGGCCAGCAGAATGATCTTGGGTCGAATCCTTTGGATCTCCTCCATTTCATCGGAAGAAATTCTGCCGGCGGTGGTGAAGGTGACAATGGCGCCGGCCCCCAGGGAAGCCTCCCGGGCCGCCCGCAGCGTCATGTCGCGGGTCAGCCCGTGCACGGTCATCCGCAGCCCGCCGGCGGCCGACGACGACGCCATCAGCACGGCGTTGCGGGTGTTCACCCCGAGCCGTGTTTCCAGATCCTTCCGGGCCGCCTCCAGGCCCAGCGCCACATCGCCCTCGGAAACAGTGGTCAACCCCAGCCCCTGTCCCAGGAAACAGGGGCTGTCTCCGCCGTCCAGTCCGCCAAAGGCGCTGACCTTGGTGATGGTGCTGCCGATGTCGGCGACAATGATTTCCGCCTGTTTCATGGGCGTCGCGGTCTTTCCTGTGCTTTGGGTCCCCCCGGCCTGCGGTGGCTATCCGCCGGATATAAGCGGCATCAGCACCAGGGTGTCCCCGTCGGCAACGGCGGCCTCTTTCGTGGATCTGCGCCCGTTGATCAGGGCGATGTGGGGGGCATCGGCAACGGCGAGCATACGCTGGATGTCTTCCAAAATGGCCCCCGGTTGCAGACGCAACGTAAACTGGGGTTCATCTCCGGGCGCATGGCGCCGCAGATCGCCATATAATTTGACCTGTATGTTCATTCGACGTCTTTACTTTTCAGGATAGCCCCAGCCGGTCCAGCACCTCTCGGGTCGGGATGCCGTCCTCTGTCCAGCCCCGGGCTTTGTAGTATTCATCCAGCATCTCATCCAAGTGGCACACCAGGCCTTTGGCCGGACCCGCCGGCATCGGCGTCTGGGTAAGTCGCCCGGGAAGGCTGTCATCCTTGCGGGAAAAGCCGGCCTTCGTCAGAAACAGACGCTCGGCATTGATGATGCGCTCTCCGGCCTGCATGAGCTCCTGGAGCGTGTACTCGGCGCCGGTGGCGGCGTTCAGATACTCCAGGATACCCGTGGGCGCCACGCCCAGGTCCTTGGCCGCCAGGTGACGGACGGCAAAGAAAATGCACAGGCCGGCCGAGTCGATGATGGCCGATAGATCCTGATAGGCCTTGGTGACCACGGCTTTGCCCTCCCACTGGTGCGGGTCCATGAACTCGGGCACCCCGAACAGCTCGAAATAGGCGGGATCGCCGCGCATGTGGGACCCGCCGATGGGCGAGGTGGCATAGGCCAGCCCCATGGCCTGGGCGCCGCGGGGTTCATAGCCGGGAAATTCCTGCTTTTTGGACACCGGCGCCAACTCCGGGTGCCCGCAGCGCTGGGCCAGGCGAAAGCTGCCCTCCGCCAGAAGATCGCCGAATCCCTCGCGGCGGCCGGTCAGGCGGGTGAGTTCCACCAGGGCCTCGGCATCGCCCCACTTCAGCGAGCGGCCCGCCTGCTCTTCGGTCAGGTAACCGCGCTCCATCAGTTCCATGGCACAGGCGATGGTGGCGCCCATGGTGATGGTGTCCATCCCAAGCTCGTTGCAGATGTAGTTGGCCTTGGTGATGGCCGCCAGGTCATCGATCAGGCAGTTGGCGCCCATGGCGTAGATGGTCTCGTATTCGGGGCCTTCCCCCTCCCCCTCGAACCCGGGAACGTCGACCTTCGTTTTCCGCCCGCAGCCGATGGGGCAGCCGTAGCAGGCCGAGCGCTTCTTCAAAAAGCGCCGGGTCAGTTCCTCGCCGTGAATTTTCTCCCAGCCGTCGAAGGTGCCCTGCTGCCAGTTTTTGGTGGGCAGCACGCCGAAATTCTGGGTTGCCATGACCACGCCCGCGGTGCCGTTGACCGTCAGCCCCAGCGGGGTTTTCCGGACCCCTTCCTGGAAGGTATCCAGGATTTGCCTGTTGAAGGCCTTGAAGCGATCCGGATCGGCCAGGGGGATGCGGCCTTTGCCCCTGACCACGACCGCCTTGAGGTTTTTGCTGCCCATCACCGCGCCGACCCCGGAGCGTCCGGCCGCCCGGTGCTTGTCGTTCATGACGGCGGCAAACAACACCTGCTTTTCACCCGCCGGCCCGATGCAGGCCACCCTGGCCTTGGCATCGGTTTCCGCCAGCAGCGCATCGGTGGTCTCGTGGGTGGTCTTGCCCCACAGCCGGTCCGCCGGCCGCAACTCCGCCGTTTCGCCGTCCAGCCACAGGTAGACCGGACTTTCCGATCGGCCCGCAAAGACGACGGCATCGAACCCGGTGCGTTTGAATTCGGTGGGGAACATGCCCCCGGCGTTGGAGCAGGTGATGGCCCCGGTCAACGGCGACCGGGTGATCACCATATAGCGGGCGCCGGTGGGGGCGCCGGTACCGGTCAGCGGACCGGTGGCCATAATGAGAAGGTTCTCGGCAGAAAGGGGATCGCAGTTCGGATCAACCTCCTGGTTGAGCAGGTAAATCCCCAGCCCGCGGCCGCCGATATAGTCTTTCGCCACGGAGGGCTCCAATTGACTGGCGCTGCAAGCACCGCTGGTCAGGTCGACACGAAGAATTTTTCCCATCCATCCGTTCATCTTTTTCTCCCTTCCGGACAAGCGCATTCATGAAATATCCTAAGGGTTCAAATAGCGATCCAGGTATTGGTAATCCTCTGTCAACCGGCCCTTGTAGACGATGACCGCCTTTTTGATCTCGGGCGGCAGGCCCGAGGCGTCCAGCGGGCGGTCGTAGTCGGCCGACAGCATCGCCGGGACCAAAGGCTTGAGCTGGCGGCTGAAAAACAAAGAGGAATCCTTGGGCAGCTCACAGGGCAGGTTGTCCACGGCCAGCAAAACGATGCCGTCTCCCAGATGGCCGTCGCTGACCGCACCGGTCTTCGGATCGATCCGGTATGCCGGAGAGTCGCTGTCCGTTGATTTGACATTGCACTCGATCGAACCGCAGGTGTCGCAGGAGATGTCTGCAATGCCGCAGAGCTTTGGCACCGGCGTGCTTTCGGCCAACCGCTTCAATCCCGCCCAGGTCACGAACCGGGGATAGCGCTTTTCCCAGTATACCGCATTGACCAGCAGCGTGAAACAATTCAGGAACCGGTCGAATCGGCTCTCGTAGCGTTCCGGGTGGTCGTAATATTCCTGCAGATCGAAGACGGCATCATCGGCTTTGGGTCTGACCAGATCCCGCTCTTTGAAGACGGTCAGATAGAGGGTGTGCCGGTCGCCCGCCCCCCGGCGGACCCGTTCTTCGATCTCGTCGGCCGCGATGCGCTCGACGGGCAGAGAGTCGAAAATCTGCTGGGCGCCGCCGGAAACGTTGCCATAGCCCAATATGCCGATGGTAAAGGGGCACAGGTGCCCGGGCAGTCCGTCGCGTCGAATGCGGTCGCCGATCTCGGCGAGGTGTTCGCAGGCCGCCTCCACCGATTCGTACTGGTGCGCGCGACGCACTGCGACAAACGGGGTGTCGATGCCCTTGTCGGCCCAGTGCTCCCCCATGAGCGAGAGAATGTCGATGGCGCCGGCTTGCCCCGCGTAGGGGCCGAAATAGATCAGACGGCGGCCTGCAGCGTCCGTGATCCGTTCGTAGTCGACAAGGGTGGAGCCGCTGTCGATGATCCGTTTGAGCAGCGGCATGTTGGCCTTCTGCCCCTTTACGGTGTGGGAAAAGAAGACATAGGTCTTGTGGTCCAGGATTTTGTCGACCGGTATTTCCTTGACCCCGAAGATGACGTCCCCGTGGGCCATGCCCGCGCTGGTGCCGGCGCCGGCGGCCGTGTACAGGTCTTCAGTGAAAATCCTCTTTTCGGATTTTTCAACGAAGGCCCGGGCACCGGTCTCGTTGATGATGTCCAGCAGGTCTTCCGGGACCAATGGGGTTCTTCGTTCCCAGCGGTTTTTGTCTTCGGCCCGAATCAGAAGGGTTTTCACTTTCTCAATCTCCCCAACAACTGGGTTCATCGGTATCCAAGTCAGAGCGGCATTCTTTGAAACGGATGCCCAGGCGCTCGCATTCGGCCAGCACCGGCTCGTAGATTTCCGCGGATACCGGTCGAAGCACCCCCGTCCGGGCAATCCTTCCCTCGGCGACCAGACTGACGGAGATGCCCACCGGGTAGCCGACGGTACGGGACATGGAGCTGTCGCCATCGGGGTCGCCGTGGTCGATGAGGGTGGACTGGATGCGCTGGCGGGGCAGCCCGGGGTAGACGGCTTCAAACTCGTGATGCATCACCAGAAGATCCATCTCCCCCTCGTCGTAAACCAATCGGTGCTTGAGCGTGTAGGAGAACATGTCGAACACCGAGGCCGTGCCGATGGGCAATTTGCGGTCCGAAAGCAGCCCCAGCCACTCCAACTTCTTTAGGGTCAGAGCGTGCTCGGGAATCTTGAGGTAGGCGGCCACCCCCGCCCGCACATGGGTCTCCGGACAGTTGACGATGTTGGCCAGCACCTCGCGGGGGGTGACCTCATCGAAGTCGAATTTCATCTTGCGGTTGAGCAGCCCCAGCTGTTTGATGAAATCCCAGGTTTCGCAGTAGCCGACGTTTCGCAGGGTGCCGCGATAGATGCCGGAGGCATCCTCGATGCCGTAGATTTTCAGGTAAGGCAGGGCATCACGGTTGACGTAGGCTTCGAAGACGCCGGCGCCCGGAACGCTTTTCAGCCAGTAGTGTTTGAACAGGTCGCCTCCGGGCACTTCGTAAATCTTTCCATGCTCCTTGTAGCGCCCGTCGTTGGTGGCCGCCAGCATGGCCCCTTCCGGACTCCAGGAAAACTTGTACCCGAGGGGGTTGTTGTTGCTCTCCAGGGCGGGAAGGCCGCCGCAATAGGAAAAGAAGCTGTCGACCCTTCCCCCCTCGGCGCGCACCGAATCGATGACCTGCATGGCCGACATGTGATCGAGGCCCGGGTCCACACCGACCTCGTTGAGCAAGATCAGCCCCTTTTCCCGCGCGTCACGGTCCATGGACTGGATCTCCTCTTTGACATAGGAGGCGGTCACCATGTGCTTGCCATGGGCCAGGCACAACCGGGCAACCACCGGATGCAGGGTCCAGGGAAGTAGACTGACCACAATGTCGGCCTCCGCGATAGACCGGCCCAGCGTCGTGGCGTCTGCGGCGTCCAATGCGAGGGTCCGGCCGTTGGCGTGTCCGGTGACAAGGGCCTCGGCCTTTTTGGGGTCCTGATCGGCCACGACCACTTCCAGCCCCGGTTTTTCCAGGAGGTATCGGACCGCGGGGCGTGCAACGGCCCCGGCTCCCAAAATCAGTATTTTTTTCATGACGATTCCATGAGCGGCCCGGTCGAAATGTCAGCCTTTCGCCCCGGAGCGAGATCGTCGCTTCAGATAAAATCGTTTCACGATTTTATCTCCGGGGATGTCCGCTTTCGATTCTTCGGTTATCCGGCCCCACCGCCTTGCGCCTCTTTCATTTTCCCGACGATGAAGCTGGCCACATGCCGTCCTTTGGTCCCCCTGCCGAATCCCGCATCCATCCCGCAGTCGACGGCCATGGCGTCGTTGACCTGAGTGCCGCCCGCGATCAGGATCAGGCCGTCGCGGATGCCCCGCTCGACAGCCAGGTCGTGCAGCCGGCGCATGTTGATCCTGTGAATATCGTTGTGGGAGATGATCGTCGAAATCAAGGCGGCTTTGGCGCCGGTTTCCTGGACGGCGTCCAGCACCTTGGATACCGGAACGGAGGTGCCCAGGTAATGGCAGTGGAACCCGTACTTTTCCAGGCCGCCGTGCTTGATGTCGATGATTTCCCGCATGCCCACCGAATGTTCGTCTTCGCCCACGGTGGCCGCCACCACGTGGATGTCGCGGGGCCGGACAAAGGCTTCGATCTCACCGTCGGGAAGAAGTTCTTCTTTTTCGGCAATCACCAGCTTGCTTTTCTCCACGGCCACATCGAGCACCCCCTTGATCTCGAACAGGGACCCCTCTGCGGGATGGATCAGCCGGCGGCTGATAACCTCCGGCTCTTTGAGCCCCATTTTCCGGGACATTTCAAGGGCGGCGGCTTCGGCCACCCGCGGTTCTTCGGGAACAAAGAGCGTGACGCAGACGATGCCGTCGCCGGCCCACTCCACTTCGGGCCGCACCAGGCCGGCCGCTTTTTCCGCCTGCGGCTTTTTCAGGCGGTTGTGGACGTTGTCTGTCTCGTCCAGTTCATCGATGTAGACGATTTTGGACGGATCGCACAGGGTGCACCCGCCGTAGGCATCACAGGCCTTTTCCGGATAGGCGTTGGCGCCGAAGTGGCGGCACACCGGCGCCCCGTAATCCGGCTCCCTTTCGACGATGCTGTCTGCCGCCACGCCGCCGTTGGGGTCCCGGGCGATGCCGTCGTCGTTTCTCTCCGGGAAGTATCCGGAATCCACGAACTGGCCCTGGGCCACGGCGGCGAAATATCCGCCGTCTTCGAGAATCTCCTCGAGAAACAACACCGCGCGTTCTTTCAGCTCCCGGACCGTTTCGGGCAGGTGCCCTTCTTTTTTCAGATCGACCATCTCCTTCCATCCGTCCAGGCCCATGAGTGTCTGGCGCGCGGTGTTCACCCCCAGGATGTTGTTGTAATGCCAGGGAACGTTGCGCCCCTCGTCCGGGGTGATCGTGCTCTGGATGTCGGCGGAGGTCATGCGGGAGATCAGGGTGTCCAGGACGTGGGTGATGGTGGCTTCGGCCATGTCGGCCTCCATGTACCGGGTGTTTTGCTGCGCCCGGAACTTGTATCCCGCAAACAGGTCCCGCAGGGCGATGGCATAGGGCAGGTCGAGCCATAGTTTGGGGGCCGGCGGTGCGGTGGGCGGTACCGTGGAAAGGGCGATATTTTCCATGGGCATTCCCGCTGCGCGGGAAAACGCGCAGTTGATGGCGTGCTGCACCAGCAGTTCGGGCATGACCTTCCAGGCTTCCTTGGCCGTGGCGTTGGCATTGTGGGCGCCGTCGATCTGGAGGATGCCGGCAGCGGCCATGATGGTCTTGGCCTCTGCCGCGTCCACGAAGGACCGGTGCATGTTGATGTTCCGGTACAGCACGTTGTACTGGGGGTCCTGGTGGGCCCCGTTGACCCCTTCTTCGGAAAACATCACCGCGATTTCGGGCCCGGCCACGCCGCTGACGTAGGAATGAAAATTGATGGGACGGCCGACTTCCTCTTCGATCAGGTCAAGGGCCTTGCGCGAGGCGCGGACCTGCTTCCGGGAGATGGGAATGCCGCCGACGCCTTCGGGCGTCCCTTCGATGAGGCCGTCATAATGGGACTGACCGGAGGTGCGGATCACCATGAGATGATCGGCCCCGTGCCAGGCGGCCATCCGCATCCGCCGGATGTCGTCCTCGAACCGGCCCGAGGCGATCTCGGTGGTCACGACAAAGTCGCACTGGGGATCGATGTCCCCGAAATAGTGGGCCGACGGCAGCGGCACCGAATGCTTCAGGTCTTCGGAGGTGTCCTTCAGTTCAAAAGGTCCTGCTTTTTGATCCGCAACGGGTTTGCGCCAGGTCCAGCCCTTTCGTTTCGGCCGGTACTGATCCAGGTCCTTCAGGATCTCCGTCACGTCGATTTTCTCGTTTGGATCCAACCGTTTCATGACGCCAATTCCTCCCAGTACTTCCCGTCGATCAGGGAAAGGCCCGCTTCCCGGACGGAGATGCCTTTTTGCTGGGCCAGCTTGAGCACCAGGTTGCCGGCGCCGTGTCCCAGCACCCCCTTTTCCAGCATCCGGTTCACCAGCGGTTTGGTTTCCAGGCTCGAAAATCCCATGCGAAGCAGGATCGACCGCTCGATGGCGGGCGAGGTGTGCGTCCGGGCTTCGTCCACCAGGGGTTGAACGATTCGATCCACCAGGGACCAGAAATGATCGTGGAGTTGTGCGTCGGTCATGCCCGCCAGATGTTTCCGGCGGTCGTTGAAGTCATCTTTTCTTTCTTTCATGGGACTCGATCGCCTCCCTGACATAGGTTTCGTCGGTTTTCGTTTCGGCGGCCAGAAACGCGATGTCCGCATCGGTGACGGCTTGCCCCTCGGCAAGGGAATTGAGCGCATTTCGCAGATAGGAGCGCCGGATTCGGTTCAGATCCATTTCGACCGGTTTGATCTGGGACGGATGCTCCGGGATGACGATGGCCTTTCCCGGCCGGTTTTCCAGCGGGTCCCCCCGCCTGACGTCGATGCCCATCTGCTTGGCCAGGTTCAACTGGCCCAGGGGGTGTTTGCCTGCACCGGTGTATTCGGTCTCCTGGACGACGATGATCTGCTCCCGGTCCATTTCCCGGGCGATGGCAAATGCGGCGGCAAGAGAGGTGTTGCCGGCCGGGCCCCGTTCCATGCCCTCGACGGCCGCCAGGGCTTCGGTCATGTAGAACACCTCGCCCTGGGTCACCGTGACGAACCGGTCCATGTACCGAAGGGAGCG
>JASFPT010000164.1:0-8998 GCA_050115795.1 Desulfobacterales bacterium
CGGGTCTGGGCGCTGCCGGTGCAGCCATTCTGGCCCTGGTCAATCGGAAGCTAACCTGGGCGGTCATCCGGGACGCCAGCTACGCCACGGCCAAGACCACGGCCATGGTCATGATGCTCTTTATCGGCGGAAAATTCTTCAGCACGGTATTTCTCTTCATGGGCGGCGGGGACGTGGTGGCCGAACTGATGATCGGAAGCGGCCTCAACGAGTGGGTGATCCTTGCGATCATGATGCTGATCGTCTTTTTGATGGGCATGTTCATCGACTGGGCCGCGATTTTGCTGATCACCGTGCCGATCTTCATGCCGATCGTGCTGGAACTCGGCTTCGACCCCCTGTGGTTTTCGCTGCTGATGTGCGTCAACCTTCAGACCTCCTTTGTGACCCCGCCCTTCGGCTACGCCCTGTTCTACTTTGCCGGCGTGGCCCCCAAGGGGTATTCGATGATGCACATCTACCGGGGCATCATCCCCTTTGTCGTCCTTCAGCTCATCGGCCTTGCGATCCTGGTCTTTTTCCCGGGCATCATCACCTGGCTGCCCAACCTCTTCTTCGGAAGATAAATAAAAAGGGCCCCCGAAAACGGGGGCCCTTTTTATTTATGAATGAAAACCTTTTGGGTTTCCCTTACCGGAAAATTGAGCGATTCGGCCCTGGTTGCCTCGATTCCCGTTCCTGCGGAAGCGTACAAAGCCTTTAAAAATAAGCGGCCGCAGGCCGCATTTCATCGAAAACGAGCATGCGCGCATGCTCATTTTTTGATGATTACCACCATCTCCTTGGGTCCATGGACGCCGAAGACCAGGGTGAACTCGATGTCGGCGGTCTTGGAGGGGCCGGAAATCAGCAGCGCATTGGTCGGCATCTGCTTGGCCCACCCGCCTGCCGCCATCGCCTCTTCAAAGGAGCCGTGGATGTTGTCCGCATCCACGACGGCGATGTGCACCGGCGGCACCAGCGACATGAGCCGCGGTTCGGCCGGCGTCGGCCAGAGGATGACCGCCCCGGTTTCGGCGATCGCCCCCACCGTGCTGGTGACGCCGGCGTCGATCGAAGAAAAGAGCCGCTCCTTGAATGTCTCCACGTCCTGGGTGTAGGCGACCAGCTCCGGCAGATCCTTTCCGCCGGCCTGCCAGGACTTTTCGATGTCGCCGCCGATGGGCGACTGGGGGCCGTAGAGCAGGTGCTTCCAGCCCTTTTCTTTTGCCAGCGCCGATAGCCGATCGGCCCAGCCGCTTCGGTCCACGGTGTGGACTTCGGTTCGCATCGCGGTCATGAGCTGCGTCAGCCGATCGATTCTTTCCCGGGAATTTAGCGGCTCTGCCCGCGGTGCATCCGCCTCCGGAACGTGGGTGGTCTCGGCACCGGCCGCATGCAGCCGGGCAAAAATCCGCTCCCGCGCAGCGTTACTCATCTTTGACTCCTTCCTTGCTCGCCCGCTCGTGCAGGGACTCGCGCGAAATGACCGGCGTGGACCGGGTGCAGGTCCAGTTGCGCAGGGGACCCACCTTGGGCAACCGGCCCCCCAGCATACCCGCCGCCTTGACGCCGATGCGGTTGACCGCGGGGTGGAGGTTGGCCAGCGCCCACCCCTTCCAAACCATGGTTTCGGCCAGATTCCGTTTGGTCCCGCTGCCGGGGACCGCCGAACCGCCGCTGGTGTAGCTCTCGTTTCTGAGGCGGCGGATCAGGTCGGGAATCGGGATCTTCACCGGACAGACTTCGGCGCAGGCCCCGCAAAGGCTCGAGGCGACCGCCAGCACGCCTGCCCGATCGAGCCCCTCCATCTGGGGGGTCAGAATCTTTCCGATGGGCCCCGGATAGACGTATCCGTAAGCGTGGCCCCCGATCCGCAGGTAGACCGGGCAATGGTTCAAACAGGTGCCGCACCGGATGCACAAAAGCGTCTGCCGCAGCTCGGGATCGGCCAGGATACGGGACCTGCCGTTGTCCAAAATGACCAGGTGCACCTCTTTGGGCCCGTCTTTTTCCCCTTTTTTTCGCGGGGAGGTGATCATGTTCACGTAGGTGGTGATCAGCTGCCCGGTGGCCGACCCCGTCAGCAGGCGCAGCAGGGGGGGGACGTCGCCCAGCTTTTCCACGACCTTTTCAAGCCCCATGACGGCGACATGCACCTCCGGAGCGGTGGTGCACATCCGGCCGTTGCCCTCGTTTTCCACCAGCAGCAGGGTGCCCGTTTCGGCCACGGCGAAATTGACGCCGCTGAGCCCGACCCTGGCTGTGGCAAAGTGCTTTCGAAGCACCTTTCTGGCAATGGCCGTGAGCGCCTCCACATCCTCGGTGTAGGGGGTGTCCGGGATTTTGCTGTGGAAGATGTCGGCCACCTCGTCTTTGTTTTTGTGGATGGCCGGGACGATGATGTGGGAAGGGGTTTCGCCGTTGAGCTGGATGATGAATTCTCCCAGGTCGGTCTCCACCGCTTCCACGCCGTTTTCGGCCAGAAAATGGTTGAGGTGCATCTCCTCGGAGACCATCGATTTTCCCTTCACCACCTCCCGGGCGCTGTGGGTCTGGACGATCGACAGGACGATGCGGTTTGCCTCTTCGGGATTTTCGGCCCAGTGGACCTGAATCCCGTTGGCGGTGCAGTTTCGTTCGAGCTGCTCCAGAAGCTGCGGAAGTTTGGAAAGCGCCCTTCGCTTGATCGCGTTTCCGGCCGCGCGCAGTGCTTCCAGCCTTTCGGCATCGTCAAAGACCGTCCGGCGCTTGTCCACGAGAATGTCCATCGCTCTTCTCAGGTTCGTCCGGAGTTGGCCGTCGGCCAGGGCGCGGTCGACATTGGCGTTGAAATCGAAGCTATGAGTGGTTCCCATCGGTCCTCTCCCAGATGAATTCTGCCAGGTGTTTCCCGGTGATCGCCAGGCCGCGGTACGCCATGGCACCGTTGATGTTAAGCAGACAGCCGCAGTCGCCGGCCAGAACGGTGGCAGCTCCGCTGCCGACGATATCGTTGACCTTGTCTTCGACCATGGCCGCGGAAATGGCGGGCTGCTTGACCGAAAAGGTGCCCCCGAAACCGCAGCACTCCTGTTCGCGGGCAAGCGGGACCAGCTCGACGTTGGAAAGCTGGCCGATCAGGGCCTTGGAATCCGCCACCGACCCCATCTCACGCATCGCATGGCAGGAGCTGTGCCACGTCACCTTCACCGGTGCACCGCGGTCCGTGAGGCGGACGTTCAGAACCCGGGCCAGGAAGGTGGACAGCTCCACCACCCGGTCGGCGAAACGGCGGGCGGCCGCCTCATGGACTGTGCCGGCGAACATCTCCGGATAGTGGAGCTTCATCATGCCGGCACAAGACCCGGAAGGCACCACGATCGGGTAGGTGCCCTTGAAGACCCGGATCTGCTTGAGGGCCACTGCTGCGGCCTCTTGGGAAAACCCGGAATTGTAGGCGGGCTGTCCGCAGCAGGACTGCTCCTGGGGAAAGATCACATCGACCCCCTCCCGCCGGATCAGGCGAATGGCGGCCATGCCGGCCTCCGGGAAGGCCATGTCGATCAGGCAGGTGCCGAAAAAATGGACTTTGTCGGGCTTTTGCATGACGATTCACTTTCGCTGCGCATAGAAATTCAGTTCGAAATTTTCGGCACCAGGGGCATGCCGATGATTGAACGGCGTCCTGAATCGATCTGAGGTGAGCATCCCACCTTCGGGAACATCTGTCTCGCGCTGCCCGAAACGGGTATACCATCGTGGGAGCGATTTCATAAAATTGGTGCTACCATTGATACAACGGGTCTGAAAAAATGTCAAGATGGCACCGAACCCCTTGTGCAATAGCTTATATTCTGGTATTAAACGTCTTGACATATGGCATCAGATGATCGAGATGGCTTTTGGTAATACCATTATTCCGGTCTTTTCGCAGACCGCCCCGGGGAGGATGTATGATCGGCCCTGCCCTGATTCAGGAATTTTCAGACCGTCTCGGCAAAGAGAACGTCCTGACAGACGACGCCGACCGGATGACCTACTCCTACGACGCTGCAGTCCTTGCCCCGGTGGTGCCGGAGATCGTCCTGCGGCCGACCACGGGCGAGGCGCTGGGCCACGCCGTGCGCCTGTGCAATGAAAACCGGATTCCACTGACGGTCCGAGGCGCCGGAACCAATCTCAGCGGGGGAACCATCCCGAAGGAAGACGGGGCGGTGATCGTCACCAACGGGTTGAACCGAATCCTGGAAATCAACGAGGCGGACATGTACGCCGTGGTTCAGCCGGGGGTGGTGACGGCCAAACTCGCCGCCCAAGTCGAATCCCGGGGTCTTTTTTACCCCCCGGATCCGGGCAGCCAGGCCGTATCGACCCTCGGCGGCAACGTATCGGAAAATGCCGGCGGGCTTCGCGGGCTCAAATACGGCGTCACGCGGGACTACGTGATGGGGATCCAGTTTTTCGATGTCAACGGCGAGCCGATCAAGACCGGATCCCGGACCGTCAAATGCGCCACCGGCTACAACCTGACCGGGCTTCTGGTCGGCTCCGAGGGGACTCTCGGTGTTTTCAACGAAATCATTTTGAAGCTGATCCCCATGCCTTCCCACCGCAAGGCGATGATGGCCGTATTTGCCGACATCAACCGTGCCTCGGAGGCGGTGGCGGCGATCATTTCAAACCGGATCATCCCGGTCACCCTCGAGTTTCTCGACAATTTCACGATCCGCGCCGTGGAAGACTTCAGCGGCGCCGGCCTGCCGGTGGAGGCCGCCGCCCTTCTGCTGATCGAGGTGGACGGTCACCCGGCCCAGGTGGAGGAGGACGCCGCGCGGGTGGAAGCCATCTGCAAAGACACCGGCGCCGAATCGATCCGGGTGGCCAAGGACGACGCCGAGCGGGACAAGGTGTGGGCTGCACGACGAAGCGCCCTGTCCGCACTGGCCAAGTTGAAGCCGACCCTGATCCTGGAGGACGCCACGGTTCCCAGAAGCCGAATCCCCGACATGGTGCGCGCCATCTCCGACATCAGCCGAGAGTTCGACCTGTCCATCGGCACCTTCGGCCACGCCGGAGACGGCAACCTTCATCCGACGATTTTGACCGACAAGCGAAACGCCGAGGAGTGGAAACGGGTGGAAAAAGCCATCGACGCCATTTTCGACCGGGCGCTGGCCATGGGCGGAACGCTTTCCGGGGAGCACGGCACCGGGATTGCCAAATCCTGCTATCTGGAAAAAGAGACGAGCCCGGCCACCATCGTCTACTCCAAACGGATCAAGGCGGCCCTGGACCCGAACAACATTCTGAACCCGGGGAAAATCTTCGGTTGATTTTTTTCTCCCCAAAGTACGGGGAGAAAAAAATGAAATCCGCCCTCGGCGGATAAAAGAACGAGGTTATCTATAATGCTCCAGAGAGGCAAAAACAGAGGCCGACGGGTGTCGGATCGGATGCCGGGCAATTGTTTGAGCCATTTAGGCCGCATTGAGACGGCCGCAGCGGAGTCCTTGCCAAACCTGTTGTCTTGGCGGTCTGCCGATGCTTTATTCGAAAAAATAATCCACGGCCGTCTTTAGGCGGCCTTAATGGCGAGTTTTGGCCGGCAGTAGAGCCGATGCCCGTCGGCCGGCCGGGCCTTACGGCAACTGGACGGTTGTAAAGAATCGCATAAAAGAATTCGGAACAATCTCCCCTGCGAAAGCTCGCAGGATCGAAAACCGAGACGATGTCATGGCAGATGTAAAAGCAATCGCCCAATTGATGCGTGAGCTAGAAGACCAGCTCGTGGTGTGCATGCGATGCGGCATGTGCCAGGCCGTGTGCCCGGTTTTTCTCCAGACCGGCCGAGAGGCCGACGTGGCCCGGGGCAAGCTCGCCCTGCTCGACGGCCTGCTCCACGAGATGTTCAAGGACCCGGAGGGTGTCGCCGAACGGCTCAACCGCTGCCTGCTCTGCGGCTCCTGCGCCGCCAACTGCCCCAGCGGGGTCAAGGTTCTCGACATCTTTCTAAAGGCCCGTGCGATCCTGACCGGGTTCATGGGGCTTTCTCCGGCCAAACGGCTGGTGCTGCGGGGGATGCTCTCGCGGCCGGCTCTCTTTGACCGGGTCGCCGAGTGGGCCAGCCGGTTTCAGAAAGTCTTGACCCGGCCGGCCAACGAGGTCATCGGCACGTCCTGCGCCCGCATCGCCTCGCCGCTTCTGGCCGACCGGCATTTCCGCCCCCTGGCCCCCTCGCCGTTCCACCGGCGGACGCCCTCGGTGGACACGCCCGCAGGCGCCGCCGGCAGACGCGCAGCCTTTTTTGTGGGATGTCTCATCGACAAAATCTTCCCGGACATCGCCGAGGCGGCCGTCCGGGTCCTCACCGGATGCGGGGCCGGGATTTTCCTGCCGTCCGGTCAGGGGTGCTGCGGCATCCCGGCCCTTTCTTCGGGCGACCGGGAGACCTTTTTCAAGCTCCTGCACCACAACCTGGCGCTGTTCGAACAGGCCGACGCCGACGTTGTCGTCACCGCATGTGCCACCTGCACGTCCACCATCAAGAAGGTGTGGCCGGTCATGGTCGCCGACCAGGACGAAACCCTGAAGGAGCGGGTGCAGGCAATCGCCGACAAGACCACCGACATCAGCGCCTTTGTGGCGCCGCTGATCGACCCGTCCAAGCTCAAGGCCCCGCAGGGGAAATCACCGGAGGTGGTCACCTACCACGACCCGTGCCACCTGAAAAAATCCCTGGGGATCTTTGCAGAACCCCGGCAGCTGCTGGCCGCCGCCCCGGCCTGCCAGCTCAGGGAGATGGCCGAACCCGACGCCTGCTGCGGCATGGGCGGAAGCTTCAACCTGCAATACTATGAACTGTCGAGCCGAATCGGTCGACTGAAACGGGACCAGATCGTCGCGGTCAAACCCGATCGGGTGGCCACCGGTTGCCCGGCCTGCATGCTCCAGATATCGGACATGCTCTCCAGGGCCGGCGACGATATCGACGTCTGCCATCCGATCCAGATCATCGCCGAACGCATGGATGTCTCATGAACCTTCCGCTGAAGCCGATCAAACCGAAACGGATTTCCGACCAGGTCTTCGACCAGCTCCGGGAGCTGATCCTCCGCGGCGAACTCAAGCCGGGTCAGCAGATCATGCCCGAGCGGGAGCTGGCCGAGGTGCTCGGCGTCAGCCGGACCTCGGTTCGCGACGCCATCAGCAAAATGGTGGCCAGCGGGCTCCTGGAACAGCACCAGGGGCAGGGGACCTTCGTCTGCGTCCCGGGCGACAAGAAAAACCCCGTGGCCGTGGCCATGGAGACCCAGGACGCCTCCCTGGAGGACCTGCTGGAGGTCCGGATGGGGCTGGAGTGCAATGCTGCCGCCTACGCGGCCAGGCGCGCCACCGAAGAAGACATCCAGTTTCTGGAGAAAAGCATCGCCGAGATGAAAACAGAGGTCGCCTCAGGGCGGCTGGGGACCGAGGCCGACGTCTCCTTCCACATGGCCATTTCGTTTGCGACGAAAAATCCGCTTCAGGTCTACCTGATGAAAAACTTCTACGACTTCCTCTTTCACGGCATCAAGGAGAACCTCGCCCAGCTCTACGAAAAGCCCGGCAACATCGACAAGATCCTTGTCCAGCACACCGGAATCTACGAGGCGATCCGCGGCCACGACCCGGATGCCGCCTTTGCCGCCATGCAGCGGCACATCAATTTCGTCCTGGACTTTCTCGCCGGCCGACCGACCGCCTGACGGCGGGCGGTCCATTGGTCGAATCGGGATCGATAAAGCTTCTGCAGGCCCATTTGACCATTGAACCAATTGACCCATCAACTGGCGAAAAAAATGCCCGGACGCTTCCGCCCGGGCATTTTCGCTTTCTTTCGTGTGGATCCCTCTGCTACCGGTCCCCCATCGCCTGAGCCGTCTGGGCCAGCCGGACCATGTTGAGAAACTCGGAGCGGTAGCCGAAGCGGTCTTTGCCCCGGACCGGCTCTGCCAGGGCGATCACCTCGTCGTAGGAGAAATCCTCCATTCGCGGATCGTTCCGGAGCAGCTGGCCGAAGGCGGCCACGGCCGCCGAAAAGCGCGCCTCCGCCGGCGCCAGCTCCGTGCGGCCGTATACAACGCGGTCGTCGACGGGGACTTCCAGAAGCCGGCTGGTATCGGCGTTGGGAAGCTTGTAGCGGATCTTGAGGTAGGCGTATTCATCGGATCTCGCGCCTGCGTCCGGACGTGCTTCGGTCCGGTTGCCGTATCGCAGGTCGTCGATGCGCCGTGCGGGGCTTCCCACCGGCGTCAACTCGTAGATGGCGGTGACCGTATGTCCGGATCCGATCTCCCCTGCATCGACCCGGTCGTTGTTGAAATCCTCCCGCCTCAACTGCCGGGTCTCGTAGCCGATCAACCGGTACTCGGCCACTTTCGCCGGATTGAACTCGACCTGGATCTTGACGTCCTTGGCGATCGGAAACAGGGTGGAGGAGGCCTCGTCGACGAGCACTTTCCGGGCCTCGTTTAGGGTGTCGATGTAGGCGGCGTTTCCATTGCCGTTCTGGGCCAGCTTCTGCATGAGCGCATCGTTGTAGTTGCCCTGCCCGAATCCGAGAACAGACAAGAAAACGCCGGTCTCCCGTTTGCGCTGGACGAAATTCTTCAAGGTCTCCGGATCCCGGATGCCCACGTTGAAATCCCCATCGGTGGCCAGAAGGACCCGATTGACGCCATCGGCGACATAGTTGGCCTCGGCCAGGGCGTATGCCTTTTCGATCCCTTCGCCGCCTGCCGTGCTTCCCCCCGCCGTCAGCCGGTCGAGCGCCGCCAGGATCTTTCCTTTGTCCTTGACCGGGGTCGGCTCCAGAACCGTCCCTGCAGCCCCGGCGTAGACCACGATCGCAACCGTGTCGCCCGGCTGCAGGGTCTGCACCAGCATCGAAAAGGCGTTCTTGAGCAGCGGCAGCTTGTCGGGCTGGTTCATCGACCCGGACACGTCGATCAGGAACACCAGGTTGGCCCGGGGTCTTTTGTCCGGCGGGACATCATAG
>JASFPT010000165.1:0-8996 GCA_050115795.1 Desulfobacterales bacterium
CCTACCGGCGTTTCTATGAAAAGATCAACGGCACCTACCTGAAAACCGAGCACCAGCAATTTGCCGGAGAGACCGTGGAGGTGGCAGTTTACGGCTGGCTGGACACGACGCTCATCGGCGAATGAGATTGGATCGGCCGTTCCGGCGCCCACGTCATGATGGTTCCGGTGCCGGTCTTTTCAAGCGGTCGAACCAAGCCGATCGGCCAGGGCGGGCAATCCCGGACCGATTCTGACCGTTCGGATCCGACGTTGCAGGGCCTTGATCCAGGACCTATTATTATCCGGGTTTCCCACATCACGCAAAGGACATGCCGATGAACGTCGTGTTTTTGTCCCCCCACTTTCCCCCGCACTACTTCCGGTTCTGCCGGAACCTGAAGGCGGCAGGGGCAACCGTGCTCGGTATCGGGGACGAGCCCTACGAAAACCTGGCACAGCACCTGAAAGATTCGCTGACCGAATACTACCGGGTCGGCGACATGCACCACTACGATGACCTGCTGCGGGCCTGCGGCTATTTCACGCATCGCTACGGCAAGATCGACCGGCTCGATTCGTTGAACGAATACTGGCTGAGCACCGAGGCCCGGCTGCGGGACGATTTCAATGTCTTCGGCGTCCGCGGCGGTGAAATCGACTTCATCCGCCGCAAATCCCGCATGAAGGCCAAATTCCGGGAGGCCGGGGTGCCGGTGGCCCGCGGAAAGGTCGCCGCCACCGTCGAAGAGGCCCGGACACTGACCGCCGAGACCGGCTATCCGGTCATCGCCAAGCCCGACGGCGGGGTGGGCGCCATCGCCACCTACCGGATCGAAGACGACGGGGCCCTTTCCGACTTTTTCAAGACCAGGCCCGATATCGACTACATCCTGGAAGAATTCGTCTCCGGCGCGATCGTCTCCTTCGACGGCCTGGCGGACAAAGACGGCAACCCGGTCTTTTTCACCGGCCACAGCTTCAGCCAGGGGATCATGGAGACGGTCAACGAGGCCCGCCACATCGCCTACTATTCCCTGCGCGAGATACCCGCCGAACTGGAGAAGATCGGCCGCGCCTGCCTCCGGGCGTTCGACGTGCAGGAACGCTTCTTCCACATCGAGTTTTTCCAGACGGGGCCGGACCACTACACGGCCCTGGAGGTGAACATGCGCCCGCCGGGCGGCTTTACCACCGACATGTTCAACTACGCCTGCGACATCGACATCTACCGGATCTGGGCCGAGCTGCTGGTCCAGGGCCGGACCGACGTGCCCTACCGCCGGAAATACCACTGCTGCTATGCCAGCCGGAAATTCAACCGCCCTTATGTGCACAGTCACGAGCAGATCATGGCGCGATACAAGACATTCATGGTTCAGGTCGAAAGCGTCCCCGGAGTGTTTGCCAGCGCCCTGGGCGATGTCGGGTATATCTTCCGGTCGGAGAACCTGGCCGAAATCGAGGAGATCGTCGCGTTCATTCACGAAACGGAGAAGAAAGAAAGCTGATGAGCTATTGAGCTGTTGAGCTGCTGAGCTGTTGTTCCTGGTTTGCTTTTGCTGAGCAGCTTATCAGCTCAATAGCTTAACAGCTAAAACGCCCATCCATCAGCGGCCAAGGAGGCCGAATCATATGCACACCGAACACCACCAGTGGTGGAGCCCGCACCTGAACCGGGACATGGCCCTGAAGATATACGGTCACTGGGGCAAGCCGTTTGTCGTCTTCCCCTGCTCCCGGGGCCGGTACTTCGACTACGAGGGGATGGGCATGATCGACGCCATCGCGGGGTTCATCGACGCAGGCAAAATCAAACTGTATTGCGTGGACAGCGTCGACGAATCGTCCTGGTACAATTTTTCCGTTTCCCCGGCGGATCGAAACGCCCGCCACGAGGCCTATGACCGGTACGTCGCCCAGGAGGTGATTCCGTTCATCCGCGACCACTGCCAATCGCTCCAGGAGCGGCCGATGGCAAACGGATGCAGCATGGGGGCCTACCACGCCGTCAATTTCTTTTTAAAGCACCCGGACCTGTTCGAGGGGACCATCGCCCTGAGCGGCCTGTACCGCCTCGACCGGCCCGAATTCCAACTCACCGGCGAGGACCTGCCGGCGGTCTATTTCAACTCCCCGCTGAGCTACCTGCCCGGCCTGGCCGATGCGGCATACTTAGAGGCGTATCGCCGAAGCCGGATCGTGGTCTGCGTGGGCCAGGGCGCCTGGGAAGAAGAGACCGGAGAAGACACCCGCGGCCTGGACGCCCTGTTCCGGGCAAAATCGGTTCCCGCCTGGGTCGACTTATGGGGCCCGGACGTGAACCACGACTGGCCCTGGTGGTACCGGCAGATGAATTACTTTCTGGGGAAGTTGTATGGATGATGGCAAAATGGCGGCGAATCGCGTGTAAAGGACGGTCGGTGGAGGACGGCGCCCGGTTTGCTTCGGCGATACGGTATGGGGTGGATGGTGAGTGGCTTGTCGTAGGGGGTCAAGACCGAAAAGCGTTCCGCAGTCTGCTTTCTTCGCTCGCTTCAGGGAACAGGAGATTTTACCACCCACCACATACCACCTGCCACAAACCACTCACCACAAACCACCTACCACTCACCACTCACCACACACTCCCTGTCAGATCCCCGATCCGGGAGGACTGCCGCCCCCGTTGAACGCCGATGACGGCAGCCGCTTGCCGTAGCCGCCCGACACCTGCTGGGCCACGCCGATGACGATGAACGCGTCGGGGTCCACCCTGGAAATCGCGTACTTCAGGTCGGCCACCCGCGAGCGGAGAACCGTGCAAAAGACCATGGTCCGGGGGCTTTTCGAGTAGCCGCCTTCGATGGGCCACAGGCTCACACCGCGCCGGAGCTGGTAGAGTAACGCGTAGCGAACGTCGTCGGGCTTTCGGGTCACGATGGTGGCTGTGCGCACCTTGCTGACGCCTTCCAGCACGTAGTCGGAGAAGATTCCCGAGAGTACCAGGGTCAACGCCGCCAGCAGCGCCACCTCCCACCTGAATATCAGCCCGGCCGTCAGGATGACCGCCCCGTCCGTGTACAGGTAGGACTGGGACATCGGAAATCCCAACCGCTCGTAGAGGATCCGCGCCGGAATCGACGTGCCGCCCACGGTGCCCCCGGCCCGCTGAATCATCCCCATGCCGATGCCGAAAAGCACGCCGGCATAGATTGACGCGAGCAGCAGGTCGTCGGTGATCGGCCAACCGGAGACCATCTCCGGCAGGTAAAGATCGAACAGGTCGACGCCGATGGAAAAGCCCAGCACCGCCAGGGCCGTGGAGGTCACGAACCGCCACCGGCCGAGTTGAAAATACCCCAGGATCATGAGCGGCACGTTCAGGGCCAGCACGGCCAGACCGATCGGAAACCCGGTGAAGTGATTCAGGAAGATGCCGATTCCGGAAACCCCGCCTGCGGCCAGATTGAAGGGAACCTGAAATGTGGAAAAGCCGAACGCCGCCAGCAGGCTTCCCAGGACGGTCTGGACCTGCCGCCGGATCAGACGCCGCATTGCAGTGGGCGTCGTCTGGTCGAACTTTCTTTGAATTTTCCGGGGAATCCGCACCCTGTGCGGTTTCGGTTCCGTCAACGGTGCGGTGGCTTCGGTCTGTGAGATGCCCATGATTCTTCCTCGCCGTCGGGACTGTTTTGGAACGGATCGTCAAACCGGAAGATGAAGGATTTCGAGCCCATCCATTTTCCGGGGCGGATTTGCATTATGCGTTGGGACTGTCCTCCGTCGCCTTCACCTGCCCACCTCGAAACGGACCCCAAGGACCGTGATGGGATTTTCAACTCCCTGGGTTTCTTTCCTACCTGCCCTGCGCCGCCTCTACCCCAATGAATCCAGAAACGCGAGGATCGCGTCGTCGCGCACCCGGCTTTCCCCGAGCACGATCGAATAGTGGTTGGCACCCGGCACGTCCGCCCGTCGGGCGTCCGGGATTTCCCGGAGCATCCGCTGAATCGCCCCCTCCGGGAGCAGGATATCGTCATCTGCCAGCATCCCGCAGGGGGCCCGCACGATCAGTACCGGGCAGGCAACGGCCGGGTAGAAACGGGCGACATCCAGCCCTTTCATGTTTTCGATCTCTTCTGCGATGGTACCGGGCTCGACCCGCGAGCGCACGCCTCCGTCGACTTCTTCCACCTCGTAGCGAAAGTAGGTCTCCAGGTACCCCGACCAGGGATCGAGGAAGGGGGCCTTTCTCAGCTGCCCCTTGTATTCCTCGAACGAGGGAAACACCTTTCCCAGACGGTCCAGGGAGGGCTTGATTCCCGCAAACACACGGCCCATCTGCTCGGTTGAAAGCGTCCCCGCCCCGTCGACCAGGATCACGCCTTCGATCCGTTCCGAATGCGCGGCGGCCGCCGCCAGGGCGATGGTAGCACCCAGGGAGTGGCCTGCGATGACGGCCGTGGCCAGTTTCAGATCGTCCATCAGGCAAATGAGATCCCTGACGTGGTGGTCGACGGAATATCCCGAGGAAGGCTTTTGCGAGAAACCCCTTCCTCGCAGATCCACGGCAAGGACCCGGTGCCTGCCGAAGAGGCTCTCGGCCACCGCATCCCAGCAGCGGCAGTTGGCCGTGAGTCCGTGAACGCACAGCACGGTTTTTCCGGCACCCTCCCAGAGCGCAAGCGCAATCTTTACGCCGTCGCCTTTTGCCTCTTTCATGACCGGTGACGCCACTCCCGCACCTCCTTTTTCCTCGACCCGTCGCACCCGAAATCGATCAGACCCTGTTCCCCACCGCCCTTCGATCTGAAACCACGATCTACAGACCACAGACAAAATTTTTTATCAATGGCGGGAGTGGTTTGTGGCGGGTGGCGGCTCGCCCGATTGTCGGAAATGGTTTGCCATATCCCACTTCCCACAACCTACTGCCCAGCGCGCCTCCGGCGGGCTCAATTGACTTCCCTCGAGCCGTGTTTACCATCGGATAGTTCGACTTTGCTCCGATGCATCGATGCCTGGTTTGCCCCGGAATGCCTCCGCCGCCACTTCGTCTTCTGAACGGTTCTTTTCTGCCCGACGGCGGGCTTTGTTACGGTTTCAGGGTTTTTATTCACGGAAGACCACAAACGAAAGGAGAGAAGCGATGAGCGCCAAAAAGATCTTGATTCTTGCGGGTGACTTTGTGGAGGACTACGAGGTGATGGTGCCTTTTCAGGCCCTTCAGATGGTCGGTCACACGGTGCATGCGGTCTGCCCGGACAAAAAGGCAGGAGAGAGCGTCCGGACGGCGGTCCACGACTTCGAAGGCGATCAGACTTACAGCGAAAAGCCGGGGCACAATTTTACGCTCAATGCAGACTTTTCCGAGATCCGGGCCGAAGACTACGATGCGCTCGTCATCCCCGGGGGCCGCGCGCCGGAATACATCCGGCTCGACGACCGGGTCATTCAGATCGTGCGCCACTTTGCCGAGTCGAAAAAGCCGATCGCGGCAGTGTGCCACGGTGCGCAGGTACTGGCCGCAGCCGACGTTCTCAAGGGACGCAGCTGCTCGGCTTATCCGGCGGTCGGTCCGGACGTCCGGCGCGCCGGCGGGGAATTCAAGGACATTCCAGTCGACCAGAGCCACACGGACGGCAACCTGGTCACCGCCCCGGCATGGCCGGCACACCCCTCCTGGCTGGCGGCCTTTCTGAAGGTCCTTGGCACCCGGATCGAGCCGTAGCCATCGCCTGTCCCGGTGTGCGCCGCCGGAAGAAAACTTCCGGCGGCGCGTCACGGGCCGGGTCCGGCACGACGAAGCCGCCGAGCCGAGGGTGCGCCCTGGGGGCATCCCGGCGGCCTGAGCGCACCCCCTTCAGCCGGACCGTTTCCCCAAAAAGACGGGAAGGAAGCAGACGGACCTGTCGCCAGCCACAGGGGATCCTCAAGACCCGCAGATCCGGGCGCCCGCATCGTCTAATGCGGATAAACCCCCATCTCATAGGTCTCGTATTCGGTTTCCCCGTCGAGGTACCGGCTGATCTTTTTGTCCGCGGCGACTCTTTCCTTGCTGTTTTTCCATACGTTCCACTGCTTGAGGCTCTGCCAGTTCGAAGCCACCACGACGCGATAGGGATCGCTGGTGTCCCACAGGGTCTCGGAGGAGAGGTACCCGTCCTGGTTCATGGCGCCGTATCGATGTTCCTTGATGCTTTCGACGATCTCCTTGAAATGCTTCTCTTTGAACCGTCTTTTGATCAGGACTTTAACGGCCATGGTGCCCTCCTTTCGTTGAGGGTTGGAAGGGATTGTCAGAGCAGCGCGTTGGATGACAATCCCGATACGGACGAAAACCGCGACCGTGCAAAAGACCGACGGCGATACCGCTTACCCAATGAATGCTCCCCGATCTTGGCAGGCACGGTGGTTGGCCCTTGAACCCCTGCATCGATTCAAAGCCGAGGGGATTATCGAACCCCACACCCGATCGGACCGTTATTCCGACAAGCGCGATAGACAGGAAAATAGCGGCAATTGAATCGGAACGTTAGGCGACCGGTGCCGGACGCGAAGGCGGATTGGCGGCTGAGAGGTGGGGGAAACGGAGTTGAAATTCAGCCTGTGCTGGAAGAGTGGAGGAGTGTCGCAACGGTTCTGATGAAAATGCTACCAAGCACCCGGGAAGGTGTCAATTGAAACCTGCGCGCGCTTTGGCCGCGGTCGGCTCCCGGAAGGCAAAGGGGCCCCTGCCGCCTTGTCCGGCGGGAGCGATTCGCAGCGTCAACCGCGGCCTGCGGACAACAGCGCCGAAAGCTTTTTTTCTCTTTCCGTCACGGCCTTTTCCATATCCCGGGCCCTTTTCCGCATCGCTGCGACCGCCTCGGTTTCCTCGATGCTGTCGAGGTTGATCCGGACGTTCATCAAGGCGCCCAGCACGGCAGAGCGCGCCATGAAAAGGCCGACCGCCGCGTCGGTCACCATGTCGGGATTCCCCCGGGAAGCGGCCTTTCCGGCCAGTTCCATCACCTGGGCGGACCACTCCGCAACCTTCAGGGGGACCTGCGCTGCATGCAGGAAGGCGGCCTGGATGGCGTCCCTGCGGGCTTTTTTCGCCGCTTCATCGGATTTTGGAAGTCGAAAGGCGGCCAGCACCTGACGGTAGCTGTCGGCATCCTCATCGACGGCGGCCATCAGCTTCCCGTGAAGCGCCTCGGCCTCCTGTCCGAGTTCTTCCATCAGGGGATGGACTTCGGCGAATTTCTCCTTTTTCAGGGTCAGACGGGCCACCATGGCCGCCAGGGCCCCGGCCAGGCCCCCGGCCAGTGCGGACACGCTTCCGCCCCCGGGGACAGGCGCATCGGAGGCAACGGCCCGACCGAAGTCTTCCAGAGACATTTCTTTGAGCATGCAAGCCTCTCTTTTGTTTCTGGGTTGTCCGATGTTGTGGAAAGTGGAACGCAAAATGGTGGTTCACGGCAAATCGGTCTGGCCTTGCCGATTCGTTGCAAGGCTGACCGTATCAGAACACCTGCCGCTATGGTTCAGCGGCTCCATCTTCACACTTGAAAAATAAATCCATTTAGAGCGCTTGGCTCAAAGCGTTGCCTCGATTCGAAGCCAAGTATGGTGATCGAACCCGACACAATATCGGGACGTTATTCTGACAAGCGCTCTATCGGCTGTGATCCACCACCAGCTCTCCCCTCTTGACGACCTTCTCCACGGTGTTGACCCCGATGTGATACGGAATGAACCGGTAGGAGGGATACGCCAAAATCAACGCATCGCCCGCCTTTCCGACGTCCAGGCTCCCCACCCGGTCGGCAATTCCCAGGGCCGCGGCCCCGTTGATGGTCATGGCCGTGACGGCCTCTTCTGGGGTGATCCCCATGTACAGGGTCGCCAGGGCGGCAATGAGCGGGATCGAAAAGGTAAAACAACTGCCGGGGTTGAAGTCCGTTGCCAGGGCCACGGCGCAGTTTCGCCCGATCATGTCACGGGCCCGGGCGTAGGGCTCTTTGAGACTGAAGGCGGTTGCCGGCAGCAGGGTTGCCACCACCCCGGCCCGGGACAGGGCATCGATTCCCGCATCGGTGGCCTGCAGGAGGTGGTCTGCGGAAAGCGCCCCCAGTTCGGCCGCCAGTTCGGCGCCCCCCAGGGCGGTGATTTCATCGGCATGGAGCTTGACCTTCAAACCCAGCGCCTTTGCCCGCTGCAGCAGGCGCCGGGACTGGCCGACCGAAAAAACGTTTTGCTCGCAGAACACGTCGCAGCAGTGGGCCAGGTTCCGCTCGACCACGGCCGGCAGAACGGTGTCGATCACAAAATCGATATAGTCGTCGGCCCGACCGGCATACTCCGGCGGTACGGCGTGGGCCCCGAGAAAGGTGCGGACGACATCCACCGGGTGGCCGGCGTCGAGTTCGGCCATGACCTCGAGCTGTTTGAGCTCGGTCGCCAGGTCAAGCCCGTAGCCGCTTTTCCCCTCGACGGTGGTCACCCCCATGGCGAGCATCGCATCGAGCCGGCTTTTCCCCGAGTCCAGGAGCTCCTGCCGGTCGGCTTTCCGGGTGGCCGCCATGGTGTTCACGATGCCCCCGCCGCGGCGCATGATTTCCATGTAGGGCATCCCTTCCAGGCGCCAGGCAAACTCGTCGGGCCGGTAGCCGCCGAAGATAAAATGGGTATGGGAGTCCACGAAGCCGGGCAGCACGGCCTTTCCCGTGGCGTCGACGACCGGGCAGTCGGGCCGGGGGCGGCCGGACTGCAGCTCTTCGCTGGGTCCGACCGCGGTAATGACACCGTCTTCGATCACCACGGTGCCGTCTTCGATGACGTGAAGCTCGTTCATCGCCGTGCCGGCCTTGGCCGAAAAGCCGCTGCAGGTCACGAGCTGGGCGGCGTTTCGGATGATCAGGTTATGGCGGTTCATCGAACGGTTTCCCCAAGAGTTCCAAAGGTCGCTGTCAGCAAGGATTGATTGAGAATTTGGAAATTAGAATTTCGAATTTGCAACCTGTTTAAAACCAGTCATGGCTTTTGGGTTCC
>JASFPT010000166.1:0-8922 GCA_050115795.1 Desulfobacterales bacterium
CTTTATGCCGCGCTGCGCGTGACCAATACGAATCTGGGGGACCAGAAAATTCTTTTTCTGGGCGCCGGCGAGGCAGGCACCGGCATCGGCGATCTGGTGGTCGCGGCCATGATGGACGAAGGGCTGCCCGCGGCGGAGGCCCGCCGGCGCTGCTGGTTTGTGGATTCAAAGGGACTGGTCGTCCAGGGTCGGGGCAATCTGGCCGCACACAAACAACCCTATGCGCACAACCACGAGCCGGTCGGAAACCTTCTCGAGGCCGTCGCAGCCCTGCGCCCGACGGCCATCATCGGCGCTTCCGGCAAGCCCCGGACATTCACCCGCCCGGTCCTGGAGGCAATGGCCGCCTGCAATGAAAGACCCATCGTCTTCGCCCTTTCCAATCCCACGTCCAATTCCGAGTGCACCGCACGAGAGGCCTACGAATGGACCGAGGGACGTGCCCTGTTTGCCAGCGGCAGTCCCTTCGATCCGGTCGAGCTGAACGGCCGTCAATTTGTCCCCAGCCAAGGCAACAACGTCTATATTTTCCCCGGCGTCGGGCTGGGCGTAGTGTCCTGCAAGGCAAGCCATGTCATAGACGAGATGTTCCTGGTGGCAGCAAGGACGCTGGCCGATCAGGTGACGGAAGCGGACCTGCGGCAAGGAAGCCTCTATCCGTCCCTGCAGAGAATCAGGAAGATATCGGCACAAATCGCCATGGCTGTTGCCGCCCTGGCCTATGATCAGGGGCTTGCCGCAGTTGCCCGGCCCATCGACATGAAGGCGTTTATCAAGTCCACAATGTGGGAACCGGTGTATGTGGATTATGTCTAGCGCATAGTTTTCAAAAATTCTTTCCTGTGAAGATTGTATGTGGAAGACGCGCCGGCCCGGGCCTTAATGGCGCGTTCGCTCCCTTTCGCGGAACAAAGACGGATGAACCAAATCGAAGTGTTTGCCGCCAAAAGAAAAAGCCCGATTCAGTAAATCGGGCTTTTATGACCTGTGGCGTCCCCAAGGGGATTTGAACCCCTGTTGCCGGCGTGAAAGGCCGGTGTCCTGGACCTGGCTAGACGATGGGGACGTTATATTGCATAGGGCACGGGGCAAAGAGCATAGGGTATCAGTTGTCTGTCGAACGCTCTGCCCTCTGCGCCATGCGTTTTGCCTCTGTTGGTGGGCCGTGTTGGACTCGAACCAACGACTCTCTGCTTAAAAGGCAGATACTCTACCGACTGAGTTAACGGCCCTGCAAAGAATGCGAAAATTAGCCGGAAATTCCAACCTTGTCAAGAAAAAATCAAGGCCGAGAGCACCCCGCTTTGCTCCCTGGAGGCCTCGATCCGGCCTGAAGCGTGGGCCGCTTTCAGGCTTCCCTTCCGCTCAGCAGGGGAGCGCCGGTTTCGTTGAAAAAACAAGTGCCTGGCGGCTACGCGGGGGCGCCGTATTCAAGGCGCGCGAGATTCGAGGGGGCGAGGCGTCTTTCCTACACGCAAAAGACCAGGTGCGGCTTCAGGGCTTTATATCGGGCCCGAGGGCAAGGCGGGCGGCGGGATTGAAAGCGCAGCGTACACGGCGTACGTGAGCATTTCAATCCCGTTGCCCAACGCCGCCATCGGGTTCGAGATGAAGTCCTGAAGCCGCATCTGCTATTTTCGCCAGAATTCGGGGACAACGAGTATGATCAACGTATAGATCTCCAGCCGCCCCAGGAGCATGCAGAAGATCAGAACCCACTTTCCCAGGTAGGGGATCAGCGCATAGTTGTCCGTCGGTCCCACCCCCCCGAGGCCGGGTCCGATGTTGCCGATGCAGGCGGCAACGGATGCAAAAGAGGTGATGAAATCGACCCCCAGCGCCGCCAGCAGGAGGGCGCTGAGCACGAAAAGCCCAGTGTAGAGTCCCAGAAATCCGAGGATGCTGTGCATCACGTCTTCCGGGACCGTCTTTCCGCCCAGCTTCACCCGCGAAACGGCGTGGGGGTGGACCAGGCGGAACAGCTCCTTGTAGCAGAACTTGAAATAGAGCATCACCCGAAGGCATTTCATCCCGCCGCCGGTGGATCCGGCCGAGGCGCCGATGAACATGGCCAGCAGCAAAATCAGCTTGGAAAGCGCGGGCCACGTCTCGTAGTCGGCCGTGGCGTAACCGGTGGTGGTGACGATGGAGGCCACCTGAAAGGCGCCGTAGCGGATCGATTCGCCGATGCCCGGATAGACCGTTCTCCAGACGTCGAAGCTGACCACAGCGGTCATCACCCCGAAAACGGCGAGAAAAAACCGACACTCGGGGTCTTTCCACAGCGCCAGCGGTTTGCCCAGCAGCATCTGGTAGTGAAGGGAGAAGTTGATCCCGGCAATGAGCATGAAGACGATGAACACGGTGTCCAGATACACACTGTCGAAGTGTGCCACCGACGCGGTCTTGGTGGAGAACCCACCGGTCGGCATCGTGGTGAATGTGTGGCAGACCGCGTCGAAGAGGCTCATACCACCGAACATCAGCATCAGGATTTGGACCAATGTGAACAGGAGATAGACCTTCCACAGGATCATCGCCGTTTCCCGGATCCTCGGTTTGAGCTTATCGGGAACCGGACTGGGGACCTCCGCTTTGTATAGCTGCATGCCGCCGACCCCTAAAAAGGGCAGAATCGCGATCGACAGGACGATGATCCCCATGCCGCCGAGCCACTGGATCAGGCTGCGCCAGAAAAGAAGGCCGTGGAAGAGCCCTTGGGGATCGGCGTAAATGGACGCCCCCGTGGTGGTGAAGCCCGAAACGGATTCGAAAAATGCGTCGATGAACGAGCACGTGCCGGAGAGCCAGAAAGGAAGCGCCCCGAAGAAGCCGACGGCGGCCCATCCGAGAGAGGCGATCGCCATCCCCTCCCGGGGCGTGACATTTTCAGAACGGTACTTTTTGAAGGCAAACCAGCCCCCACCCCCCGAGGCCACGGTGATGGCCGTGGAAATCGCCATGGCAAGCGTTCCCTTTTCTCCGTAGTAAAGGCTGACAAACAAGGGCAGGAGCATCGCAGCGCCGAGCATCAGCACCAGAAAGCCGATGATGCTCAGTATGTAGCGCCAGCTCATTTAGAAAAACTCCAGCTTGACGGCGAGGATCTTCTCTATTCTGGGGATCGCGTCTTTCACGGCAAAGATGATGATCCGGTCCCCGGGCGCGATCACACTCTCCCCGGAAGGGATGACGACCTCCTTTTCCCTGATGATCGCCGTGACCAGTGAGCCCTTGGGCAGTTCGAGCTGGGAAAGCGGCTTTCCCACGATCTCGGAGGTTTCCATGGCCACGGCTTCCATCACCTCGGCCTCGGCCTCCTTGATCGAGCGGGCGGCAAGCACCTTGCCTCTGCGGATGTGCTGCAGGATCGAATTGATGGCTGAAAGCCGCGGGCTGACCACCTGCTCCAGCCCGATGGCCGACATCAGCGGAAAGTAGCTGAACTTGCTGATCTTGGTGATCGTCTTTCGGGCCCCCATTCGCTTTGCCAGCAGGGAGCAGAGGATGTTGGTCTCCTCGTCGCTGGTCAAGGAGACCACCGCGTCCATATCCTGGATGTTCTCCTCTTCCAGGAGGCTCTGGTCGCTGCCGTCACCGCAGATGACGACCACCTTGTTCAGGGTGTCGGCCAGGCTGGCACAACGATCCGGGTTGCGGTCGATGAGTTTGCAGTGGATTCCCCTTTTTTCCAGGAGCGCCGCCAGCCGGAAGCCGATCTGCCCGCCACCGATAATCATCACGCGCCGGACCGGTTCCCGCTGCTTTTCGAACACCTCCAGGATGTCGAGCAGCCGCTCTTCTTCGGTGATGAAATAGACCAGGTCCCCGGCCGCCAATTTGAAGTTGCCCCGCGGGATGGTAAGCTTCTCGTCCCGGACCACGGCCGCAATCAGGGGCATCTTTTTCCCGATCTGGGCGGCCAGCCCCACCAGCGGGATGTCCACCACCTTGGCGCCCTCCTCGAGGTAGATCCCCACGAACTTGACCCGTCCTTCGGCGAAATCCCCCACGTCCGCGGCGCCCGGGAAGTTCATCATCTGGCTGATGCTCTTGACCACTTCGGTTTCGGGGTTGATCAGGGTGTCGATGTGGGGCGGATTGTCCCGGAAGGTGTCAACGTATGCGTCGTAGTCCGCATCCCGGATCCGGGCCAGTTTCTTGGTGGACGGGGAGACCACGTTGGCCACCAGACAGGCCACCAGATTGGTCTCGTCGCTGTCAGTGACCGCCAGCAGAATCTCGGCCTCCTTTACCCCGGCCTCTTCCAGGACCAGCGGGCTGCCACCGGAGCCGACCACCGTCTGCACGTCGATGTGCTCGGAGACCCGCCGCAACGCTTCCGGATTCCGGTCGATGACCACCACGTCCTTGTTTTCCACCGCCAGGTGCCTGGCGATATGGAAGCCGACCTCTCCGGCCCCGACAATAATGACCTTCAATCGAATCGCTCCCCTGCCCCCGGCGACAAAGGCCGGAAGCCGTTTTCATGCGGTTGCGCGTTATGCGGAAATAAAAATGCGGACGCAGATTGCGGACGGTTTCGGGTTTTACTGGTTTTGGCAATTCTGCCGTTTTCGGCCCTGTTCGCTGCTTTTGGATACAACGGCCGGCAAAACCTGTCAATCGCGGGCGGGGGGCGCAGACGACGGGGCCGGGGAAAACGGCTACAGAAAGGACAGGACGCTGAAAAGGCCCAACAGGCCGACGGCAAGGGCATCCCGGATGCCGGGGGCCCACTCGGGCTTGGTGCGGTTATGAGAGTAGCAGCGCGCCTCCATTGCCAGGGCCATGCGGTCAGCGCGGGCAAAGATGCGCCTGAGCAGCGAGACGGCAAACAGCGACAACCGGGCCACCGGGTTTTTGCGGCTTTCGATGCCTCGCGCCTTCTGTGCCTCCCGGGTCAATTGCGCCTCCTTGAGAACCTCCGGCAGGAACCGGACCACCAGCCCGAGCATGGTGGCTGCCTGCTTTTCCGGGAAAAACGGGACAGGGGCCAGCAGCATCCGAACCGCCGCTTCGATTCCCGAAGGGCTGGTGGTGGCTGAAACCCCGATCCCGGCCAAAGCCACAAGCCACAGGCGAAGACAAACCGAAACGCCTTCTGCCAGGCCTTCTGCAGAGAGGCAAACCGGACCGATCTCAACCAGCGGCGAACCTCCGCCCGAAAGACCCCGGGCCATCAGCACAAAGAGCAGCAGCAGCCACAAAACGCGAAGATCCCGCATCCAGCCCAAGGGACCGACGCCCGCCCGCCACAGGAGGTATGACGTCAAAAGACCGGCCGCCGCCACCCAAGGCGCCGGGGCGCCCAGACCGATCAACCCCAGCAGGGTCAACGCGATCAGTTTCGTTCGGGGATCAAGGCGATGGAGAAACGATCCTCCCGGCCGGTATCCGAAGGCGGTCAATTGAGCCAGGACGCCACCTCCCCCCCGAAATGAAACGCACACGGCGGCCGCACACCGAATCGTTCCAGTTCCGGGAAAAGCGCGGCCGGAGGCCCGGAAAGGGCTGCGGTGCCCCGGTGCAAAACGACCAGTCGGTCCGCGTGGGCCACAACCTTTTCCAGGTCATGGGTCGTGACCACCAGGGTGTGGCCGCGTTTGTGAAGATCGACCATCTGGGCGAGCACCTGCCGCACCCCGGCGTAGTCGAGGTTGGAAAACGGCTCGTCAAATACGACCACCTCGGGCGCCATCGCCAGGACACCGGCAATGGCCAGCCGGCGCTTTTCCCCGCCGGACAGAAGGTGGGGAGGCTGGCCTGCGGCGTGGGTCAGTCCCACGGCCTCCAGGGCCGTGCGCACCCGCGCCTCGATCTTTCTGCGGTCGAGCCCCAGGTTCTCGGGTCCGAAGGCGGTATCTTCGGCCACGGTCTGGCCCACGATCTGGGCGTCGGCGTCCTGAAACACCATGCCGACCTTCAGCCGCGCCCGGACCGGGTCCGCCGCCACCGACTCGCCGTCGACGATGACTTCTCCGGAAGTGGGCAGCAGCAAACCGTTGAAGTGCTTGAGCAAGGTGGTCTTGCCGGAGCCGTTTTCCCCGGCCACCAGCACAAACTCCCCCCGCTGGAGAGACAGATCGATTCGGTCAAGGCCGACGGTGCCGTCCGAAAATCGATGGGAAAGGTTGCGGATCTCGATGAAGGCCATGCTGGATACCGGTTCCTGGTTGCGGGTTGCGGGTTGCGGGTTACGGGTCGCTCGTTGCCGGTTGTTCGGTGCCGTTTTGACCCCGTCGTCTGCAGCAAAAAAGCCGGCAGCGGCGCCTTCTCGTCTTTTTCCCTTCTTGCCTTCTCTGTCACCCTGAGCGAGGTGCCAGCCGAGTCGAAGGGTGATCTTCTGCCCTTTTGATCACCGGCCGCAGGGCCTTGGCGACGGCGGCTGCAGCGGCGATTTTCACCGCATCGCCGGGCAGGAAGGGAAGCATCCCCACGGCAAGGGTTTGGTGCCAACTCAGTCCGGTCAGGGTGTGAAGCCAGGCAACGCCCGCGGCATAGATAACGGCCGTGGCCGCGACCATGGCAAGAACGTCGGACAGCGTTCGGCTCCATCGATCGGAGATCAGGCCGATGAGAAAAACCGCCGGAAGATAGCCGACCAGGTATCCGCCGGTGGGGCCCACGATCCGGCCGACACCGCCCATACCGCCGGCGAAAACGGGCAGTCCGCAGGCGCCGGCAAGAAGATAAACCGCCACGCTCACCAGCCCCCAGCGGCTGCCGAGAAGCAGCCCGGCCAGATAGATAAACAGATTCTGGAGCACGACCGGCACCGGCCCGACCGGAATTGCGATCCAGGCCCCGGCCGCCGTCAGGGCGGCCATCAACGCTGCGTAGACCATCATCCGCAGTTGCCGTCTATCGAGCACCTCGATTGCCGCGTCGTCTTTTCCGATCATGCTCCGGATGTCCGTCTTTTCGGTTCGTCCAAATCTCTTTATTCATCGGAAAAGGCGTCCTCGCCTTTTCCGATGTGGAAGCAGTCCCCGTAGAAGACCGCTTGACGGCGCCCCCCGGCGCTTTCCACGATCAGGGCCCCGTTTTCATCCACGTCCACGGCCTTGCCTTCCACGGTCTGACGGGTGGTGGCCACCTTTACGTTCCGTCCGATGGTGGCATTGAGCGCCTTCCACTCCCCGATCAATTCCGGGCCGAGCCCGGCGGCCATGCGGGATTCGAACCGGCCGAGAAATTCGGCCAGCAGGGCCTTTCGGGAAACCGTCGAACCGGTGAGACGTCGGATCGATACCGCCCCGGTTTCGATGGGGGGGGGATCGTTGTTGACATTGACCCCGATGCCGATGTTGACGAAGGCGACCCGGTCGGCTTCGGCGTCCATCTCCGCCAGCAGACCGGCCAGCTTGCGGCCGTCGACCAGGATGTCGTTGGGCCACTTGACCCGCGCCGGGATTCGGAACGCATCGGCAAGAACCCTTGCCAGGGTCACCGAAGCGGCCAGATTCGCCCTTCCGCTTTGCTGGGGGCCCACTTCGGGCCGGGTGACCACCGTGAAGTAGAGCCCGCCCGGGTCGGAAACCCAGGGCCGTCGCAGCCTGCCCCTTCCCTTTTGCTGGCAGTCGGCGACCACCGTGGTCAGCGGCGGGCATCCGCGCCGGGCGAGATCCCTTGCGATTTCCATCGTGGAGTCGATACGGGCAAAATAGTGAATGAGCCCCTCTTTGCCGGGAAACTCCCAGGGGTACGGGATGTCCGGCGAATCGACCAACCGGTAGCCCTTGGCCGTGGCGTCGATTTCGTATCCGGCGTCGATCAGCCGCCGGATGTGCTTCCAGACCGCCACCCGGGATAGGCCCAGCCGGCTGCTGAGGGCCTCTCCGGAGAGGACCCGCGATTCTTCTCGCAGCATGGCCAGAAGATTGGTCCTGGTTTTGACCACTCTGAGGGAAGCATCGTCGGGTCGCGTTTCGTTAACCTTCATGAAAAAACGGTTAACCACATGAACGCTGTCCCGTCAACGAAAAAGAGGAAAAGGGGCGAAAGCGGCAGGGGCATCAGCCGATGCATTCGGACTTCAGGAGACGATCGTCACTTCCGGCTTTAGATCGATGCCGAAACGGTCGGCCACCGATGCGGTGATCTGTTGGGAAAGGGCCAGGATCTGGGCGCCGGTGGCGCGGCCGTGGTTGACCAGGATCAGGGCGTGGTCCTGGCTGACGCCGGCATCGCCGTCCCGGAAGCCTTTCCAGCCGCATCGTTCCACGAGCCATCCGGCCGGGATTTTCCAACGTCCGTCCACAAGCCGAAACGCCGGCATGAGCGGGTGCCGGCTTTTGAGCTGCCGGTATTTCGACTCGGCCACGATGGGGTTCTTGAAAAAGCTGCCGGCATTGGCGAGGCCTGCCGGATCGGGCAGCTTGCGCCGCCGGATGGCGATCACCGCATCGCGGACCGCGGCAAGATCCGCGCTTCCGGCGGCAGAAAACGCGGCTCTCAGCTCCGGATAGGTCAGCGTAAAGGAGGCCTTTTTGTGCAGGCGGAACACGACACCGGTGATGACGGCGCTTTTTTTCAGTTCGTGTTTGAAGATGCTGTCCCGATATCCGAATCGACACGACCGCCGGTCGATCACCCGGGGCTGAAAATCTTCGATGCTCCAGACCTCGACGCGGTCGATGACCGCCTTTACCTCGACCCCGTAGGCGCCGATGTTCTGGATCGGGCAGGCCCCCACACAACCGGGAATCCAGGACAGGTTTTCGACCCCGTGCCAACCCCGCGACACCGCCTCTGCCACGAATCCGTCCCAGTTCTCTCCGGCCCCCACCCACACGAGCACCGAATCGCTGTCTTCACCGAGGAGCTCGATCCCCCGAATCGCCGGATGCAGCACGAGGCCCGGGAAATCGTCGAGAAACAGCACGTTGCTCCCGCCGCCAAGGATAAGCTTGGGGGTGG
>JASFPT010000167.1:0-8844 GCA_050115795.1 Desulfobacterales bacterium
GAATATGGAAAGCGTCAATCAGATCCTGGCCGGATTGATGCTGAATTGGGCATCGATACCGGCCAGGATCTGATTGACGCTTTCCATATTCGCCTCTCCGCCGCCGTAAACAAAGCTCAACACGAACTCGATCAAAAGCGTGAGGCCGTAACTGACGCCGGTGGTATAGCTCATGTGCTTGATGTGCGTGTACAGATCGGTGCCGACCATGGCCGGCGCCATGTTGGTCGTGTCGGAAAGCGGCGACATCTTATCCCCAAAGTAGGCCCCGGAAAGCACCGCTCCGGCGACCACCGGCAGGGGGAATCCCAAGCCCGCCCCGATCCCGATCAAGGCGATGCCGATGGTTCCTGACGTGCCCCAGGAGGTGCCCGTGGCCAGGGAAGTAATGGAACAGATAATCAACGTCGCCGGCAGAAAGATTTTGGGACTCAGGATCTTCAAACCGTAGTAGAGCATCGTCGGGACCACGCCGCTCAGGATCCATACGCCGATCAGAATGCCGATAATGCACAATATCACGATGGCCTGCAGCGAGTTGGTGATCCCGTCGAGCATCCCGGTTTCAATCTCTTTCCAGGTGTTGCCGGCCCGCATCCCCATGATCGCCGCGATGAGCACCCCCAGGAGAATCGGCACATGGGGGTCTGATTCATAGCGCACCACCGCCAGGCTGATAAACAGAACCAGGCCGAGGATCGAAATCAATGCTTCCCAAAAATGTGGATCACGCTTCTCTCGTTTCACCGCCATGATTTCTCTCCTTCATTGCTTGCGTGCTGGTCATCATTTGTCTGAACCGCCCTTGATCAGCATGACAGGGACACTGGATAGCCGCGAGACTTTTTCCGCCACCGAGCCGAAGATCACTTTCTGGAGGGTGGTGCCGGTGCCCATGATGATGAGATCGATTTTTTCAGATTCCACGTACTCGATGATTTTCTCGTAAGCGGTCCCGGTAACGACTTCGGCCTTTCCGATACGGACATCCTTGAAGTGGTTCTGAATAAACCGATCGAGTTTTTGCCGGGCCTGGGCCATGACTTGACTTTCGAAGTGGCTGGCAATGCGTTTGAAATCGGGCTCCGGGGTTTCGGGGATATAGGTATCCACGAACCAATCGAATCGTCGAAGGACGTGCAGCAGATGCAGCTCGGCATCAAACCGCTTCGCCATGGTGACCACATACGGCGCGATGCTGGGAGAAATGTTGGTCAGGGCGATGGGAAAGAGAATTTTTTTAAACCCCTCCATTCGCACCTCCTTTCATTCGGCAAGTTAAGAGGGACATTTGGATCGGAACGAATTTTTGGCAAACGCTCTATACCGGCTCCTCGATCGTTTCGGTGACGTCGATGCCCCGCCGACGCAACTGCTCCAGAAACAAGTCAGGGGGAACGTCTATCGCCGGCGACAGGACCCCCTTTTGGGTGATTTGCCCTTTTGCGATCATCTCCGCAATGATGCAGGCGGGATAGGCGACCCCCATGCTCATGGCCATCATGCCCGACGCCAGGTCCCTTTCGATCAAAAGGGAGTCCGTCATGACCTGGGGCGTTCCCTTCCGCACGCCCTCGACCTTGTTGACCATCACACAAAGGTCTTTTTCGCTGCGCTTGTACTGCAGGTGCGGCTCGAGCAGCCGGGCCACCATCTCCAGCGGGGAAACCTCGTCGGCCAGTCCCTGGATCGGCGTATCGCTTAAAAAACCGAGCTTTTTCATCGGACGCCAAAACGAGCACCAACCGGGCCATCGAAGCGTGTACCGCCCGGCCTCCTTGAGGTGGCCTCCAATGTTCAGCAAATCGGCGTAATACGCCGCATTGCCGTTCGGGATGGCCTCCAGTGTCCCGAGGCCGGGAAACTCGATGCTGTGGATGAATGGATTCTCGTGCTGGTCTTTTGCCGGAACCTGCACGAGCTTTGCGTCTGCGATCAGCGTTGCGTCCCTGACCTGGCTTCTCAAAGCGGCCTGCAGGTTCCAGCTGATCTTGTAGTTGAGGGGGTTGTCGCATGCCGCCTTTTCCGGAATCCCGCCGCAATAGGAATTGAGCACCGATATCTCGTCGAAATAGCGCACGCTCCGGTTGTAGAGGATCAGGTCGATTCCCGGGTCCAGACCGCATTCCGGCATGATGGCGATGCCCTTTTCCTTGGCGGCCGCATCGAGGTCCAGAAGATCGTATGGGTAGTTGGTGTTGACCAGAGGCACCCCTTGCTCGATCGCGGCTTCGGCAACGGTACGGACATACTGCGGCGGCAGAAAATCGACGACGACATCGAATGCGTCGCCCAGGGTGGAGGCCAGGGCGATCGGGTCGCCGGCATTCAATGCGACGGCCCGGATTTTGGTCCTGTCCAGAAAGTCGAAGGACTCGATGAGATCCGGGTGGATGTCTGCGCAGGTGACCTGATCGAAATCCGGATTTCGGGACAGGTCATGCAGTGCGGTCCTCCCCTGAATACCGCAACCGCCCAGGACGATGGCTTTCATCGCTTTTGCGCTCCATTCATGCGGCCCCAATACTGTTGTGGGACGAATCTTTGGATGAGCACCGGGGTGGCGGAGCCCCTTTGATCTTCTATCATGCCAGCAGCGTCTCCAGTTCTTCCGCTGTGCGCGCGGAGAGGCCCAGGGTCTCCATGGTGCGCCGGGCCTCCCCACGGTAATCTCGACGCATCAGCAGCGACGCCAGTGTGATCACGGCCGACATCACCGGGGTGTCCACACCGACCTGCTCACCGAGTTTCTGGAGAAAGACCAGACCGTAGCCCACATCCTCGTTGAAATACCGGTAATCCAGGCTGGGCTGGGCCTTGACGCCCGCAAATCCCGGCGCGGTGACAAATCCGGTGTCGTAGGTGGCTTCCGTCATGTAGCCCTGCATGACGCCCAGTTCCGGATCGGGGATGACGGTTACGCCCAATTTCTTCCCGATGGCGATCCGTTCCCGGTCCACCGCCTCGATCAGCCTTCCCACCGCCGGGGTGACGCCCTCGTGGTAAAATTCGAAATCCCCGCCGGTGCGCTCGATGAGCGCGACATTCATGAGGGTGATCGCGGGATGAATCACGGGGTTGCCGTTTTGCAGGCTGGTCTGGAGAATATTCTTTGCGGCCCTCATCGCCGGATAGACGTCTGCCACCTTGCCGATCACCGCCGGGGTGTTTCTCGCCGGAACCGCTGCCAGGTACAATCCGCCTCTGAGTTTGTTGAAAATTCGGATCTTTCCCGGCGCCATCAGACGAACAGCATACGGCAGCGTCGACGTTTCGGCAACGACAATGTTTTCATCCCGCAGATCCAGACCGGCCCCGTTTTTGAATTCGATGCTGCCCCCGCAGGAACTCGGGCACACGATCACGATCTGCCCTTTGGTAAGGTACGTCTTGCAGGCTTCGGCAAAGGGTCTGGTGCTGTAGGCCGGGCCGACGGCGTAGATCAGCTCCGCTCCGTCCAGCGCTTTATCCATTTCGTGTCCGGCATAGGCCACGGGCTGAAACCCTTCCAGTTCACCCTCACAGGTGATGCCCCCGTTTTTCTGGACGGCCTGAATGCTCGTCGGAAATTGTTCGAAATCAAACAGCCGGACCTGGTGGCCGTTGGCCGCACAGTCGAATGCAACGGCACAGCCCCCGTTTCCCGAGCCCAATACAGCGATGTCCATAGGATGACCCTCCTGATGACTTTGGGTGCGAATCGGATATGCTTGACCAATACGGATTCAGGGATTCGTCAGCGTCGAGGTTTCGATCAGGATGTGCAATTCGTCGAGGCCGGGCTCACGAAAAATCGGCTCAAAGGAAGAACCGCCCGCCGGGTCCGCGTTCAAGACCCAGCCGATACCCCTTGGGCGAACCCGGAGACCGAAAAAACCGGCTTCGTTAATGGGACAGGATCGAGCTCAAGAAGTTCTTGCCCCTCTCCGTCTGCGGATTTTTGAAGAAATCCAACGGGGGTGCGACCTCGACGATCTGCCCGTCATCCATGAAAACGACACGGTTGGCGACCTCCCGGGCAAATCCCATCTCGTGGGTCACCACCATCATGGTCATTCCCTCTTTGGCAAGGGATCGCATGACATCGAGCACTTCACCGATCATCTCCGGGTCCAGGGCGGACGTCGGCTCGTCAAAAAGCATGATTTTGGGCCGCATGCACAGCCCTCTTGCGATGGCCACCCGCTGCTGCTGTCCTCCCGAGAGCTGGGCCGGGTAGCTGTTGATCCGGTCTTTCAACCCCACCCGGGTGAGCATCTCCCGGCCGAGCTCTTCGGCCTTCTCCTTTTTCATCTTTCTGACTTTGATGGGGGCGATGGTGGTGTTCTGCAGCGCCGTCATGTGCGGATAGAGGTTGAAGGACTGAAAGACGAATCCGATCTCCGCCCGGATCTTGGTCATATTGACCTTCTTGTCGTGCACGGGCATGTTGTCCACGACGAGCTCGCCTTCCTGGATGGGCTCCAGGCGGTTGATGCATCGGATCAGGGTGCTTTTTCCCGATCCGCTCGGGCCGCAGACCACCACCACCTCCCCCCGATCAATCTCCAGGTTGATGTTGTTCAGGACGTGAAGGTCTCCGTACCATTTGTTTACATTTTTAAAGGATATCATCGAGTGTTTCCCCTTAGAGTTTGACGGTCATGACCGTCATGCGCCTTTCCAGGTAACCCGACAGATTGATCAACGGATAGCAGACGGCAAAGTACAAGATCCCCACCAGGCCGAACACCATGATGCCTTCCGGGATACGCTGCACCGTCAGCCAGCCGACCCGGGTGATGTCGACCACGCCGATGGCCGAGACGATCGACGAATCTTTGATCGAAAGGACATACTGTCCCACCAGCGGCGGCAAGATGGATCGCATGGCCTGGGGCATCACGATGTATCGAAGCTGCTGGTATTGAGAGAGGCCGGAGGCGGTGGCGGCTTCCCGCTGGCCTTTGGGCACGGAGAGGATCCCACCGGCGACGATCTCGCAGATGAAACTGGCCGCCAAATTGCTCAACGCAATGACCGCGGCCGGAAAAGCTTTCAGCTCTATGCCGGCACTGGGCAGGATAAAAAAGACGATGAACACCTGCACCAGAAAGGGAGTTCCACGAACGACGTCCACCCAGGCCCCGACGATGGCCCGGAGAATCCTGCTTTTGCCGGCCCTGATGATGCCGCAGATGAAACCGATCACGGTCCCCGCGATCAGGCTCAAGCCGGAAACCGCGACGGTCATCCAGACCCCCTTGAGGAAAAAGGGCAGCGTGCGCATCAGCTCGTGAAAATAGAAACCCCACATGGTGTATTCCTCGCGGTTTAGTATGCTTCCTTGAAGATCAGCCGTTTTTCCGACCAGTTGGAGAAGGCCTTGAGCATGTAGTAAATGATCAGGTAAAAGAAGGCCGTCGTGAGAAATCCCTCGGTCGGCATGAATCGTTCCGAGGTCAGCGTCTGGCCGGCGCGGGTCAGCTCCACGATGGAGATCAACGAGAGAAGAGAGGAGTCTTTTACCAGCACGATCGCCTGCCCCAGCATGGGCCGGATCGTCATACCGAGCGCTTGGGGCAGGATGACGTAGCGCATCCGCTGAAAATAGCTCAGACCCGAGGCAATTCCGGCCTCGATCTGTCCGAAGGGAATGGCCTGGATCCCCGACCGGATGATCTCGGCATAATACGCCCCGCTGTTCAAGGTCAGGGCGATGACGCCGGTGACCCATTCGGGAAGCATGATCCCCAGACTCGGCAGGCCGAAATAGAAGAAATAGAGCTGGGCCAGCAGCGGCGTGGAGCGGATGCTTTCGATATACGCACCGGCGGCTTTTGAAATGATGCGGGACTGACTCAGCCGCATGGCGCAGGCGATGATCCCCACCAGAATCGCCCCGATCAGGGACAGGCCGGACAACCAGAGGGTGGCCAGGAAGCACTTCCCATAGAGCGGCATGTATTGCAGGATGACTCTAAAATTGAAGGCTTCGAGCATGAGGTTTCCCCGTGATGTTTTCCTGTAAGGGATTCGCTGGAGAGCGAGTGTGAGCCGGCTGGCGGCTCACACCCGCTTCAGGTGACCTGCCACGACGATCTTTAATGGTCTTTTTTCCAGTCCAGCGAATTGACCCAGTAATCCAGGTTTTCATCCAGCCGGCCGTCGAGTTTGATGTGCAGAAAGAACAGGTTGAGCCATTGCAGAAGATCCGGAGAGTCGTAGCGCACCGCAAAGGCCAGGGGGGAGCGGGACAACTGGCCTTCCAGAATCCGGACGCTGTTGGGCGGGAAGCTGGCGACCTGCCCCCTGACTGCAGAGCCGTCGTTCACCCCGGCATCGGCATGCCCGGCGAGAACAGCGTTGATCAGCAGCGGGCCGCCGCCCTTGTACGTCTTTTGTTCGGATTTTGGAAACGCCTTTTGGGCGTCGTGTTGACCGGTCGAACCCAGCAAAACGGCGATTTTGGTGTCGGAGGTAATGTCTTGCAGCGTTTTGATCGGGCTGTCCTGCTTTACGAACACAACGCTGCCGGTGTACATATACGGATCGGTGAAAGAAATCTTCATGGCCCGTTTCAAGGTCGGCGTCATGTCGGCGGCGAGCATGTCGGCCTTCTTGGACAACAGGGCCGGGATCAGACCGTCCCAGTCGTAGTTGAGAAACTCGACCTTGACCCCCATCTCCTCGCCGATCAAGCGGCAAAGCTCGACGGAGCTTCCGGTCCGGTCACCGTTTCTATCCACGAAACTGAACGGCGCACCCTGAGTTTGGCAGGCGATGCGGATTACACCGCGCTGGGCGATGTCATCGAGGGTTCCCGCCGATGCCATCCCCCAGAAGCCGAAAATGAGGGCCACTGCGACCACAAAGTGAAGTAATTTAAATTTTTTCATCTTTCCTCCCTTTCTTCATTTCCGTTTTCATCATCTCCAACCAGATGCGCTCTATTGTAAAGACCGGATCACCCCCTCTGCCGTCGAAAACCCGCGGGCCGGTTCATGGGCTCACAGCGAGTCTGAAACCGATGTGCTGGAACCGGTAGGGAGCCGGGCTCCCAAAGCGGCTCGCACACCGGACATCGCGGGCCGGGCTGAACCAGGCCCCTCCCCTCATCACGCGGTAGGTGCCCTTCTTCGGGCCCGTCGGATCGACCACTTCATCGCTCGGGTAAGCCCCAAACCAGTCCCGGCACCACTCCTGGACGTTACCCAGCATATCGTAAAGCCCCCACGCATTGGGTTTTTTGCCCGCCACCGGGTGAACCAGGTTCTGCGCGTTGCCGCAGTACCAGCAAATCTCGTTCAGGTTGTCGTCGACATTGCACTGGAAGTTGGTGATCGTGCCGTTTGGAATCGCAGTGGTGCTGCCCGCCCGGCAGGCATACTCCCACTCGGCCTCGGTCGGAAGCCGATACTTGTCGGTCCCTTCTTTCTGATTGAGTTTCCGGACGAACCGCTGGGCATCTTCCCAGGAGACCTGTTCCACCGGACAGTTTTCCCCGCAGCGTTTGTGGCTGGAAGGATTGCCCCCCATCAGGGCCTCCCACTGGGCCTGGGTGACTTCGGTGGTCTGCATGTAGAAGGGTTTCGTCAAATTGACTTTGTGCCGTATTTCTCCGACGAATCGGCCGGGCTCGTCTTCGGGGCTTCCCATCTGAAATGAGCCGGGCTTGATCAGGACAAATTCCATCCCAACGCTGTTTCGGATCCTTGCCCGGGGCTCTTCGGCATGAAGACTGGAAACGATCCCCTGCGCAGCCAGGATGAACACGATGAATTGGATCGGGATTGTGAATTTTCTCATCGTCTTATCCTTTATGGGAATTGAAAAGCAAGCTTATGGTGACAGCGATCAGATTTCCGCTATCCCTTTGGGCAAGGACAGCCAGTTGTTCTTCGACCTCATGAGGATGAATGTTTCACTTCTCACGACATTGCCCATTTTGAGAATCGTCTCGGTGGTGAAGCGGTACAATTCGTCCTTTCCGCCCACGCAAACGACTTCGGCGATAATGTCGTATCGCCCGGTGACCACGCCCGCCCAGGCGACATTCGGCAGGTTGGTGATCTTGTCCAATATCTGGTCCAGCTTCCCTTCCGACTGGACGCTCATGGCCACCAATGCGGTGATCATTTCCCGATGCCGACGCGGGTCGATCAGCGCTGAAATTTTAAAGATCCCCTTTTCCTCGAGCGCCTTGATTCGCTTTCGGATCGTAGGCGCCGTCACGTCGAGTTTTTGGGCCATTTCACCGATCGGCATTCGCCCATCGGCTGTCAGCAGCCGAATGATCTCGTTATCCAAGGTGTCCAGGTCGATTGTTCACGCCCTCCTGCGGCTAGTGTCGTGTGCCGGAAATAACGGGCATAATCGATTCGTCCGTTTTCTGAAATTTTTTCTTTTTAATCGTTCATTTTCTTTGCTCGCCCAAAGAAAACGAACCAAAAGAAAAGGCGCCCTGCGTCCCGCTTGATCCTGCGCTTCTCGAACCGGCCGGGCCCCTTCCGAACTCGGCCCCTAGAGAACAGGGGCCTCAAACAGCGGAAGGGGCTGATCCGTCCGGTTCTTGCGATGCTCGGCGCGGGACGATGGGGACAAGCCCTCGAGCCCTCATCATGCCGGTATAGGGCATCTGGACTTTTTACATAAACTTCCGGGACACGACACTAGAGTTTTGATAAAGTTTCCATAAAGATGGATAATAGCGCCTAATTATATTTATATAGAAATTCTGTCAATATATTTTTTTCGTTTTAGTAAATTTTGCGCCGGATATTCTTTGGGCAGGACCGGTAGCCCCTAACGAGACGGGGATCCTCCCAAAAAGCTCGCGCCGGCCGTCAAAAACGGGCAGACAAG
>JASFPT010000168.1:0-8843 GCA_050115795.1 Desulfobacterales bacterium
GGAGCGGGTCATCGATCCTGCATCTTTTGTTTTTGCCTCCTCGCTTCCCAGCTTCCCAGCCTCCCGGCGCCCGATGCGCCTGGCGCATCAGGCATCCAGCTCGATGGTCAGCGCCAGGGCCTCCTTGAGGGTGTTTCGGACGATGCATCCCCGCTCAGCAATGGTAATCAGCTTTCTCATCTCTTCTTTGTCGGCATAGTCGGCGCTGATGCGAAGCGACACCGCCGAAAATCGGGGCGGCGCGCTTTCCAGCGCACCGCGGATGGCAAACCGCACGTTTTTCACGTCCGCCCCGCGCGCGGCGATCGCAGCCAGAAGATTGCTCATAAAGCACCCGCCCAGCCCCATCAGCAGAACCTCGCCGCCCATGGGCCCTCGGTTTTCTCCCCCCTTGGCCTCGGGCCGGTCCATGGTGATCGTGTGGGTGCGCACCGTCGCCTCGGAGGCGGACGGGCCTGTCTGAATGACGTCAACCGCTATCTGAGTGCTCATCTTGTCTCCTCTCGTTGCCTGCCTGCAGTATCCCGGCCATTTGGGCGCAGCATTCCGGATTCCTTTTCAGGGACCGAATGACAGGCTAACCATAACCACCTCGGGGGATTTGTCGACGCGTTTGCCGGCTGTCGGACTCCGAAATAAGTGTATATTCCCCTTATTTTCCAACTGTTGTTTCTCCGTTGATCGCTCCAGATCAACCCCTATCTTTGAAGTGTGAAAATAAATCGAGTGCAACGGGAAAGGGTGGGTCGATGACCGCTTGGATGGTAAATCGGATTAAAAGAATCAGCGAGCCGGTCCTGCGGCTTCTCCGGCAGGGGGCGTCGCCGAACCGGCTTGCGGCCAGCTTTGCGCTGGGAGCGGTTATCGGGCTTTTCCCGGTCGTGGGGGTGACCACAGCGATATGCACCGTTGTGGCAATCCTGTTTCGGTTCAACTTTCCGATCATCCAGCTGGGAAACTATATGGCCTACCCGCTCCAGCTGGCGCTGCTGATCCCGTTCGCGCACCTGGGAGCGGCCCTGTTTCAGGCCCCGCCGCCGCCGTTTACTGCCGAAGAACTGGCGGCCCTTTTCACCGAAGACTTTTGGGGCACCCTCGCGTCGTTTTCCACCGTCATCGCCCACGCCGTCGCCGCCTGGGCGGCCGCCGCCCTTCCCCTCTATGCCGGAATGTTTCTGGGTCTTTCCTTCATCTTCAAGGGCATAGCCCGGCGCCGCGCAGCGGGAGATCCTTCCGACCGGCACCCGGTCTCGGCGAACTGAGCCGCACCGGCTGCTGCAGGCCGGTTATTGCCCCCCGAATGTTCAAATCCCCCTGAATCGCCTTGTCTTCCTTTTTCAAAGGGGGACTGGGAGGTCCCGGCATTTTGGGGCACCGGCGGAAACCGCTAAGCTGGACTTGAAGGCCTCGGCGTTCGCTGTCCCAAGCAGAAACATCGAAGGTTCCCCCCTTCGGAAAAAGCCCTTCCGGGTTTTCAGTAGGCAGCAGTTGCCGAATTTTTCGAAATCCTTTTCTCTATTGATACTTTTCTTTGGGCTTCTCATGTCTTTTCGGCTTTCTGTGTGAACTTTCCGGTTCATCTTTTTTACCCACTGAAATTCCTGTCCCCCCTTTGAAAAAGGGGGAACAGGGAGGATTTCAGGCTCCCGATCCGCGCCGGCGAGCGCATCCCCGAGCGGCTCGGCTTCGAAAAGCGCCGCCGAAGCGCTGCAGGGCGTGCTCTCTTCAGGCCCCGGGCGTCGCCTGGGACAGGGGATTTGACTACGTCGTCGGCCGAGGACCGCTTTGGAGGCTTTTCAATTGACCCCGCACCTCTCTTGTCATAGTATTTTCATATTCCTTCTGCAGCACCGCTGCGTGATATCTGTGCAAAGGGCCCCTCGGCCCCGCTGCCTCCCTTCGACCCGACCGACATCCCGCCGACGCTGAAACCGGATTGAAACGTCCGGCCTTCGATCGCAAGGGTGGCAGATTACCGTGCAGATCGTTTTGATCTATCCCCCCCCGTGGAAGATCCCCCGTCCCGGGAAACCGCCCTTTCCGCCCGGAGAGGGTGCGCCGGCAGGCGGGAGCGGCCGCTTGGACGGCGATTTCATCCAGGCGCCTTGCGGCCTGCTCTCCCTGGCCGCCCAGGCCCTCAACGAAGGCCACGAAGCGACAGTCCTGAATCTTTCCAATGCTTGCTGGGAAAAGGTCGAGGCCAGCATTCGGCACAGGCCCGCACCGCTCTTCGGCCTATCCTGCGTCACGGCCAACCGCCGGGGGGTTTTCCTGACGGCACAACTCATCCGGGAGATTTATCCGGAAGCGTTCATTGTGGTCGGCGGCCCCCATGTGACCGCCCTGCCCCTTGAAACCCTTCGACGGTGCAGCGCCCTCGATGCAGTGGTGATGAGAGAGGGAGAGGTTACATTCATGGAAATCGTTCGATCTGCAGCGGCCGGAGGGCCGCTTTGCGGAATCGCCGGCACCGCCTGGAGAGAAAACGGACACCCCGTCATCGGCCCGCAGAGAGCGCCCGTCGAAGACCTGGACCGGATTGTGCCGCCCAACCGGTACTTTCCCATGAGAAAGATCCTGACGTCCCGGGGATGCCCGGGGCGGTGCACTTTCTGCTGCAGCAGCCTCATGTGGGGCGGGCGGGTGCGATTTCACTCGGTTGGCTATGTGCTCGACACGATCGAACGAGCCGTCCGGGTTCACCGCCAGCACATTCTTTCATTCAAGGACGACACCTTTACCTCGAACCGCCAACGGGTGCTTTCGATCTGCGAAGAGATCCGGAGCCGAAAGCTCGATTTCGTCTGGTCCTGCGAAACACGGGCGGACTGTCTGGACGAGGAGGTGCTGCGGTCCATGCGACGGGCCGGATGCCAGCGGATCAGCATCGGGGTGGAATCGGGGGTGGATTCGATCCTGTCCAACATCAAAAAGCGCATTTCACCCCCCCTGGTGGCCGACGCCACGAAAAACGCCCAGAAATTCGGAATCCGGGTCCGCTGGTATATGATGGTCGGAAACCGCGGGGAAACCCGGGAAACCTTTCAGCAGAGTCTCGATTTCATTCGCGCCGCACGGCCCAACCAGTTCGTCTTCACTCAGCTCCATCTGTATCCGGGAACCGAGGAGTTCGACATCTTCTGCCGCAGCGGAGTGGTCACCCCGGAGATCTATTTCAACCGGGATTTTGCGGATTTGACCTGTTTTGCAGGAAACCGGGAGGATGCAGACGCCGTTTATGCCGTCCTGGCCGGCATGGAAGGCATTCAGGATCTCTGGGAACCCGGCATCGACAAGTGCCGTAAAATCCTGGAAGAGACCGGCGGCCTGCCGGCGGCCCGGATGGATCTGGCCAGCGCCCTGATCCAGGCCGGCCGCCTCGCGGAAGCCGCCCGGGAGATCCGAAGGGCGCGCCAGGACGGATACTGTCTTCCGGGAAGGGCCTACAACTGCTTGGCCTGCATCGCTGCGGGACGGGGCCGCATCGATGCGGCCGGAGCCTACCTGGACAAGGCCATGGCCTGTCACCCCCACCAGGTGGTCATCGACAACATGATCCGTCTTTCTGCAAAGGCAGAAGCCACCGATGCCGGACAGCCGCCGCCGGTTCGGCTCGACCCGCGAATCCGATTTGAAACGACCTTCCTCAGGCAGTCCCCGGAGTTTCCGGATCCAGACCCCGTGCTCGACCCCTTGCCGGAAGCCGGTTGAGCCTGCTTTCCGGCCGCTATCTCCCCTGACCGCTTAATTCCGGACGGAGATCGGCAAAATAAGCGACGTGGTCCGAGACCCGGCGGTAATCGGCGGATACCAGGCCGGCCTCCACGACCCGGTGGAATCGGGGGTCGATGAAGATGTGGTCGATGCGTTCCCGTCTTCCCGGCAGGGTCCCGACCTGATCCGCCTCCCGGCTGGCTTCGGTCTTCACGGCCCGGCAGGAGTCGACCCACTGCCTGCGGACGGCGCCCAGTCCGACATCGTCCGCCCGGCAGTTGAAATCCCCCATCAGCACCCGGGGAGCGGCTTCGTCGGGAAAAAGACCGACGAGGCTTTCGGCCTGACCGACGATCCCGCGGGGATCGAAATGGACGTTGACGAAGGTGACGGGGCCCTCATCCATTTCGAGCGTGGCCATCAGCATCTTTCGACGGCTGCGGGCAGACAAGGTGCCTTCCAGGGTCGGGTTCGACACCTGCAGGGTTTTCGAACGATGGCAAAAGGCCAGTCCCCACTCGAAAAAATCGAGGGCATAGCTGATCGGATGACGGGTGTAGATGCTCTTCATGCCTATGTGACCGGCGATCCGCTCAGCCTGGAGGGCCCCGTAGACCTCCTGAAGCGCAACGACATCGGGATCGACCGAGGCGACGGCATCGGCCACGGCGCGTAACTTGCGCTTCGAAGAGGGAACATCGTAGCCCGGTTTGCCGGGCGATTCGCTGCCGGCCCCGAAACGGATATTGAGGGTGAGCAATCGCATGATCGTCTTACGGGGCTTGGATCGGGGCGTTCAGGCACCGCCGGAGATGCCGGAATGCCTGTCTCCGGCGGTGAATGGCGGGCGGCCTTCTTGTCAGTCGCCCTTCTTTTTCTCCTGCTTTTCTTTCCGCTTTTCCTTGAGGGTCTTGCTCGGCTTTTTCTTGACGTCTTTTCGGGTATCTCTTGATTTGGACATGGCCGCACTCCTGTTCGGGCGATGGGGTCAACCGTTGTTTCAACCAGCAGAATCTAATCCTTTTCCATACGCGAAGCAATCTTGATTGTTTCTGCGCTTTTTTCTCCGACGCTTCGATAACTCCTTAAGTGTCGCGTCCAGGAAGTAACTTGCAAGTTGTAGTCACTCCCGAGAAGGAGGCTGTGTCGTAATTGCCAAGTGCGTCATTTCGGACAAGCGAGGCGAGATAGGCCTGCGCCGGACGAGATCCGGGGGAATCGAAAGATTCCGTTCATTTCCGGGGCACGACACTATTGGTTCAGAAACACCCTCGTCAACACCTCTTCCCGATATTTTTCTTTCAGCATCGCGATGTGCGCCTCTATTTTCTCTGCCGACAGCGGTGTATCGATGGCATCTTCCGGACAGAGTCGGACGCAGTTGAAACAGTCGAAGCAGTTGTCGGCAAACGCCGGATACGGGTTCAGGGCCACAGCCCCCACCGGGCATTGCTCGACGCAGACGCCGCACGCCGAGCACTTTTCTTCATCGACGCTTTTGGGCACGATCATCCATGGCTGGCCGATTTTCTGCCTCATTTCCGTTGCATGACGCTTTGGCTGGTAATCGAGGTGCGCAAGGTCGACCGGCTTCAGCGCCCCGGAGCGAAGGCGCTCGAAAATTTCGCGGGTAAACCCATCCACCTGCTGGAAGTCGTCGGAATCCGGCCGCCCGGCTCCGGAGGCGATTTCAGACCGCCACATCATGCAGTGCTCGGCGACCACCGAAGCGGCACCCGCCAGGACGAATCCCTTTTTCTGCAGGCCGTGCCCCATCTGCCAGAGGGCGACACCGGTAGTCACCGCCCCCCAGGTGACGAAAGGAATCGCGGCCCTTGCGGAAACTTCCGGAAGCGCTTCGATAAAATCCATCACCGGCGGAGCGGCAACATCCCGGTAGACGGGGGCCCCGACGAACAGGCAATCGCCCTTGTCCATTGAGGCAATCATCGCCATGAAGGTGTCGCGGCGACCGGAAAGTCCCAGGTCCATGGTGTTGACCTCGGCGCCGAGTCCGGCAAGGGTTTGTTCGATCTGCCGGGCGACCTGTCGGGTCGTTCCGGCTGGAGAACAGTAGACAATAAATCCCCGGGTTCGCATGGTTTCGTTCCTTCCTGAATCGGCCCATTCCGGTTTGCGGGCATATGCTCACTTATCAAAACTCCGATGTCCGATCAACGACCCGACAAAGCGCCGTCCTGCATGGCGCCGTCACAGGGTCGATCGATTCCTCTTTTTATCGGCAGCAGCAGGCCCTGCAGCGCCGCACAACAGCATCTTTTCGGCCTGTATCGAGAGCTCTCGACAGAAAAGACGCATTGGGATATCATTTCAAAAGCGAAATCTGTGCTTTTCAGACCTCTGGGAGGTTCGCCATGTTCTCGGACAAAAAGCATCTGAAACTGATCCGCGTCGGAACCCACATGAGCTACAGCAGCATGCGGCGAATCGGGGACGGGATTTTGCAGGCGTTTGAGGGGATCATCGTCGACATCAACCTGGCGCACCACAACGCGCCGGCCATGGCGAGCATCGATGCCCAGCTGCTCACCATGATCCTGGACGCCGAATTTCACGGTCACATTCTGGGCCTCACCGACGCCGATCTCCGCACTTCAGACGATGATGAATTCTACAATTCCATCCTCGGTGGCAAGAACCCCAAAAACGACGTGGCCGTGGTTTCCACCCGGAAGCTGACCCCTCAACGGATCGGCTCGCAAAGCGACTACGATCGCTTCATCGCCCGGGTATTGAAAGTCTCATTGCACGAAATCGGACACAACCTCGGTCTCACCGACCACGCCGCCTACAGAACGGCCCCGGACGGTTCGCTCTGCCCCATGAGCCGGGGCGAATTCAATCGCTTCGGATACAAGGGGTATGTACGGGTCATCGTGGACGGCAGGGGACTGAGATTCTGCGAGGAATGCACCCACTTTTTAAAGGCGGTCTATCCCCGGGCAGCGCTTTCCGGAAAGTTCATCCGTGACGGGTTGACCGTTTCCCACAACTGACAGTTCAGAAACTTCGTCGCTTAACAGCTCGGCAGCTCAAGAGCTCAGTAGATGAGCAACTCAACGGCTCATCTTCTCCAGCGGAATCGATATGTGATAGATCCCTTCTTCCAGGACCGCCTTCACCGGAAGACTCCCCTTCCGAAATACCTTCATCATGGCTATATTCGAAAAGAGGACGTCGGCGACAAACTCGCGAATCCCCCGCTCCCAGGCCAGGTTGCTCAGCAGCCGGTAGAGACCGGTGGCGACACCGTGGTTTTGGACGCTCTCGTCGACCACGAAAACCACTTCAGCCTTTTCGGTGCCGGGAATGCGGATGTAGCGCCCCTCGGCGATGATTCTCCCATCCCCCTCCTCTCCGATGAGCCCGACGATGGACATGACCTGGGTCCAGTCGACGTTGACGTACGCCTGCATCTTGGCGTGGGGCATGGTCCTGACCGAGTGGAAATAGCGCGAGTAGACCGCTTCATCGGAAAACCGGTAGAAGAGCCGGCGCATCCACTCTTCATCGGACGGCTTGATGGCGCGAAACCGCACCCGCAGCCCGGCTCTGAAAATCTCGGTCAGGGCCACTTCGGAGGGGTAGAGTCTGGCCGCGTCGGCCAGCCAGATCTGGTCCGGGTACAGGATGTTGCGGCGCTTGGCCTCCTCCACAAGCCACTGACGATCGTCCGGATGGGCGATGTCGATGATCGCCTGGGCCCTTTCCCGGACGGTATAACCGGACAGATGCGCCACTCCATATTCGGTCACCACGGTCAGCACCGATTCGTAGGGGGTGAACTGGTTTGGCTCCCCGGCGATGGAGGGGAGGATGTTCGGGGCGCCGGCCGGGTCCCTGCTGGCCAGGGTGAAAAAAGCCCGCCCTTGTTTGGAAATCTCGGCACTGTCGAAAAAGACAACCACTTCTTCCGGGCCGATGACCATTCTGCTGTCGCCGGCCTGTAGACAAATCCTCCCGTGCAGATCGACCTTGCTGACGGGGATCGGGGCCACATATCGCGGGTTGCGACCGATAAACGAGGGGTTGAACACCTTGTCGATCGACTGGAATTCGACGAAGGGATTCTGGTCCAACCAGCGAAACAGGGCTTCGCTCCCGACGGCGTAGGATGCAAGCCCTTTTCCCGGATGGGTTTCCTTCCGACGGTTGGTGACCGCACCGGTTTTCATCAGATCCATCAGCGCATCGGTAAACATGGGAGAGTGGATGCCGAGGTTGCGCCGGTCGGTGAGAATCTGCGCCAGGGCCTCGAAAAAGGGGCCTACCGAAAAGGCGACGCAACTTTCGTCCTCGATCAGCGTTGCGGCATTGGCGGCCACGCGTTTGAGCACCGGCGTGGTCTCTTTGCGCTCCACGTAAAGCGGGGGAAGATCGGATACCGTCACGAAATCGAATTCGGAAAGGGACATCGAGGTGTCGCCGAGGGTAAAGGGGGCCTGCGGATTGATCTCGCCGACCTTCACAGAGGCCCGTTCCAAGGCTTCGCGGGCGGCGTCCACGGCCGGTCCGAGGCTGCAGTATCCAGCCGCGTTCGGCGGGGTGATTTGCACGATGGCCATGTCGATGTGCACCCGACCGCTCCGGAACAACCGGGGAACATGCATGAACCGGCTCGGGATAAAGTCGATCCGGCCCTCGGAGACGGCTTTTTCGGCCAGCCAGCCGGAAAAAAACGTCTTGAACCGGATGTGCGAGGCGAGCCGCGCCGTGCCAGAGACTGCCTCTCCAAAGCTGAGCACCTGAATCAGATCCAGGTCCTCCAGATAGCCCCGTTTCGGGTCCATGATCCGTCGAAGCATCATCCGGGGCTCGGCAGCGCCGGATCCTGCAAAAATGCTCATCCCGGGCCGAATCCGCTCCAGGACTCGTTCCGGGGAGACCGCCGCAGATGCCCACTTGTCCATCCTGTCCGTCACTCCCCGTTCTTCCGGCATCGTCATGTTTCCCCGCCTGACGGGACTGCGAGTCAGGGGCAACAGCCATGGTTATTCGGCTGCCTCGCCCGTGTAACGTTCCGGTGCAAACTGTCGCAGGAACCATTGAAGCGGTTTTAGAATCTTGTATCCGCCCATATCCTCCACCATTTTCCGGATCTTTGCAGT
>JASFPT010000169.1:0-8814 GCA_050115795.1 Desulfobacterales bacterium
TTGTGGTATGGGACTTGTGGTGGGTGTTTCGTGGCAAATGGTATAGCAGTGAAGCAGCTGCTGGCTGCAACCACCCGCCACACGCGACAAGCGAGATGCAACACGCCACACACCACAAACGACAAACCACACACCAAGAACCAGAGACCCTGTAAAATCGCCCAATATGACCGAAACGAACATCGACACAACCGAGGTGGCCAAATTTTCCCGCCTGGCCCGCACCTGGTGGGACGCCGCCGGTCCCCTGAAATCGCTTCACGATATCAATCCCCTTCGGGCGGACTTTATCGAGGCGAATGTCGGTCTGCCCGGCGCCCGAATCCTGGACGTGGGGTGCGGCGGCGGGCTCCTGAGCGAAGCCCTGGCAAAACGGGGGGCGGAGGTCACCGGCATCGACGCCGCGGTCGAATCGGTGGGCGCCGCCCGATTTCATGCCGAGAAAAGCGGCCTGCCGGTCGTCTACCGGCAGGCCACGGTGGAAGAATTGGCCGCAAGCGGACCGCGCGATTTTGACGCGGTCGTCTGCATGGAGCTGCTGGAGCACGTGCCGGATCCATCGTCGGTGGTCTCTTCCTGCGGGCAGCTCGTTCGGCCGGGAGGAAAGGTGGTTTTTGCCACCCTGAACCGGAACGTGAAATCGTACCTGTTTGCCATCGTCGGTGCGGAAATGATCCTCGGCCTTCTGGACAAGGGCACCCACCGGTGGCGGCGCTTCGTCAAACCTTCCGAACTCGACGCCTGGGCGGCCGCCGCGGATCTGCGCCCCTCGTGCCGCACCGGCCTGCACTACAATCCATTTACGCGCCGCTATTTTCTCGGCGGCAACCTCGACGTCAACTACATGGCCATCTACGGCCGGCCGAAAAAAAACGCTCCGCGGCATGATGCCGCGGAGCGTTGAACATTCGACGTGCGATCGTCGGCCAGATCACCCCTAGTACTCGGGGTGGCACTCCTTGCAGCTGGTGGGACCGGAGTTGGGAAGCTTGTCCTTCAGGATCTTGCCGGACATCTCCAGCTGGCGATTCTCGGCCTTGATCCCCTTGTGGCATCCGATGCAAAGTTCATGGAAGGCGTTTTTATAAAACAGGATCGACTGGTCCGGATTGTCCCTCGGGGCCTCCACCAGATCGTGGCACCCGGAGGTCATGCAGTTTAGGTTCTCTGCGGTCCCCTCCCAGTTGTGGTGGCACTCCCGGCAGGAATAATTGAAGTGGAGGCCGTGGGGAAATTCCACTTCGCTTCTCTGTGCGTCGGCCCCTTCCGGGGGCCGGAGCGTCAGGGATCCGAGGGGCACGCAAAGCTCTCCTCCCGCATCACTGCCGACAGCCTCCATTGCGGTTCCCACGGCAAACACCATCGCAAGGCAAATCACCAGAACAGCAGCTTTCTCCATCCTCGCCTCCTTACGTGAATAAAATCCACGACCCTATAGTAAATCCTGAATCAACTTTCAAGATAAAATCGCTCGCGCGATTTTATAAAAGTCGGCTTTGCCGCCATGGGACCATAGAAGCTTTTCATTGCCCGACAATTCGCACGTTCGGCAGGCTCCATAGCACAGGGCCCACCGGAGGATCAACCGTCTTTGTGCATCCCCTCCGCCGCTGCGATGAAATCGACGGGGCCGAAATGGGGCCGAAACGGACTACGCCAGTTCGCGCACCGCCTCTTTCATCAGCCGGCCGATGGCCATCTGCCGGGGGCAGGACCGTTCGGCCTCGGTGTAATCCACAGCGGCCAGACGCCGGCGGATCTTCGCCGGGATCGCGGAAAACAGCCGCCTGGCGCGGTCCGCCTCGCCGTAGGAGCGGGCATACATGAGAAAGCGCATGACATCGCCGATCGGCACCGATTCGGCCAGGGCCGATTCGCAAAGATCGGTGCATCCGGCGCAATAGTCGGACACCGTTTCCCGAGCCAGGGTGCGCATCAGGCGCCGCTCGGACGCCGAGAGCCGGACCTTGTCCACCGCCGCGGCCACATTGGCCATCAGGTAGGTCATGTTCGGCATCTGTGAGCAGATGCTGGCGATGTCCCGATTTTCCCATACCGCCTTGAGCCGGGCCTGGGCGTCGGTGAACCCCCTGGCCAGAAAACCGGCGGCAAGGGTCGATTCGGCAGAAGAGTCGCTTCGGATCTGTCCGCCGCCCTGGGTTTTCATGGCGGTCAGTCCGATGCCGGCCTCGGTGCAGGCGGCCACGGCTTTCTTCATGGCCGGGGTGTGCATCAACCGGAAATTGTAGGCCATCATGATGCCGTCGACCCACCCCAGGCGCACGGCATCGAGCATGCAACGCTCCATGTTGCTGTGGGTGGAAAACCCGAAAAGACGGATTTTGCCCTCCGCCTTGGCCCTTTCCGCCCAGCGGCGGGTCCGGTCGTCGAGCTCGGAGATGCTCCGGATCCCGTGAACGAAATACAGGTCGATGGTCCCTGTGTTCATCCGCTTCAGGGAGCGGTCCAGCAGCCGGGTCATGCCGTCCGGGTCCCGGGCGTCGGATTTGGAGACGAGAAAGATCTTCTCACGGTCTTGGGGCTGCCGTGAAAAATACTTTCCGATCCCCTCTTCGCTCGTCCCGCCGCCGTAGCAGTCCGCCGTATCCCAGTAAGTCACGCCCCAGCGCACCGCCTGCCGGAGCAAGAGCTGGTTGTTTCCTGTGTCGAACATGCCCCCCAGGGAAAGAATCGACACGTTCACCCCGCTGCGCCCAAAGGGCCGCAGCGGAACCTGGACGGTTTCAGCCTCGGCCAGCGGAGCCGCCGCTGCAAATCGGGACGGCAGCACCGCCCCGGCGCCTGCGGCGGAAGCGATTTTCAGAAACTCTCTCCGGCTGCACCCTTGTTTGTCGTCGGTCATTGCGGATCTCTCCTGATTTCCCGCCTGCGGCAGGGTTGATTCATTGGTTCAGGCGCCTTCGGCGCCGCTGGAAAGCTCGGAGGCTGGGAAGCTGGGAGGCTTTCCAGTAGGCAGTAAGCAGTAGGAAGTAGGAAGAGGACATAGTCTTTCTGCTTACTGCTTACTTCTTACTGCCTACTAGCCCCCTTGGCGATGCCGAATGCCGTTCTGCCTGAAAGCGTCCCAGCATCCCCGCCTCCCGGCCTTTTAGCGATGCTTTAGGCGCTTCTAGATTCTCCCGGTGATCAACGCGTGCTCCGGGGCCCGGCTTTCGTTTTCGGCGGTGACCCGGATCGCTCTGAGTCCCTGCACGGGACATTCGTGTTCGCAGATGCCACAGCCGATGCAGCGCCCGGGATCCACGGTCGGCCGTTGGAGCCGGACCGCGACCGAAACCGGGTCGCCTTCTTTCAGCGCCGGCGCCCCGGAATCATCGAGGGCAACCTGCACCCGGCCGCGATCGAGGGAAACGATCCGATGCGGCCGACCTCCCGCCGGCACAAGATAGTAGTCCCCGGATGGGTAAGGCAGACCGTCTTCCGCGGCCCGTGAAAAGTCGGCCTCCACGACGGCGCCGGCGGCCCGTCGAACCGTGAAGGGCTCGGCGGTTACCGGTTCGTAGTCTTCGGTAACCCGAATCGCCTTCGGGCTGACCGGGCAGTTTTCCTGGCAGACGATGCAGGGACGCCCCATGGCCCAGGGAAGGCACCGGCCCCGGTCGACAAATGCGGTGCCGATGCGGATCGGGCCCCGATCGGCCCACTCCCCTCGCCCCAGCTTCTCGTCCAGGGCCAGCGGTCGGATGGCCGACGTGGGGCACACGTGACCGCACGCCACGCAGTTGAGCTGACAGCCGCTGGTGCCGATCCGGAAATTGAGCACCGGCGTCCAGAGGCCCTCGACTCCGGCCTGGAGTCCGGCCGGCTGGATCACGTTGGTGGGGCACACCCGCATGCACTGTCCACACTTGATGCAGCGGCGCAAAAACCGGTCTTCATCCAGGGCTCCGGGCGGCCGCACCCGCAGGGGAGACCAGTTGCCGGCGATCCCGCCTGTCATTCGCACCATCGGAACCACGGCCAGGCCCGAAATCAGCGTTGCGGAAAATGCGCGGCGGGACAGGTCCACCGAATCGATTTCGCCTGTTGCAGAGGGAAGCGTCCGATAGCCGATGTTGCCGGTGCTGCATCGGTCCATGCAGTTCATGCAGAGCACGCATTCGGGGGTGCGAATCGCCGCTGAAGGCGTGCAGGCCCCTTCGCAGCGGCTTTCGCACCGCAGACAGGAGCGGCACTGGGTATCCCGTTTTCCGATGCGCCACAGGGCCCTGGAGCCAACGAAACCAAACAGTGCCCCCAGGGGGCAGATCACCCGGCAGTAGAGCCGCGGAATCCAGAGGCAGCCGAGCAGGGGCGCCCAGAAAAACAGCCCGATCACCCATGCCTGGGCGTAGTGGCGGGGTTCGGTCGCAGCCCCGCCCAGATCCCCCCTGAAAAGGGGGATTACCGTCATGTTCACCGCCCGGTGGGCCAGGGGTATCGGGTCCAACAACCCGGACTGCACCGATGCGGCGTGAATCCACGGGCCTGCGGCCGGGTGGAGCACCGATGCCGCAAGGCCGACCGCCAACAGGGCGAAAAAGACGGCCGCCCAGCGACTCTGGAGCCATCCGGTTCGAAGCGCGACGAAACCGAAAACCGCCGCGGTTGCCGCAAGGGCAGCAAAAGCCGCCGGAGATGCCGCCGCCAGCCGGAGAAAGTGGGGCATCAGGTCGGCGGCCGCTGCGGACAGGAAAAAGACCAGGACTCCGTATTTGATCCCCTGGATGCCCCGATACCGGTTGGATCGAATTTTGTCGGAAATTTTTCGCCCCCGGAAAGACAGAAATCCCACGGCCTGTTGAAGCGTCCCGAAGGGACAGACCCATCCGCAGAAGAAGCGGCCGATCACCAGGGTGATCACCAGGGTGGCCACCCCCCACAGCAGGCCGGCATAGAGGGCTCGGGTGGCCAACAGCGTGACGAGCCCCACCAGGGGATCGAGCTGCAGCAGCCAGTTGACAGGCCAGCCGCTCAATTCCCACCAGTTCGGGCCGAGTGTGGTAACCCAGCAAAACCAGAAAAAGAGCAGCAGAAAGAATACCTGGGATATTCGGCGTACGGTGACGATTTTCATGGCGTCAAAGCAGCTTTACATCGATGCGATCGACATCTGCGGTTCCGGCACCGCTGGCGGCCGACGCACCGATATAAGGCAGCGCATCCGGGGAGAGCCCCAGCAGCCGGGCGCCGAACACATCCGCGGCGACCGGGTCGGTGGAGACAATCAGGGTGCCGGTCGGCTTCAGATCCGAAACCGAGCCGCCGGTCGGTCCGTTGGCCATCATCGACACCGTTCCGTCGAGCACCACCAGGGTGGGCCGGACAAGCTGCGCCAGTTCCGTGATGATGCCGTGGATGTCCTGGTGGAAAAGATTGCGGCGCCCCCCGAGCAGGCCGTACCAGTTCTTGAGGCACAGGCTTGCCCCGCTGCGGTGGTGGTCCTTGACGGGGGCCAGCCCGATCACCTTGTCGACGCCGGCAAGAGCCGCGGTAAAAACAGGCCAGTTCAGGATCAGGCGGCCGCCGGGAAGCGAAATCCTGGAGAAATGCCGCGGCCCGGGGATCATCACCGACGCGCCGGCCCTGCGGGCGGCATCGCCGATGCCGGTCAGGGCAAAGCAGGCGTTCGGATCGTTGATCGGATTGTCGGCAACGAGCACCGACGCCGCCCCGGCTTTCAGACAATGGCGGGCCATCTCATAGACCAGTTCCGGATGGGTGGTGGCCCCCAGGGCGGCCGGCGATGCAAAAGCGGCATTGACCTTGAGCAGCACCCGGTCCCCCGGGGCGATGAAGGCACCGATACCGCCCAGGGCCGCCAGTGCCCTGTCCAGGGTCTTTTCCCGCTCCATGCCCCGGGCTACGGCCACCCGGGTGCCCAGCTCGGCAGCGGCAAAATCGTAGGAGAGGCTCTCGGCCGCAGCCCCGGACCGCGGCGCCGGCCCCTCCGGGTCGAAGAAAATGGCGGCGACGCCGGCAGCGGCCGCCGCAGCGATGCCGGCCCTGGCCGCCCGGCCGAAAAACTCCCGCCGGGTCAGGTCCCGACCCTGCATCACGGCACCCCTCCTTTCAGATGGTCGAGAAGGCGGCCGCCGAGCAAAAGCGCCGCCCCGGCGTCTTCGGCCTCGTGAACCCCGGCCAGCACGTTGCCGCTGGAAAAGACCAGTTCGTAGACCCCGAACACCTCCACCAGGTATCCCCCCGGGGCCGGAAAATCGATCGGTTCCGGCTTGCCCCCAAATCGGATCAGAAAATCGGCGTAAGATTTTGCCAGATTCTCCGCTTCCCGGTCCGATGCCCTGGGCGAGACAAAGGCGGCCATTTCTGCGTCGTTCACCCGGTATCGGGCGATAAACACGTTGTCGAGCTGTTCGAAGCCGAACACATCGGCGCTTTGCAGCACGATCGAATCGGGCACAAGGCCGTCTGTGGGGAAATGATCCTTTTCGGACACTTCCGCCTCGGCGACAGGGTGGGCCGCGGCAAAGGCGTCGGCCACCTTCAGCAGCCGGCCGGCATCCTCTTCGGCCGAAGCCGAAACGATCTCCACGTAAAAGGGACCGTGAACGAAAAAAAGCGCATTGTCGGTCCGGTAGCCGTGTCGAAAGCGAGATACCGCCTGTGCGCCCTCTCGCTGCTGGGCACTGTAGACGGCAAAGGCGCTGCGGGGATCGGCCATGCGGTAGACGAAGACCTCCATCCAGGCGTCGGCCGACTCCGCAGCGGCCAGACGACGGGCGGAGAGCTGCTGGAATCCCGCGGCAAGGTAGAGTTCGGCCTTGCCGTCGATCTTGTCCGAGAGCGTTTCCGGGCCGAAGACCTCGGCAGGGCTCATGGCCGAAAAACCGTCCGGCAGGGGAATCGAATCGCCGGCTGCAAGCGGTGTCACCGGCCTTTTGCCCTCCGCCTCATAGACGACGACCGCCGGATTGGGCAAACGCCGCTCGTATAAAATCCCCAGCCCGATTCCGACCAGAAGAAACAGAATCGCGATGCCGACCAGCGTCTCGCGCCGGCTTGGAACGGCGGTTTCCATCTTAGGCCGAGCCGACCTGCGCGGCGATCCACTCCAGGAACCCCGGGTTTCCGCCGACCACCGGAAAGCTAAGGACGCACGGACAGTCGTAGCTGTGTGCCTCCCGTATGGCTTCCGCCGCCTGGCCGGCCCGTTCGGCGGTGGTTTTGCAGATCATCGCCACCTCGGCGTCGTCTTGCAGCTCGCCGTCCCAGAGGTACAACGAATGCATGCCGGCAAAGATGTTGACGCAGGCGGCAAGACCGTTTTCCACCAGGTGCCGTCCGATGCGGTAAGCCTCTTCGGCGCTGCCTGCGGTGGTGTAAAGAACCCTGACCTCCATGGAAAATCCTCCGTCTTACAGCAGTCCCCGGCAGGCGGCCGGAATTTGCACAATGCAAGGGAAACCGGCAGGGCGCCGCAGTTGGGGGGGAAGGCCCGCCGCACCGGACCAGGGGCAGCGGACGTGGAGAACAAAAACCGGTCAGACGGTCATACAGCAGCGCCCGGCGTTTGTAAAGACGGGCTCCGGTTGCACCCGCGGCTGCATCATTGTAAAAGACGGATACATTCGGAGCGGCACGCCGACGCCTGCTACTGGGCCCCGTTCTTCCTGAAGGGAGACTGGCGGCCGGTGCCGAAACCGTAGTGTCGGGAAAGCAGCCGGCGGGAGCTCTCGTTGATCGGCAGCCCGTCGAACTCTTCGGCCGATACCCAGCGGGCATCGGCGGCGTCGTCGCCGGCCTTCAGGTCCCCTTCCAGGTACTCGGCCTCGAGGTCGACGATCAGGTAGTGAAAGCGGATGCGGCCCTGTGCGTCGCGATCGATGACTTCGAAGGTGAAGACGGGCTCTTTTGCCCGGACGAGAAGGCCGGTTTCTTCGAATACCTCCCGCTCGGCGGCGTTGCGCAGGGTTTCACCGAGCCCGACGCTGCCGCCGGGGATTGCCCACTGCCCCTCGGCCGGCGGCGTCGCCCTTTTGACCAGCAGCACCCGGCCCCTGTGAAACACGACGGCGCCCACCGCCACGCGCGGCGCATCGGGATACACGTTGCCGGCAGAGGAGCCTCTGTTATCCGCGGCATCGCTGGAAGTGCCCATGGAAAAGGAGGCTACCCAAGCCGGGGCACCTCTGTCAACTGCCGGACGTATCACCGTTTCGGCCCTGATTTGGGGAACGCGGGTGGTTTGTGGTCTGTGGTGTGGGGTCTGTGGTGTGTGGTCTGGGGTGTGTGGTCTGGGGTGTGTGGTCCGTGGTTCTTGGAGAGTGGTTCTCCACACAGGACAAACTGCAAACCACCCGACATTATGAAACCTGCGCCGGTTTTTTTCGACCTTTGCCGCGCCTAACCGCCCGCAACAGGAGAAACCCAGATATGGCCAGAGGCGACCAACTCGCCAGACAATGGCGGATGCTGCAAATCCTGATCGGTGCGCGCCAGGGGAAGGCGGTCTCCGAGCTGGCCCGCGAGATCGGGTGCCATCCACGGACTGCTTACCGGGATCTGGAGGCGCTCCAGATCGCCGGATTTCCCCTATATACCGACCGACAGGAGGGGAAAAACCGATGGGCCCTGCTGGAAAGCGCCCGCCGTCACTTTCCGCTCCCCCTGAACCTCGCCGAGCTGATGGCCCTCTATTTGAGCCGCAGGCTGCTGCGGGCGATGAGGGACACGGTCTTTTCAGACGCCCTGGAAAGCCTCTTCGACAAGATCCGCACCACCCTCCCGCCTCCGACCGTTTCCTACATCGACCGGATGGCGGAAACCTTCCGGGTCCGCTCCCGGGGATACCGG
>JASFPT010000170.1:0-8768 GCA_050115795.1 Desulfobacterales bacterium
TGAAAAATGTTGCGCTATATTGAACCTAAGTTATTTCAGAGCAAGTCTCTCATCAAGAGGAACTTCATAACGTTGGATGATCCGTTACCGCCCGTCGCACCGTACGATCTAACCCCTCCATTATCGTATCGATCCAACCGCAGCCGGCCTGAGGATCACCGGTGGCCTGCGATCGACCCTGTCAAACGGGATGCCGGGAAGTTGGATTGCACAACGCTTTTCCCCGGCGCCGGCTATGTAAACAAGCTATTGAAACGGTTGGAGAAACCTTGACCTTCGCAATGACCGACCAGCTCGTGTTCCTGGGGATATTGCTGCTGCTTTCCGGCTTTTTCTCATCGGCGGAGACCGCCTTGTTTTCCATCAGCCGGACGCGTGCCCGGCACCTGGCCAAGGAGGGGGGGCGGAATCATCAGCTGATTCTGAAGATGAAAGAAGACCCCCATCGACTGCTGACGACGATTCTGATCGGAAACAATATCGTGAACGTGGCGGCCGCTTCCCTGGCCACCACCCTGGCGCTGTCCGCCTTTCCCAACCATGCCGTGGGACTGGCCACCGGCGTCATGACCTTTTTGATCGTGGTCTTCGGCGAAGTCATGCCCAAGTCGGTCGCCACCCGGAACAACGTGTTGATCGCCGGTTTGGCCATCTATCCGATCTACTGGCTGTCGATTCTGTTTTTCCCGGTCATCAAATTTCTCGAGTTCATCCCCCGAATCACCGGGAAGATCAAAAAGACCCCGACGGTCACCGAACAGGAACTCCTGACCTTCGTGGAGGTGGTCGAAGAAGAAGGCGAGATCAAGGAGGAGGAAAAGGAGCTGATCCACAACATCTTCGAATTCGACGACACCAACACCTCGGAGATCATGACCCCCCGGGGCGACATGTTCGTCATCGAAGCAGACCAGGAACTCCGGGTCGAAGAACTGCTCAAGTCCGGCTTCACCCGCATTCCGGTGATCGAAGGAGACATCGATCACGTGATCGGAATCCTGAACATCAAGGACCTGTTTCTGCAGCTGGCCACCTCTCCGGAAAAGGTCGACATCCGGAAAATCATTCGGCCCCCGTACTTCGTGCCGGAAAACAAGAAGCTCGATACCCTCCTGCAGCAGTTCAAGAAGCGAAAGAACCACATGGCGATCGTGGTCGACGAATACGGGGGCGTTTCCGGTCTGATCACCCTCGAAGACGCCCTCGAGGAGATCGTCGGCGAAATCACCGACGAAACCGATCGCGACGAGCCGCTGATCGTGCCGGTCAAAAACAAAGAATGGATCGTGCTCGGCAAGACCGAAATCGACGACGTCAACCGGATCATCGGCATGGACATCCCCGATTCTCCGGAATACGACACCTTTTCCGGCTTCATCCTGGACCGGATCGGGCGGATCCCGGACGAAAAGGAGCAGATTTCGATCGGCAGCTTCATCGTCACCGTCCTGGAAAAAGAAGGAAACCGGATCAAGGAGTACACTGTTCGGAAAATCGAAGAAACCGACTCGCAAGACAGCGGGATCCGGGAGCAAGAGGCCGGTAGCCACAAATCCGGGGCCTGAGGCCGTCTGCTCGATGCGGAACCCGGGAACCTCCGGTGCCGGCAGAAATGAGTCCCGAACGTTGACCCCCAACCCGTGTGAAGCGACACCCCCGTAGAGTCTCTATGGTTTCTCCCCTCGACCAGATCATTGCGTCCCGGCATTCGGTGAGGGCCTATGACGGCCGACCCGTAACCCAGGATCAAATTCGCGCCCTATGTGAAGCCGCCCGCATGGCCCCTTCCGCCTGCAACAGCCAGACGTGGCGGTTTGTCGTGGTCACCCGCCCCGAAACCATCTCCCGGATCTGCCGCGATGCGATGCGGCCGGTGATCCCCAATCGGTGGCTCAGCCAGGCGCCGCTTCTGATCGTGGGCTGTGCCAAACTCGACATCGTCGCCAACCGCATCGGCAGCCGGATCACCGGAACCGAATACTACCAGATCGACATGGGCATCGCCATGGAGCACATGGTCCTGAAGGCGACCGAATTGGGCCTGGGCTCCTGCTGGATCGGATGGTTCAAGGAGGAAAGGCTCCGCCAGATCCTGTCGATTCCGTCCCGCATCAAGATCTGCGCCCTGCTGGCCGTCGGCCATCCGGAAGCCGAGCCGCCCAAAAAGCGGGCCCGAAAGCCCCTGGATCGCATCGTCTTCTCCGAACGCTGGGGGGCCCCTTTTTCTTCAGCCGATGAAGATTGATCCACCGCATCGGCGTAAAGAACAGCAATGAGATTGGAGACAGAGGGCGTCTTTGATCCTGGATGCTGGATCCTGGATGCTGGGTGCAGCCCTATCGCGGATGGGGATTGAATGCAAAAACCCGCGGCGCTCTTCCCTGCCGCGGGTTTTTTACTTTATCCACGCACAACGCGCGTCCTATAAATTTTGCGAAAGCAAAATCTATTCTTTGACCCGCTCCACGTACTGCCCGGTTCGGGTGTCGATGCGTACTTTCTCTCCCTCTTCCACAAAGGGAGGAACCTGAACCACGTACCCGGTTTCCAGGGTGGCCGGTTTGGTGCTTCCGGAGGCGGTGTCCCCCTTGACCCAGGGATCGGCCTTGGTGATCCGCAGATCCACGAAGTTGGGCAGTGTCAAGCCGATCGGCTTGCCGTCGAAGAACAGCACGCTGCAGACGGTGTTCTCCTTGAGCAGATCCTTGGCGTCGCCGATCTGATCCTCGGTCAGAAACTCCTGGCTGTAGGTGGAGGTGTTCATGAAGCAGTAGTTGCCGCCGTCGAAATAAAGATATTCCATCTCGAGCTCTTCGAGGTTGGCCTCGTTGAACTTTTCACCGGAGCGAAACGTTCTGTCGAACTGGGACCCGGTGACCATATTCTTCAACCGGCATTTGTAGAGCGCCTGCCCCTTGCCCGGTTTGACGAATTCAAACTGGACGATGATGTAAGGCTCCCCGTCGATTTCCAGCTTCAGTCCTTTTCTCAAATCTCCGCTTTCCAACATCTTTTTTTCTATCCTCCCTTGATAAAATCGCTGAATAAAATCGCTGCCGCGATTTTATGAAAGTTTCGCATGCCGCGAAACGATGAAACAATTAAACTAGAATTATGGCTGGGAAGGGCATCGTTTTTCAGCCCGACGCACGACCTCGACCAGCTGTTCGACCCGCTTCGGATCTTTTCGAAACCGGACGGGCCTTCCGTCGGGCCCGATCGCATTGGTACAGGTGCAGCTGTCGATGCCGGCCGGATGGACAGCCTCGATTCCGGCTTCCACGTTTTCAGGGGAGACCCCACCGGCCAGAATGACCGGTATCGCCGATGCCTCCACCAGGGAGCGGGCATGCGCCCAGTTGCAGGGAACACCGGTAATTCCTACGAAACCGCTCACCGGTTGGGCCTCTGCCGCGCCGTTGCCCGAGGGCATCACCGTATCGGTGAGAAAAAAATCGCTGATCGCCTCGAACCTCCGGGCAACCGCCAGCACGGGATCCACCGCACCGTTGCCGGCTGGCGGGATCGGGACCGAACGCATGATCCGGATGCCGGCGAACCGTTCCCGGATCCTGGACTGGAGATTGAAGAGCTGATCGGAGACGGTATTTCCCGAACCGTCGTCTTCCAGCATGTCGCAGAAGTGCACAATGTCGGGCCGGTAGTATTCCAACGCCCGGCAAAGGGTCTCCTCGTCGTGAAAGAGCGGAATCAGGCTGCTTCTTGCACCCAGACGCTGCACTTCGCCAACGGTGTTTCGGATGATGCGATCCTTCCAGCGATCTTCTGCCAGCAGAACGCTTCCCACGTGATCCACGCCGAGGCGAACCATGCTTTCCGCCTCACCGGGCGTCTGGATTTCGTAGATCTGAACCAGGATCGGGTTCAATTCACCCTTCGTTTCACATCGACTGCGGGATGTCTCGCGCAGAGGCGCAGAGGCGCCGGGAAAAAGCGCGCTCCACGGACGAGGACAAGGCGATCGATTCTGTTTTCATCGCAAACATTTCGCGGAACGCGAAACCATAATCCAGTCCCGCCAGCGATTGGATTATTGATTTGACATTTGCCGGACGTTTAACATATTCAAGATACTTTCGCAATTTGTTTACCCCAAGGAGCGGCGCATGATCCTGATCATCGACTTCGGCTCCCAGTACAACCAGCTCATCGCCCGCCGGGTGCGGGAGGCCAGGGTGTATTGCCAGATCGAGCCCCCCTCCATCTCCCTTGATGCGATTCGAGCCATGAACCCGGAAGGCATCATTCTTTCCGGCGGGCCTGCGAGCATCTACTGGAAGGAAAGCCCCAGGGTCGACCCGGGCCTTTTCGACCTGCAGATTCCGGTGCTGGGGATCTGCTACGGCATGCAGGTCATGATTGCCGCCCTCGGCGGCAAGGTGGAGCGGGCCGACAAGCGTGAATACGGAATGGCCCAGCTGCAGGTCACGAAAAACGACGTGTTGTTCAAGGGGGTGGACAAACAGACCCCCTGCTGGATGAGCCACGGCGACTCGCCTGTCGAAGTGCCGCCGGGGTTTCGCATCACCGCCGCCACCGACAACACCCCTATTGCAGCCATGAGCGATCCGAAGCGGAAGTTTTTCGGACTCCAGTTCCATCCGGAGGTGGTCCACACCCCGAAGGGCGGCACCATGCTCAAAAACTTCCTCTTCGGCGTGTGCCGCTGCCGACCTACCTGGACCATGAAGTCCTTTGCCAAGGAAGCCGTAAAGGAGATCCAGGATCGGGTCGCAGACGGCCGGGTCGTCTTGGGCCTCAGTGGGGGCGTCGATTCTTCTGTGGCCGCGCTTCTGATCCACCAGGCGGTGGGAAAACGCCTGACCTGCATCTTTGTCGACAACGGCCTGCTGCGAAAAGACGAGGCAAAGAAGCTGAAAACCGTCTTCGGGGAGCACCTGAAGCTGAACATTCGATTCGTCAATGCCGGGAAGCGGTTTCTTTCTGCACTCAAAGGGGTGACCGATCCGGAAAAGAAACGCAAAATCATCGGCCGCATTTTTCTGGAGGTCTTCGAAGCCGAAGCCCACAAGATTCGCGGCGTCGAGTATCTGGCACAGGGCACGCTTTACCCGGACGTGATCGAATCGATGTCGGCCTTCGGCGGTCCGACCGCGGTGATCAAGTCCCATCACAACGTCGGGGGGCTGCCGAAGCGGATGAAGCTGAAACTGGTGGAGCCGCTCCGATATCTGTTCAAAGACGAGGTGCGAAAGCTGGGCAAGACGCTGGGTCTTCCGGCGGACCTGGTCTGGCGTCAGCCTTTTCCGGGTCCCGGGCTGGCCGTTCGAATCATCGGTGAGATCACGCCGCGGCGCCTGTCGGTATTGCGCGAGGTGGATGCCATCCTCCTGGAGGAGATTCGCAAGAACGGATACTACCGGAAGCTGTGGCAGTCCTTTGCGGTACTGCTTCCGATCAAGAGCGTCGGCATCATGGGAGACCAGCGGACCTATGAGAACATCGCTGCGATTCGCGCCGTCACCAGCAAGGACGCCATGACCGCAGACTGGGCAAGACTACCCCATGGGCTGCTGGCCACGGTCTCCAACCGGGTCATCAACGAGGTGCGCGGTGTCAACCGCGTCGTCTACGACATCAGCTCCAAACCGCCGAGCACGATTGAATGGGAGTGATGAAAAGCAAAGATCCCGATAAGTTCGAAATCCGGTTCGACGATACCGCACCGGAACCGATCGACCCCGAAGACATGCAGGAGCACCGTCTCGACCGACTCCGGCTGCGGATCACGCTGGTCGCCATTCTCATCCCGTGCCTGCTGGGCCTGTTGCTGCTGGCCGGCTATTTCGACCTGAAACGACGAATGACGGCGGTCGACACCACCGGATCGACGGAGGTCAAGAAAGTATCCAAGACCCTGGAGTCGAGTTTTTCTTCGGTTTCGGTGCAGGTCGCCAAACTCGAAGAAAACGTCAACAAGCGCCTCGATGCCATGCAAAAGTCGCTCGGTACCCAAGCCCAACGACTGGAAAAACTCGAAAAGGAACTGGGCCGGCTGGACCGGGCAAAGGCCGATGACAAGGCGCTTTCGTCGGCCGTCGAAAAAGAAAAGACCGCCCGCTCCGCCGCAGACGACAAGATCGCCTCAACGATCGCCGAGTTGGCCGCCACCCGCAAGGAACAGGACCTGAAGATCGCAGCGGCTTCAGCCGACCTGGTGAAAACCGCAACCCGGATCGATTCGATGCAGACCGAGCTAAGGGCGCTGGAAGCCGAGGTCGAAACGCTTGCCGAGCTTCGCACCGACCTCAAAGTGCTCGATCTGGCGCGGAAAGAAGACAGGGATTCGCTGGAGAAAAAGCTCAGCAGCCTCGCAGGAGACTTGAGACAGCGGATCGAAGAACTCTCCAGAAAGCTTTCGGAACTGAGCCGCAAGCCTGCCGCCCAGAGCGGGGAGCCCGCCGCCAAACCGGCGCCGTCTGCAGCAAAACCGACCGCCCAGCCTCCCCAGCCCCCTGCGCCGACCGATTCGGGATCGATCCTGGAACAGGACCTCAAATAAAATCTATGATCGCGGCTTTGCCGCGAAAAGACATACAACGGGTAAAAAGCGCTTCGAATCGAGGCGTGGGGCTATTTGTCGGCACTGCGGAGGCGCTGTTCGATTCTGTCGATGTCCTCGGGCAGGTCGACCTCCGGCGAGTCGAAGGGGGTGATCACCACCCGGATGGGATGGCCCCACTCCAGGGCGCGCAGTTGCTCGAGTTTTTCGATCTCCTCGAGTTCCGTTGCGGGCAGGTTGCAGAAAAGATCCAGGAAATCCCGTCGGTAGGCGTAGATTCCCAGATGCTTGTATGTGTCGTGCTCCCGACCGGGATCCCGGCAAAACGGAATGGTCGAACGGGAAAAGTAGAGTGCGAAACCCCGGCGGTCGATGGTCACCTTTACGTCTTTCGGATCGGTGATCTCCCGTTGCTCGATGATTCGAAATGCCAGCGTCGACATCCGGACCTCGGGCTCTGAGAAAAAGGGGGCCGTCACGGCCTCGATGTTTTTCGGCTCCAGCAGCGGTTGGTCTCCCTGAACGTTGACCACGATGTCGGCGGCTGTCATCTGCAGCTGTCGGGCTGCCTCGGCCACCCGATCGGTGCCCGAGCGGGCCGAGGTCGAGGTCATGATCGCCTCGCCGCCGAACGTCCTCGTTGCTTCGGCGATCCTGGAGTCGTCGGTGGCCACGACCACCTGCCGAACCCCTTTCGCGCGCCGGGCTCTTTCATAGACGTGCCGTATCATCGGAATCCCGTCGATCAGGGCGAGCGGTTTTCCGGGAAAACGGGTGGATCCGTACCGGCATGGGATCACAACGAAAATTCCTGAGGGGTCATCCGGGGTCATCTGTCGGTTCCTGCTCCGTCGGGGCCCGTCCGATGCGATGGGAGGGCGCCGGTTCGACCCATCGGGCCCAAGTCCAAGGCCGGCGCCCTGGAGAACGGAAATGAATCACGAAATTCTGCTGAAACTGCTTCGCGACGTCGCCGCCGGCGATCTGTCCGCGGAGGAGGCGGCACGCCGTCTTTCCCACGTTGCGGTCGAAGACATCGACTACGCCCATATAGACCATCATCGGGGCCTCCGCAAGGGCTTTCCCGAGGTCATCTACGGGGAGGGAAAGACCGGCGAACAGATCGCCGGCATCATGGACCGGATGATTTCCCAGGAAAAAATCGTTCTGGCGACCCGGATCGACGTCGAAAAGGCATCGGTCGTCCGACAGCACATTTCCCAGGTCGAATATCATCCGGAAGCAAGGATGCTCATCTGGCAGTCCGAACCGGTGCCCGAAACCGGCCGCGGCCCGATCGCAGTCGTGTCGGCCGGCACCTCGGACATTCCGGTTGCGATGGAGGCGGTTTTGACGGCACGTGCCATGGGTAACGTGGTGGAAACCGTCTTCGACGTGGGGGTTGCCGGCATCCATCGCCTCTTTGAACATCGGAGCACCCTGGAACGGGCGAAGGTCCTGGTGGTGGTGGCCGGCATGGAGGGGGCGCTTCCCAGCGTGGTGGCCGGACTGGTGGGGTGTCCGGTCATTGCCGTGCCCACCAGCGTCGGTTACGGGGCAAGCTTCGGCGGCCTGACCGCGCTTTTCGCCATGCTCAACAGCTGCAGCTCCAACGTAGCCGTGGTCAACATCGACAACGGCTTCGGAGCCGGATACATGGCGTCGATCATCAATGCGCGCTAATGGCCGCGCGCATTGATCAAAAAATGAAACTGCTGTCAAAACCGCTGCCTGTGTAGTGAACGGCCTCCGTGCCGTTCAGGACGGCACGACACGGAGGTCGTGCCCTACAAGAACCTCGATTTGGACCGATATTTTTGGCACTTTAGCTCATTTTAGGCATTTTAGGCATTCGCAGGGATGGTTCACCTTTTCCACCCGCCCAACAAATGCAGGTGCAGGTGGAAGATCACCTGCCCCCCGCCGGACTCCACGTTGAACAGCAGCTTGTAGCCGGACCGATCGATCCCTTGCCGACGCGCCATTTCCCGGGCGGTCTCGATCAGTCGGGCGATCAGGGGGCCGTCTTCTTCGCCCACCTCGTTGACGCTGCGGATGTGTTTTTTCGGCACCAGCAGCAGGTGCACCGGGGCGTGGGGGCGAATATCGGCGAAAACCACGAGCATGTCGTCATCGTAAAGGATCTCCGTTTCGCTGCGCCCCTGTGCGATACGGCAGAAGATGCATTCGTCGGGCATGGGTCACCTCCAGGTCACCTGTTTTT
>JASFPT010000171.1:0-8766 GCA_050115795.1 Desulfobacterales bacterium
CATGAAATTTGCCGATCACGCCCGCTCCTATGGAATGGAAATGATCTCCGACGAGGTCGTGGCAATCGATCCGGGCCTTGATCACCACGAGGTTCGGCTTGCCGGCGACAAAGTGCTTCGCGGGTACGCCGTGATACTGGCGACAGGCGGGTCTCCCAGGAAACTGGGAATCCCCGGGGAAGATGCGTACTATGGAAAGGGGGTTTCCTACTGTGCCGTCTGCGATGGCTTCTTCTTTCGGAACAAGTCCGTTGTCGTGGTCGGCGGAGGGGACACGGCCTGTGAGGAGGCCCTGTACCTGGCCAAGCTTGCCAAACAGGTCTACCTCGTGCACCGCCGCGACGAACTGCGGGCCAGCAAAATCCTCCAGAAGCGGGTTATGGACGAATGCAAGATCGAAGTGCTGTGGAATACCGTGCCCACCGAGATCCTGGCCGACGAGCAGGGGGTCGACGCCGTGGCGCTGAAAGACACGCAAACCGGTGAGGGTCGAAAGCTGGCGGCCGACGGCGCCTTTATTTTCATCGGCTTCAATCCAAACAACCAACTGGTCCCGGCCGGCGTGAAAATGAATGCGGACGGCTACGTTATGACCGATGAAAAATGCCAAACCGCCATTCCGGGCCTGTTCGTCATCGGGGATTTGCGGGAGAAATACGCCCGGCAGATCGTCATCTCCGCCGCAGACGGCGCCACCGCCGCACTGGCCGCCGCCCATTTCGTGGAGACGAAAAAAAGCGCCGAAGCCTGCGAGCTTCCGGCCGGCGTCGCATAGGGGGGGGCTTCGTCTCCCCCCGGCGCCAGGGAATTGAGCGCCGACACGGCTGGCCCACCGAACGCCGCCGGTTTTTTGCCGCGAACCGTCCAAGCGCTTGGTGGCGTGCTGCGAGCGGACGCAACGCCCCGGTTCTTTGCCTTTCCGATTGCACCCGCCTGCCCCCCACCAGTAGATTTTTATCATTGACAATATACAATATGTTGTTGTACGCCCGTGTCAGTCGGATGGCCACCACCGGTGCTCCGGCTTCCGGGAACCCGCACGCGAGCATCTCCACCCCGATTGGTTCCGCTATGATCGATCGAAGCACTCCGCTGGCCAAAAACATCGGTTTTGTCTCCACCCGTTTTGCCGGTACCGACGGGGTCTCCCTGGAAGCATGCAAATGGGCCCGGATGTTTGAAGAAATGGGCTGTCGTTGTTTCTGGTTTGCAGGCGACTCGGACCGGGAAAGCGCGAAAAGCCGGATCGTTCCGGAGGCCCATTTCCAGCACGAGAAGAATCGCTGGATCAACGAGCAGGTCCTGGGATCGACCCGGCGGACGCCGCTGGTGACCCGGACCATCCACGAACTGCGATCCCTTCTCAAGGCCCAGCTGCACCGCTTCATCGAACAGTTTCAAATCGACCTGATCATCGCGGAAAATGTACTCACCATTCCCATGAACGTGCCGCTGGGCCTTGCGCTCACCGAAGTGCTTGCCGAGACGCAGATTCCGGGCATTTCCCATAACCACGACTTTTACTGGGAAAGAGTTCGCTACGCGGTCAATGCCGTCGGCGACTATCTGCGCATGGCGTTTCCGCCGAACCTGCCCAATCTCCGGCACGTGGTCATCAACTCCGAGGCCCAGGAGCAGCTCGCCCTTCGCGCCGGCATCGCATCGACGATCATCCCCAACGTCCTCGATTTTGAACACGGCCCGGCAGAAGTCCCTCTTGCCGGTTCCCACGCGTTCCGGGAATCGAACGGCCTTTCCGCCGACGACCGGTTGATTCTGCAACCGACGCGGGTCATTCGCAGAAAGGGGATTGAACACGCCATCGCCCTGGTCAAAGCCCTTGACGATCCCCTCAACAAACTGTTGGTCTCCCATGAAGCCGGCGACGAGGGGCTCGAATATGGGCGCTGGCTCAAGGAATTCGCCAGCGACAATCGAGTCGATCTTCGCTTTGTTCAACAGCGGATCTCGGCCCCCTGGACCAAGCGCGACCGGCACCGGTGCCCGTACACCCTCTGGGACGTATACCCCCACGCGGATTTCATCACGTATCCGAGTCTCTGCGAAGGCTTCGGAAATGCCTTTTTGGAAGCGGTCTTTTTCCGCAAACCGGTTCTGATCAACCGTTACTCCACGTTCGTTCGGGACATCGAACCCCTCGGTTTTGACCTGATCGTCATGGACGGCTATCTGACCCGGGACGTCGTCTCCCGGGTCCAGGCGGTCCTCGAAGATGCCGACCGAAGAGAGGCCATGGTTCGACGCAATTACGCGGTGGCGGCCCGCCATTTCGCCTATGGCGTTTTGCGGGACCAGTTTGATATGCTGCTGAAGCCGTTCTTCGGTCCGAAATCGGCAGTGTCCGGCATCCCCCAAACGCCCCCTTCCGAGAAACCCCGGCCAGCCGGTCCGGACGACCGTCCCTTCCATGGAGAACCCCCCGAACCCCTGGCTGCGGCCGGCGCCTAGCCCCGGGGGATCGTTGTTTCCAGAGTTTTTCTTGACGTTGACGATCCAGGGGCCTACCTTTGGGGCTCTCGTGAAAAAAGATCATCACCGTGGAGGATTCTGATGAGCCAATCGAAACCCTTGGATATCTTGAAGAGCGCCATTTTGCTGGAACAGCGGGGAAACGCCTTTTACAGCAAGGTCGCCGAGGAAGCAAAAAGCCCGGCGGTTCAACAGTTTTTTAGCATGATGGCTGAAGAAGAACGCCGGCACATCAAGGTCCTGTCCGATCAGGCAGCGAGCGTTCAAAAAACCGGCCGGTTCGCTCCGGGCGTCTTTCAGGCGGAAAGCAGTCAGATCGCCTCAAGCGTTTTGTCCCAGGAATTAAAAGAGCAGATCGCGGCGGCCGGCTTCGAGGCGGCGGCCGTGGCTGCCGCCATGGCCATGGAGGAGCGGTCCATTCGGCTGTACGCTGACAGGGCCGAAGAATCCGGAGATCCCGAGGAGCAGCGACTCTATCGATGGCTGGCCGATTGGGAGTCGGAGCACCTTCATTTCCTGGCCGGCATCGACCGGGAAATCACCGAAAAAATCTGGTTCGACAACAGCTACTGGCCCTTCTAATTCGTCCAGGGCGGATCGCTGCGCGATTTTGCGGAAAAGAAAAAGCCGAGGTTCCGGCGCATGGCCGTAACATCGGCTTTTCGCTTTCTCGGAAGATCACCCGAGCCGTCGCTACCCCCTTTTTTCAGGGGAGGGTCGACTCCTCGAAAAAAAAGACCGATTCACGCCGGAAGGCCCATCGTCGATCCGCTCCGATCAAGCGTCTAAGACCCTTCGGACTGCGCCGATCCCGGCCGCTGCGGCGATCCTCCCCGTTGCGCCGGTCTTTCTCCGAGCGCCGTTCGCAAAACGCGATGGGGACCTGCCGGTGCCGACGGTCTTGCCCGACGCGCCTCCCGCCATTGTCACGAACCGTTCTCATCTCATCAAGCTCCCGGCATCGGTTCAGATGACGCCCCTTTTCCCGGGCTTTGCCGCATCTCTTTCCCGAAAGGTATCAGGTGAGGTGGTAGTTCTTCGGATAGATCTTTTTGGAACACTTCGGGCAGAGGCTCAGGCAGAAATCGGCCGGTGCTTTTTCCGGATCCCGGGACGGTTCCATCTTCTCCCACCGCCCGCTTTCCCCGCAGATTTTTTTGCACTCCGCGCAGTAAAACGCTGGGACTCGGCGCTTTTTGCTGGCCATGGATTCGACGTGGGGAAGATGGGTCCAAAAAGATGGGGGCGGACCGGCAAAGCCGGCCCGCCCCGGCTCCAATACCGCAGGAAATGCATGGAACCCTTGGAGGAAGGCTTTGTCCATTTCCTGCTCTTGTTGTTGATAATCTGTTTAAAACCGCATCTCAACACTGTTATTTTAATTATATTTCACTTATTTTTTATAAGTGGTGCCCGGGCCTGGATCTGGAAAGACCGGATTCTATGCGTTCCCGTCGCCGGGAAAAAGGCGCATGGTTAGCCGAGGCTGAGCAGATAGGTGCGAAGATTGGTCCGCTTGCCGGCGATTCCGAGTTTCTTGCGGATGTTGAGCCGGTGCACCTCCACGGTTTTCGGGGAAATGCCCAGCTGTTCGGCTATCTCTTTTGAGCTGTAGCCATGCCGGACCAGATGTGCCACCTGAATTTCAGCCGGGGTGAGGCGAAAGAACGGGGATGTCAGCTTGCGGGCAAACGGGGAAATGATCTGGTTGAGATTCTCTTGCACGATGTCCAGGTGAATCCGCACCTTCGGGTCGGAGACCAGATCCAGCGCCTTCCGCAGGTATGGATAGACCAGTTCGTTTACATTGGTCAGCACCTTTTCCTCGAGGCCGGACCGGTCCTCCTCCCGTTTCTTCAGCAGCACCCGCAGCGCGACGTTTGCCTCCTGCAGCTTTTTCGATTCGGACTTCAGCTGCCGCTCGCGATCCTGTAGCGCTTGTTCGATCCGCTTCTGTTCGGAAATGTCGATCACGATGCCATTGACATATCGCGTGGGGCCATCCGCCTCCCGAACGGCTCTGGAAACCGCATGAATCCACCGGATCTCTTTGGTTTCCGGCAATTTAACCCGCATGACCTCGTCGAAGCGATCTGCGTCGAAGGCGGCCCGATTGGCGGCCACGATGCGCGCTCGGTCCTCCGGAACCAGGTTCGCGAACCAATTCTCGAGGGCCATCGGGTCTTCCACCCCCATCAGATCGCGGATCGATGGACTGACGAACACCACCTGAAGCCCTTGCGGCGCCGATGGATCGATGCGCAGCCGGTACACGGCAAACCGGCTCGCCGTCTCCATCAGGGAACGCAGGTGCTCTTCGCTTTCCCTGAGCGCCCTTTCCGTTCTCTTTTGCTCGGTGATCTCCATGGAGATGGTGCAAACCCCCAGCTCGCCGTTTTCCGGGAGCAGAATCGGGAACTTGACGTCGGAAAACTCGCGCTCGCGCCCTTTGGCCCCGAGCCGTTCCTCGAAAGAAACGGGGCGGCCCGCTTCCAAGGCACGGCGATCCTGTCGTCGGGCCCGGCGGGCCACATCGGAGGGAAAGATCTCGTCGACCGTTTTGCCGAGAAGCTCCGTTGCGGAAAGATTCAACAGCTCCTCGAGCCGCCGGTTGGACAGAAGATAGCGGCCTTCCTGGTCCCGGATGTGGATCATTGCCGGCGTGTGGTCCAGAAAGCTTTGGAAAAGGTCGTGCTGCCGGCGGAGGGCCGCCTCTGCCTCGAGCCGGGCGACCACTCCGCCGATCTGCGCGCCGATGGCCTCCAGGGCGGTCAGATCTTCGTCGGCGATGTCGGACCGTTGGTGGGAGCCGACCTTGATGCAGCCCAAAACCCGCTCCTCGCTGCAAAAGGGGACGCTGCAAAAGCTGACGATTCCTTCCCGGACGAGATGCTCGGCCATCGGCATGTCGGCATCGACCCGCTGAAAAATCCTGGACCGGGCCTCCATCATGATCCGGGCCGACGCTGAATCCGGGAGATATCGGGAGGCCGCGTGCACGAAGGGCTTCTTCAGGCCGCGATGGGCGGTCAATTCGAACACGCCGGAAGCGGCATCGAGCAGATAGATCCCGCCGGAATCCATTTCCGCGACCTGGATGGCGGCGTCGAGGCAGAGCCGAAGTCCCCTTGAAAGGGTCCGGGTCGAACCCAGCGCGATGGCCAGATCCCGTTGCACCCGGATCCGGGACTCCTTGATTTTTCTGGCCGTAATGTCCCGTGTAACCTCGGTAAAACCTGCGATCCGGCCGCTGATCCGGACCGGGTGAAAGCGAATTTCGAAGGTGCGGGCGGTACCGTTGGGAAAGGTATGGGCGTATTCCTCTGAAAACGTCTCTCCGCCCAGCACCCGCCGGTGCAGTTCCGACCACCAGCGGCGTTCCGCCTCGGGCAACCGGAGATGCGGCTGGATGCCGGGGGCCATCCGGATGCCGAGCGCCTCCCGCATGACCCGGGCATAATTGCGGTTGAAAAAAACAGGCTTCCCGTAATGGTCGCTGAACAGGATGCAGGCATCGGTGTTGTCCAACAGTGCCGACAGGTTTGCGCGGAGGGCCCGGAGATCGTCCTGATCGTGTGCCGAACCCCAGAACGCCTCGTGCACCGCAGCCATGTCCTGAACCAGCCGGTTCTGTGGGTCGTTTTTTCGGTTCATCGCAACCGGCTCCGGGTGCCGAAAGAGGGGTCAACCGCCGGCCGTCTTTTCGCCGACGGTCGCCCGGGCCGCCGGAAAGGGGCGCTAGTTACGGGCAGCCTTCGTGTGCCCGGAGATGGCGGTGACCATCTCCTTCCAGAGGGAGGGATACGCCATTCCGTGCCCCAGGCCGCGGAGGATTCTAAGGGTTGCCCCGGGCACGGCCGCCGCCGTATCCCGGCCGTGGTCCGGGGGCACCACCGTGTCGCAGTCGCCGTGGATGACCAGTGTCGGTGCCGCCACGGCGGAAAGTGCCCGGCGTCTTGCCGGGGCGCAGAGAATCGCTGCCATCTGCCGGGCAAATCCGTTCGGATAAAACATCCGATCATGGCCCCGGGCCGACAGCTCCCGCTGAAGGGCTTCATCGTAGAACGGCGATCCACCGGAAAAGGCCCGATACACTTCCACCTGGTAGTCGACGTAGGCTTGTCTCTGGATGGGCGGTTTGGACATCATCGCCGCTATGGCCTCGGGTGTGGAGGTCGGCAGATCCGGCTCGCCGGTGGTCGACTCAAGGCTGATGAGACTGGAAACCCGCGTCGGCATTTCGATGGCCATGATCTGGGCGATCATGCCGCCCATGGACAGCCCGCAGATATGGGCGGCCGCCAGACCGAGCGCATCCATGAGGCCGACCGCATCAGCTGCCATGTCCGCAAGGGTGTACGGCGCCTGCATCCCTTTGCAGCCGGTTTGGGCAATCTGCTCCAGATTCGGAACGCCAAGCGTTTCCATCTTTTCTGAAAGGCCCACGTCCCGGTTGTCGAAGCGAACCACGAAGTGCCCGGCATCGGCAAGCATCTGGCAGAAACGATCCGGCCAGGCGACCATCTGGGTGGACAGCCCCATGATCAGAACCAGGGCGGGATCCGCCGGTTTTCCCAAGGTGTCGTATTCGATGTGGATCCCGTTTGCACGAACAGCGGGCATCGGGCAGCTCCTTGTCGCGAGGGTGGTGTCGATCCATTCAGAAGCGGACAGCCGGCCGTCGGGGCCGCCGTTCTTCAGGCGATCTCCTTTTTTGAGCGTTTGAGCCAGAAATCGAAGGATCGACCCGGCACGAAGATATCCAAGCCGACACTGGGGGTGTCCAGCTCGTTGGTAACCGTGTGCAGGGCCTCGCCCGGAATGTAAATGCAGTCGTTTTCCGCCAGCACATGGCGGGTTCCGGCGTCGTCGGTCACCGACATCTTTCCCTGAAGCACCACCAGGATCTGGGCAGCCGGGTGTCCATGGTGGGGAGAAGCGTGGCGCGGCGGCTTGACGAAATGTTCGATGGAAATGTCTTTTTCACTGCAGAGGCTCACCCGTTTCCAGTCCTTTTCCGGTTCGTACCGGTCGGCGCTGTTGAATCGAACAACCTTCACTGGCGTCTCCTTGGGCGTTGACCGGAGGGAGCATCCGGTCCATTTTTGCGCTGCGGCATCCTGAAGCAGAAAGGCGATCGGGGCGTCGGTGCGACCATCGGAAGCGGTTGATCGAAGCAGACGGCGCCCGGAACTGACGCTGTAATACGAATCGACAGAAGGTGCAACCCTCCGGCAGATGCCGCAGATGCCGGCTTTCTCAAACCCGGCGCGAACCGCGCAGAAGGTTCCAAAGCCATTTTCACAAGGCCGTGCTTCGTGAACCCGGTCCGCTCCCTTGTCTGGGGCGATGCTGCGGCGCTGTGACGACGATGGGGAAAGGCAATGCGGAAGCCGGCCTGTTGAGGGAGCCCGAAAAGCCTCGAGACGGCAATCTGAGGCCGATTGCGAAAATCCCCGGCCTATCCTTCGGGGTCGATCAGCCAGTCGGTGGCTTCTTTCGGAGTTCGAAACACCCGGGCCATAAAGCCCCGGTTGCGAACGACGGTCTCCCAGAATCGATGCTTTTGCTCATCATTTTCATAGATTACGGCGATTCGAAGGCCCCGGGGGACCCGTTCTCTCTGCAGCCGGTCTGAGGATTCGTAGATGCCGATCACCGATTCGGAGAACCGGGCCGATCTGCAATCGCAGACAAGCCGCTGCCACCCGCAGCCCAAAACGGCCTCGCGGAATTGACGTGCCAGGTGAAGGCTGGATCTTTCGTTCAGATCGCCTTCCGCCTTCACGGTGACCAATTGCCGTTCGCTGTCGAATCCGACTTCGACCTGCAGCCCGTGCGCCTCGGACCGGGTGGCCCCTTCAAAGAGGCTTTCTGGATGATGTTCTTTGGGACGCACTCGGAGGAGACTCCAGCTTTCGGGTGGTCACGAGAGCCGCCCCCTGTTGTATGGGGCGGCCGCGTTCCGATCCGGCGGACCGGCAAATTGAGATTTGACTAGCACAGGCCATGCCAGGTACGGTATTCAGAAAAACGCTTTTCCTTTCCGTCGGTTAAAACAGCCTTGCCGATCCGGTTGGAATCAAACTGCCCAATTTTCTGTGCAGCACTGCACAAAAAGTTGGGCAGACGCCCTGTTGTCGGTTCCACCAGAATTTTCGTCTTCGGCGCCGGAACCGATGGAGCTCCGGAGGCTTTCCGCCGGGTCGGACAGCCATCAGGATTGCCCCCATGGTTGAACCGGCCGGGTAATGTCGCGGTCCGGTTTCCATGGCC
>JASFPT010000172.1:0-8667 GCA_050115795.1 Desulfobacterales bacterium
TGCCTCCGCCGGCGAAATCCGGGAGTACATCCGCCGCTACGGCCCCGACCGTCTCCTGTTCGGGTCCGACTTTCCCTTCGGCAGCCCGGCCGCCGAGCTGGCCAAGGTCCGCCGCCTGAAGCTGCCCGCCGAGGTGGAGGCGGCGGTGGTGGGGAAAAACTTCCTGCGGCTCCAGTCGCAGATACGGCGGGACAGCGTCGGGGCAGAAGCGGCGCGTGATTCCGTTCTTTCCTAGTGCGGAGCGCCAGGCTCTGTGCCGCCTTGCCCGGCGGGTTGCCCCCGCCCCAATGCACGACGAGCGATATGCAACGGGTGCTGCTGGTTCAACTGCCGATTGCCCAGCCCGTCCTGGGCGCAAAGACGGGGAACATCCCGCTGGCGGCCGCGTGGCCTGCCCAGGCCGCCGAAGCGCTTCCCGCCGTTTGCTTTTCCGACCTCGATCTTCAAAACCGATGGCTGGGCCTCACCGCGCCCGATCAGTTCGCAGAAATAATCCGCCGGTATTGCCCGGCTTGATCGATCCGGGCCGATCGCCTACACTGGATAAAATTCCCGGCGCAAATTGGTGATGCGCCTGGCATGTCGCGAAACCCGATCAAAAAGCGGCGGTCTGAGGCGGTGACGGCGAACGCGGGCCGCAAAGCGCCTCAAAAGGAGAGGTGACATGAAGATCGACGCGGAAAAACACCACCGGATGGGACAGGTATGAGAGTTCTTTTTTGGTACTGCGACCGGTTTGAATGGACCCCGAGTCTGAAGACGCTGGAAGAGGCGCCGGATGCGGAGGCAGACGGCCGGGAAAAAGCGGTTGCGGCCTTTATCCACGTGGAGCCGCAGGACGTTGAAAACGGCAGCGCCGCGGAAACCAAACTTGTGAAGAATGCCAAGTGGCTGGCGAGAAAATGGGAGACGGAGCTGATCGTCCTGCACTCGTTTACTCACCTGGGAGAGGAAAAGGCCGACCCCGGCCAGGCCAAGGCCCTTTTCGACCGCGCCCAGGCGCGCCTTCAAAGCGCGGGATACGCGGCCGCACAGACGCCCTACGGGTATTTCAACGATCTTTCCATCCAGGCTCCGGGGCACCCGCTGGCGAGGATCTACAAGTCCTTCTAGTGCCGCGTCCTTCGGCCTGCCGCGGCGAAGATACGCTGGAGCGCAACCAAGACGGGCGTCTTCGCGGGTCAATCGCTTTCAACAGAAAAAAGGAATCGTTCTGAGATGTTATAACGGTTCCGCGTTCCGCGAAACGCCCAACAGTTCGATAAAAAATTGGACGGCCACGCGGCTTTTCCGGAGGTGATGACCGTCCAGTCCAGAACCGAGGATATCAATGGACGCTGCAAACAAATATGATCGTGCCTTTATCGTTTTGCTGTCGATCTTTGCCGGGAGCATCACCATCGCGTCGGTGCTGGCCGGAAAGATCATCGGCGTCTTCGGGCTCTACGTGCCGGCCGGGGTCCTGGCCTACTCGATCACCTTCGTCTGCACCGACGTGATCAGCGAGATCTGGGGAAAGGAGCAGGCGAAGCTGGCGGTGCTCGGCGGATTTGCCGCCCTGATCGTCGTGCTGGTGCTGGTGCAGATCGGGCTTCTCTGGCCCAAGGCACCGTTCTGGCCCCACGAGGAGGCCTTCGACACCGTGCTGGGGGCAACCCCCCGGATCATCGTCGCCTCCTTTGTCGCCTACCTGGTGAGCCAGTATCACGACGTGTGGGCGTTTCATTTCTGGAAAAATCTTACCGGGGGCCGCCATCTCTGGCTTCGCAACAACCTGTCGACCGCCGCATCCCAGCTGCTCGATTCGGTGGTGTTCATCACCATCGCCTTTTTCGGGGTGATGCCGGTCTGGCCGCTGATCATCGGCCAGTGGATCATCAAGTTTGCCATCGCGGCCCTGGACACCCCCGTCGTTTACATGGCGGTGTGGCTCCTGCGCCGGGGCGGCAGCGATCACGGCGCAAGGCAAAGAAGGCCGGCATGATCATCGGAAATCGCATCACAATCTCTAAGCTTTGTGGGGCCTTGAAAAAGGGCCAAAAGCACGAAATCCGAACCTGCTTGGGTAAGCCGTTGTTTTGGGTTTCGAATTTATGTGTACCGAGGATTTTCAATCCTTCGCGGGAAGATGGATGAGGTATACGCCTGAACGGTAGCGCTGAGCCCTTAAAAAAACGGGGCTCCGGCTTTTGCCGAAGCCCCGTGTCGCTTCAGAAGGCCCATTCAAAGGCCGCAATTTATTCGATCACACAACCGCAGGAACACTGGGCGATCTTCATCTTGCAGACCGACTCGTGCTCACGGCTGCTCATACATGCCTTGTACATCGACTCGCAGTCCTCGTAACAGGAACTGTCGAAGGTCTTGTCGGATGAGCTCATTTTTCACCTCCTGATCGTGTTGCCCATGGGTTGAATAGAAGGCCGCCGCGTTTCCGCCGGCGACCCCTATCCAACCATAATGATTTTTGAGCAGGAGGGAAGGGGGTCTTCCAACAAACGAAGCGGAGGGGAGTCGTCTCTGCAAAACGAATTGCCGGCCGGTCGTGAATGTGCCACAATGCGTCATCGCGGCCAAGCCGCCTGGAGCGAACCACGAATCTCGCCTCGCTCGTCCGGAATGACAAAACAGAACGAAACCCCATGACGCCCTACACCGGTCCCGCCCTTTCCAAGTCCCGCTTTCTGGCCGGGCTGCAGTGCCCCCTGCGGCTCTGGCACCAGTGCTACAACCGCAAGCTGGCCTCCCCGGTCACCCCGGCCCAGGAGGCGATCTTCGAGATGGGGCATCGGGTCGGCATTCTGGCGACGCAAAAATTTGCCGGCGGCCGGCTCATCGCAGAAGACCACTTCCATCACGACCGAGCGGTTCAAACGACCCGGGAGGCCATGGCCGACCCCGGGGCAGCGGCCCTGTTCGAGGCCGGGTTTTTCGAGGACGGCGTGCGGGTGCGGGCCGACATCCTCCAGCGGCTGCGCGGCGGTTTCTGGAACCTGATCGAGGTCAAATCCGCCACCGGTGTCAAAGACGAGCACCACACCGACGTCGCCATTCAATACAAAGTGCTGCGGCAGGCCGGCGTGAGGGTGGACCGGGCGTTTTTGATGCACATCGACAGCAGCTACCTGCACGACGGCGGGCCGATCGACCTGGATCTCTTATTTACCCTGGCCGATCTGACCGAGGTGGCCCGAGGGCTCGAAGAATTCGTTTCCAGGGATCTGGACGCCTTAAAAGGGATGCTGTCGGCCTCGGATCCGCCGGCCATCGCCCCCTCCCGCCACTGCCACCGGCCCCACACCTGCGAGTTCTGGGCCCACTGCACGAAAGACAAACCGCCGGACTGGGTCTTTTATCTTTTCGGAATCAACCAGGAAAAGATGGACGCCCTGGCCGCCTCGGGCATCGACCGGATCGGAGACATCCCCGGCGATTTTCCCCTGACGGCCGTCCAGGAACGGGTCAGAGACTGCGTGAAAAGGGGCACGGCCTATGTCTCCCCCGATCTGAAAGCACTGCTCGGCGACGTCGTTCCGCCGGTTCATTTTCTCGATTTCGAGACCGCCGCCCCGGCCGTTCCCCGGTATGCCGGCACCCGGCCGTTTCAGGCGCTGCCGTTCCAGTGGTCGGACCACGTCCTTTCGGCGGACGGGGGCCTTGTCCATCGGCAGTTTTTGCACACCGAAGACAGCGATCCCAGGAGCGCCTTTGCAGAGACGCTGTTCGAGGCCTTGGGCGACAAGGGGTCGATCGTCATCTACACCCCCTACGAAAAGCGGATCCTGCGGGAGACCGCAGAAGTCCTGCCGCAGTTCACCGAACGGGTCAAGCGGTTGGCGGACCGGTTCGTGGACCTGCACGCCATCGTGCGGAACCACTACTATCACCCGGCTTTTCTGGGCTCTTTTTCCATCAAGGCGGTGCTGCCCGCCCTGGTCCCGGAGATGGACTACAAGCACCTGGCCGTGCAGGACGGCACCCAGGCCTCCTTTGCCTGGCTGAAGATGGTCGACCCGGCCACCCCCGATGAAGAAAAGGCGGCCATTCAGGCGGCGCTTCTCGAGTACTGCGGCCAGGACACGCTGGCGATGGTAAAGGTGAGAGAGGAGCTGCTGCGCCGGTGCTGATCACCGGCGGGGGGTGGCTGGTGGCAGGTGGCGCGTAGGAAGGGCAGCTGCGCCGCCAAGCTGTTGAGCTGCTGAGCTATTAAGCTGCTAAGCCAAAAGAAAGCAGGCCGGCGCCCAAAATGGGCTTTCCGTGGCTTATCAGCTTATCAGCTGAATAGCGTAACAGCTTGCCCCTACCCGTTCTATCCGCCTTTGTAAATCGCTCTGTAGATCGCCGAATAGTCCTCCTCGCCCAGGCCTTTTTCCACCGCCTTTTCCACGATCTGCCGGATGCCGTCGATGCCGGCGGTTTCGAGGCCCATCGCCCGGGCCGTATCGACGAACAGCCGAACGTCCTTGGCCAGGTGCTTTGCCGGGAAGTTGGGATTGGAAAAATCCCCTGACAGCATCTTGCCCAGCTTCTTGTCGAAGGTGGGGGCGTACAGGGCGCTTTTGCGAAGGATGTCCATGAAAAAGTCCGCGGGCACCCCGCTTTGCTGCACCAGGGCCAGGCTGAGGGAAAACGAGGCGGTCAGCCCGGCGATGAGCTGGTTCATGGCCAGTTTCAGCGCCGCGGCCTTTCCGACCTCGCCGATCAGAAGGGGGTCCGGGCCGAGGCACGACAGCAGTTCGGCCCATCGGTCGAACTGGCCGGGAGCGGCCCCTGCCATGATGAGCAGCCGGCCTTCGGCGGCCTCCGGGATGCTTCCCAACACCGGCGCTTCGAGGTAGTCGGCACCGCGGTCTCGGATCTGACGGCTCAAAAAGACGCTCTGTTCGGGTGCGATCGTTCCCATCTGCAGGACCGTCCTGCCGGATAGGGCGCCGGCGGCCTCGGCGGAGAGCAGAGCGTCGCAGATCGCCGGGTAGTCTGCCAGCATGAGGACGATGCCGTCGGCGGTCTCGATCGCCTCCGCCGGGCTGCGGGCCACGGCAGCACCGTGGTCCGCCAGGGGAAGGGCCTTTTCCCGGGTCCGGTTCCACACGGTCAGCCGGTAGCCGGCCCTTGCGATGGTTTCGGCCATGGGCCGACCCATGAGCCCGGTGCCGAGCAGAGCGATTTTTTCCTTCGGTGCCATCTGTTCTCCTCCCTGCTTCTGATTGCGTCTCCCCAGTAACATGTGCCGCCGATCGCTGTCGACGTTCTACCGCCCGTCCGGGGGTTGAAAAATGCCAACGGACACATACTTTTGGCACCTGAGAAAGTGAAGCCTTCGAGGGGATTTCGGCAGAATAAATTCGCAGAGGCGGGTTCAAGTCCCCCACGGCCCCCCTTTTTCAGAGGGGAAAGAGATTGAAAGATTTCCCTTTTCTATCGGGGTGCGACTGGGAAGTCCCCCTTTGGTAGGGGGATTTCGATGGTAATCCGATGGTCGCTCGATGAGAAATCGTTCCCTTTTTGGGGGCATGCTATGAGCATTTTTCCTCGAATCGTTCATTTCCTTTCACGATAAAGAAATAAATGGCTGGCACCGAAGCTCTTTTGGAATCCGAAAAACAGAATGGAACCGCCATGAACCCGACCGAACTCAAACAATTCTTCCAGATCCACCCCCGCATCCTGGGCGAAGGCGCCGTGATCGAGCGCCTGAAACGGGCCGGGTACGAGCTTGACGAGCACGTGGTCAACTCCGCCTTCGTCTACGACCCGGACAAGCGCGCCGCCATCGAGGAGATCTTCCGGCAGTACCTGGACGCCGGCGCCGAGACCGATCTGCCCCTGGTCCTTTCCACCCCCACCTGGCGGGCCAGCCGGGCGCGCATCGAAGCGGCGGGCTATGCGGACCGGGATGTGAACGCCGACAACTTCCGGATGCTCGACGAACTGCGCCAAAGCTACGGCGACTACGCAAAGAAGGTGGCCATCTGCGGTCTGCTCAGCTGCCGGGGAGACGCCTACAAGCCGGAAGCGGCCCTCGGCGTCGACGAGTCCCGGGAGTTTCACACCTGGCAGGCCGAAAAGCTGGCGGCCACCGGGGCCGATTTCCTGCTGGCGGCCACCTTGCCCGCGCTTTCCGAAGCCACGGGGCTGGCCGCCGCCCTGGCCGCCACGGAAAAGCCCTACGTGGTCTCCTTCGTGGTCCGCCCGGAAGGGACGCTGCTCGACGGCACCCCCCTGAAAGAGGCCTATGCCGCCATCGACGGGGCCGTCGATCCCAAGCCCTTCGCCTACATGGCCAACTGCACCCACGCCTCGTTTCTGGAAAGCGCCCTGAACCACCCCGAGCACTGTTCTCCCTTCGTGCGGGAGCGGCTCCTGGGCCTTTTTGCCAACACCGCGGCCCTGACCCCCGAAGAGCTCGACAACAGCCGGGCCCTGGTGGAAGAAGAACCGGAGGACTTTGCAGAGGCAGTGGCCGCCCTCCACGACGCATTCGGCCTGAAGCTTCTCGGGGGCTGCTGCGGCACCGACGGCCGGCACATCCGGCGCCTGGCCGAGCGGCTTGCCCGCTAGCGCCGTCGTTTCAAGGGCCGTCGAAGAGAATGGCAAAAGCAGCGGCCGCGTTTTGCAGAAACTCGTTCTCGACGTCTGCATGTTCCGTTCGTTTCCGGGCCCGGCGGCCCATTGCCCCGCCCGGATGACGTGGTGCCGCTCCGGCGGAATCGAATTCCTTTCCCGCCGGCGTTTCGACCCGGACAGCACGGTCTACATTCGAGTCGTCGAGTGCGGTGAGATCGGCTCTGAAGGTCAACTGCCGGAAGGGTTCAGGTGCGCCGGCCTTGCCTGGGTGACCGCGTGCCGCCCGGCAGGGTTCCAATACGATCGTCTGTTTGAAACAAAGGCAGTCTATTACTATCGTCTTGCTTCAGCAGCCATCGTCTGCGCCGGGCAAGCAGCGAAAAATCATAATGTCCGAATATGCGGTCTGCCACAAACCACCTACCACCAACCACACACCGCACACCGCGCCGCCAGGCGCTTTGCACTTCATTGACTTTTCTGCCGCAAAAACTCCCACAGCCTTTTGACCAGCATATCCGATGCATCGTCGGCGGTCATCTCTTTGTTGCCCGAAACCCTTCGGCAGTCCTCGAGAAGATCCGACGGCTCGGCAAGGAGCTGGAAATGGCTGCGGACGTACAATCCCAGGTTCATGTGAAGCATCGGCAGCTCCTCTTCTTCGAGCCGGCTCAGGGAATCTCTCTGATGGGTATCCAGATCATGGAGCATCTGGTCGATGGCCTGGTCGATGCTTTTGGGGGTCATGAAGTGGGCCAGGAGCTCATCGCTTTTAAAATCAGACAGCTTTGCCCCGGCGTCCGCCTCGACCAGGCTCAACAACAAAACCGCCTCGACCACGTACAGGGTGCTCTCGTAGATCAAGGGGTCTTTGTCGGCTCTGGGGCCGGCGACGTTCAGGATCTCGACCCCTTGTTTAACGACCCAGGAGTGAATCTCGGAGGAGACATCGGCGTACCACTTCTCGGTCAGGTCTTTGTGGAGCCAGGGCTTCTTGTGCCGTTTGCAGAGCTTTTTGGTCAGCAGGGAACCGCCCGTGAGTCTGCCGTGGGTCAGAATGAGGGTGCCGTCGGATTCGAGGATGTTTTTCTCGATCGCCGTGAGGGTTCTTTGGGCGGGCATTTCGTGGGGCGTGTAGGCAAAGGGAAGAACCCTCTCTTCAGGGGGCCGATCTTCGGGGATCCGGCCGCCGAAAGGGACGCCGAGTTTTTTCGCTGCATGGCGGGCGCCCTGATCGGCTCCGCTCTGGCCGCCGCTGATGACTTTGGTGATCATGGCAGTTGCAATCTGGGGTCCGTGCCGGTTCGATTCCTCTTGGCGGTGATTACCGTCCTGATTTCTCGATTTTAAATCGCCTATTTCCGATTGGCCTTGTACTTTTTCCCGACGTTCCAGGCCTTTGCCACCGGCTCGCCGAGGCCCCAGTAGGCGGTGTCCGGCTGGGAGAGAACCAGCGGCTTCATCTTCGCAAAATCGAGCCGGTCGTCGGTCAGGAACCGCTCTTCCGTATAGACGCCCACGATGTCGCCGATAAAGATCTCGTTTGCGCCGTTTTCCACCACCTGCACCACCCGGCACTCCAGGCAAAGGGGGCAGTCGGCGATCATCGGTGCGGCCTTCAGCTCTCCGTAGAAAAGATCGAAGATCTCGGATTTGTCGGTTTTTTTGCCCGAAACGATGCCGCAGTAATCGGTGATCTCCACCATCTCCGCGGAAGGCAAACACAGGCTGAAGGCCTCGTTTTCCCGGATGCCCGGATTGGTGAAGTGGCCTTTTCCGAGGGAAATGGCGATCCGCGGCGGCCGGAAGCCGACCATGGAAAACCACGCCACGGCCAGAAAATTCGGTTTCCCGTTCACATGGGCGCCCACCAGCGACACGGGCATCGGGTAGGCGGGGATGACGGCCCCCAGGTTGACCTTTTCCATCGAATAGCCTCCATGTTTTTGGCAACTGGTTCAGATCGACGACGAACCCCGAAGGGTTCCGGATGCAAATGAAATCCCTCCCGTATGAATTGTCAGACCTTCATCCCGCTGTCAATGAGGCAGCTCAAGATGCCCGATGTCGGAGGTCGGAAGCCGGAAACAAAAGCAATAG
>JASFPT010000173.1:0-8624 GCA_050115795.1 Desulfobacterales bacterium
CCACCGCTCGGATGCCCATCCCTTTCTCCTTCAGGCCCCTCAAAAGACCGGCCCCGTCTCCGGGGAGAACCACCGACTCGGGCATGTTTACCGAAGCCAGCCAGGCGCGGTCCACGGCGGGCCCGAGCATGCCGGCCAGGTAGATGATCCGAAACGCGCCGGACAGCGCTCGGAGGCTGTCGGCGGCGTGTTCGACGGTGGTGGTCAGTTTCGGAAGACTGCGGACCGGGCCGTCGATCTCCACGACGAGCACCGGTTCGCTCGGAAGGACCGACAGCAGACGCCCCCGGCCGGCTCGATCCCCGAGCCGGGCCGTCACCGTCAAAAGACCGGAGCGGGTGGGGGTGAATTTCAGATAGCCGAAGCCGTCTGCGCCGGTGAGCACGGTTCCGGCGGTCGTTCCCTCCACCTCGATTTCGGCGAGCAGCCCACCGGCCGAAAACAGGGTGCCCCGGGTCTGAACCCGGATAAACACCGAGGAATGAACGCCCGTTGCGGCATCGAATACGATGATCCGCTCTGCAAACGCCGGAAAAGGAGGGGCCCAGAGAAAAAGGACGAGGAAGATGGCTGCCTTGCCGATGCCGTTCATCTGTCGTACCCTTGGAAAAAGCTCGTTGAATGACGTCGCCGGCAAAAGATGTGCGGTGGGAACCGGCGACGATACGGATCCCACTTGCGGCGAAAGGACCCCTTCTCCATGATCGAAGAGAAAATCGAGCAGGCCCGTTCCAAAAAGAAAGCGCGTATCCAAGGCGGGGCAGAGCCGACCGTGGCCGGATGGCAATGCTTTTTAGAAGAGATGCTCGTCCGGCTGGAACGATTTTTCGTCCCGGGGAACATGATCACCTTCCAAAACCTGCTGGAAGAAGAGCAGCGCCTTTTCAAAAGACTTCGCAAGGAAATTTTGCTCACCGACGGAATCTGCGCCGTTTTTCTACCCCCAAGCGTTCTGAAAACCATGACCGGCGGCGATGCTCAGCCGGCCGAGATCACCAGCGCCGGATTTGCAGCCATCTCCGGGGGGGACGCCGGGATCGTACTTGCGGTCAGATGCGCCGGAAACTATCGGGTCATCGCAAACAGCCTGCTGGCGTTTCCCCCTTACGCCCCGGGGATCGATATCTACGAGGAGGGCCGTCTCCTGGCCGGATACGCTTATCACACCGTGGACGAGTGTATCGAAGAGATGAGCCAGGTGTTCCGGACCTACCTGAAATGACGAGCATCGAACGCAGAACGTTCAACCGACGTTCGGCGTTCGATGTTGGACGTTGGACGTTCGTCCCTTCTCGTCAGTTCCCTTCAAGTGAACATCCCGCTGTGGAAAGGGGATCTCGATTCCCTCGGCGGCGAACCGCTTGTAGATCTCGGTGTTGAGAATGTGGAGCACCTTTCCCCGGAGAACGGGCCGCTGCACCCAGCAGAGCAGTTCGTGGTCGAGGCTCGAATCGCCGAAAGCCCGGAAGCGGACCCGGGGCGCGGGGTCGCTGCAGACCTCCGGGTGCTTTTCGGCGACGTCCAGAAGCACGGCGTGCACCTTGTCGATATCCGATCCGTAGGCCACCCCGACCTTGACCCGTATCCGGTACTTCTCATGAGGGCCTCCGGCCTCGTTGGTGATCTTGGCGTTTCCCATGATCGCGTTGGGGACGGTAATCTCCACGTCATCCCGGGTCAGCAGACGGGTGCTGCGGATGCCGATGTGCGTCACCTCGCCGCGTTCGCCGGAGTCGAGCACGATAAAATCCCCGAGCTTGTAGGGGGCGTCTGCCACGATAAACATGCCGGCGAACAGGTTGGCCAGCGAATCCTTGGCGGCAAAGGAGATCGCCAGGCCGAGAATGCCGGCCGACGCCATCCATGCGGTGACATCGATCTTCCAGGCCAGAAACACGAAATAGGCGGAAAGGGCGACCACCAGGATCACGAGCAGGTTGTTGAACAGGGGAAGGGTCCGGTCCTGGATCAAGACAAAACGGCTCTGGTCGCGGCTCACCAGATCGAGCAGCAGTTTCAGGAAGCGGGCGCCGGCCACGGCCCACACGAAGATCGCCACCGTCTTCAGACCGCTGAGCGTGATGAAGTGGATCGTTCCCGGAAAGGACAACCGTTCGGCGGCCAGGGCGAGGCCGAAGAGCATGATGCTGGCAAAGACGGGTTTGTGGAAGATTTCAAGGATCTTGTCGTCCAGGGTGAACTTTGTCTTCTTGATCCACCGAAGCAGTACCCGGTTGACGATCACATCCAGGACCTTTGCCAGTGCAAAGGACAAGACGACGATCAGCAGGGCCTGCAGATAGGGGTTCGGGGCGAACTGGGCGATTTTTTTGATCAGCGTTTCGATTTCGAAGTTCATCGGGTTTTCCATTGAGTTGGACGGTTGTCGTCGATGACGTCGGGAGACTGTCACCGACTTAGCATATTCACCTTTCGATTTGAAGGCGATTGCCCATCCCGCGGGGGCGACCCCTTGTTGCTTCCGGTTGCGGGATTTATCTGAAAACCCGCGTCAACTGCGGATCGGCTTGAATTCCCCGGCCGGATGTGGTAGGCACAATCCACCGAAACCTTGCCGGTTGAACGCGCCCAATCGGCGTTTCCCGGCCCTTCGCGCCCACGAGGCAGCCCGGATGCGGCTTATCGGCGAAAACATCGGTTTTTCCTACCCCGGAGCGGAATCCTCCGTCTTTGAAAATCTCTATTTCGAGCTGAACGAACCCGGCTTTCACGCCATCTTCGGCCCCTCCGGCGTGGGCAAAACATCCCTGGCGCGGATCATCACCGGGGCCACTCCGGCCGCAGGACGCATCGTTGCAGACGGTATCTCCAGCATCCTTTACTGCTACAACCTGGAGAGACTGCCGGGGTGGTCCAGCGTGGGGCGGCACCTGGAGCGCATCTCTCCGCCTGAAAAAGCCGAACGCAAAGAAGAACTGATTTCTGCCTTCGGCCTGGAGGCGTGCGTCGGCTCCCGGTTTCAGAGCCTGTCCCTGGGCCAGCAGAATCGCGTCAACCTTCTGCGCTATCTTCTCCAGGATTTTGAAGTGCTCATCATGGACGAAAGCCTGGCCAATGTGGACGAAAAGACCCGGGTGGCGATCCTTCTGAAGATCAAGGCCCTGTATCCGGAAGCGATCTTTCTTTACATTTCCCACAACGTGGTGGAAGTTTCCACCTATTGCCGGCGGATCCTGGTGCTTCGCAGCGCCGGAAGAGAACCGCGATGCATCGCGGTCCGCGGTGCGGACCACCGGGGCGGGGAAGCGCCCGGCCGCGAAGAGGTGGAGCCGGTCATGCTGGAGATCATGAATGCTGGCTAGGCGGATCTACCAGTTTCTCATCATCTACGCCATGGGGCTGGCGTTTTTGCTGGCGCTAAAGTACGTCATGGGTCTTTCCGACTATGTGATACCCGGGCCCGCACACATTTTCGGCACCGCGGCAGAAACGGTTCCCCGCTACTTCAGGGACGTGCTCGACACACTGGCCGTGGCCGTCGCGGGGCAGGTGATTTCGGTCTTCCTTGCCGGATTCGTCGGGGTTGTCGGCCGGCGGGCGACCTGGTTCGGCTCCTTTATCAAGGTGGCCGCCTACAATGTCCAGGCATATCCGATCGTCGCCCTGGCACCGATCCTGTTCATTCTCCTGGGGGACGGGTTGGTGACCCGGCTGCTGATCGCCGCGATGATCTGCTACTTTCCGGTGCTCCTGTCGGTGCTGGGGATCATGTCCGAACCGGTGAAGGACATCGAGCACTTCTACCGGTGCACCGGCAAGATGCGTTGGCAGCTCGAAGTCAAGATCCGGGCGTTTGAAAACCTCAACAAACTGACCACGGCCGTTGCCGGCAGCGCCACCCTGGCGTTTGCCGGTACCATTGTGGCCGAATTCATCGCCGCAAACGCCGGAATCGGATACAGTATTCGGATCGCCCTGTATCAAAGCGACCTGGGAAAGATCCTCGTGGCGTTGTTTCTGATCGGAATCGTGCTCTCTATTTACCAGGGCCTGCTGGAGATGACCGGTCAGGCCGTCAGAAGGGGTTGGGGCGGAGTCGGGGTTTGAAAAAAAGAATTTAGAACATAGAATTGAGAAACGAAAATGGAATGGCCACAGCAGGTGAAATGAGAAAACCCTTTCGAAAAAACCGGCGTCGAACAGGGCCGTTCGGTGTGCAGGTCGCTCTGGCGATCATTGCGGCAATGTTTTTGGGGTGGATTGTTCCGCCGACGGCACGAGGAGAAGAGGTCGCCTATCGACTCAAGTGGCTGTTCAACGTGAGCGTGGTGGGGGGCCTTTACGCCAAAGCCCACGGGTTTTTCGGAGAGGAAGGGTTGTCGGTGGAGATCAAACAGGGCGGGCCGGAGCGGGACGCCATCCGGGAACTGGAGATGGGGCACGCCGATTTCGGCGCCGCCTCGGCCGACCAGGTCATCCGCGCCCGGGAAAAGGGCTCGCCGGTGGTGGTGGTGGCCCAGCTGTTCCAGGTCAATCCCCTTCAGTGGATCTACCGGCCCGACGAGGCGGACATCGCCGCGCCGGCGGACCTTCGGGGCAAGGTCATCGGCATCACCTACGGCGGCAACGACGAGACGATCATGCGGACGATGCTGGCCAAGGCCGGCATCCCGGAAGAAGCGGTCACCTTTTTCAGCGTGCGCTACGACTACACCCCCTTTTTCCGTCGTCAGGTCAACATCTGGCCGGTCTACCGAAACGCCCAGGGAGTCATTCTTCAACATCGGCTCGAAGATGCCGGAGAACCGACGGCCTTTTTCAATCCGGCCGACCACGGCATCCGCTTCGTGGCCAACTCGGTGGTCGTCTCGGAGCGGACGGCCCAAAGCGAGCCGGATCGCGTTCGACGATTTGTCCGGGCCCTGCTCCGGGGGTGGCGTGAGTCCATGGATCCGAAAAACAGCGCCGAGGCCCTTGCCGTCCTGCGCCGCTACGACAAGGACACGGCAGACGCGGTCCTGGCCGAACAACTTTCCGTGACCCGCCGCCTGGTTGTCCCGGTCGACGGCGCTCCCGTCGGACGCATCGACGAGGCAGCCTGGCTGCAGACCGAACGGATCATGCTCGACCAGCGCCAGATCGAAGGGCCGGTCCACGTGGAAAAGGCGCTGCGGCCGGTGCAGTAAGTGAACCGCACCAGCGAGCGAACCGAATCAGATAGAATACCTTGCGGTAGAAGATTCCCTGAAGCTTGCTGCAGGGTGTGTTCAATTTTCCCGCACCATGATTTCCAAGGGCGAAATCAGGCGAAATGAACGGCTGCTCCCTAAACATCAATCTGTCTGGAGAAAAAAATGACTGTGCACGAACTGGCCGGCAAGCCGGCCCCCAGATCGATGCTCGCCAATATCCCGCGACTCGTTTCGACCTATTACACCCGGCACCCGGACGCCTCCGAGCCGACCCAGCAGGTGGCATTCGGCACTTCCGGACACCGTGGGTCGTCCCTGAAGAACAGCTTCAACGAGGACCACATCCTGGCCGTCAGCCAGGCGATCGTCGAATACAGGGCTTCGAAAGGAATCGACGGGCCGCTGTTTGTCGGCATGGACACCCACGCCCTGTCTGAACCGGCACTGGCCAGCGCCCTGGAGGTCTTTGCCGCGTCGGGGGCAACGGTGATGATCCAGGAGGGGCTCGGCTACACCCCGACCCCGGTCATCTCCCATGCCATCCTGGCCGCCAATCGAAACCGACAGCGGCACCTCGCCGACGGGGTGGTGATCACCCCATCCCACAACCCGCCGGAAGACGGAGGGTTCAAATACAATCCCCCCCACGGCGGGCCGGCGGGAAGCGACATTACCAAGCAAATTGCCCGGCGGGCCAATGAAATCCTCGGCGGCAGGATGGCGGATGTGAAACGGATGCCGCTGGAAAGGGCATTGAGGGCGGACAACGTCCGGGAGACCGATTACATCGGTCCCTATGTCGCCGACCTGGAAAATGTGGTCGATTTGAAGGGCATCGCATCCGCGGGGCTTCGGCTCGGGGTGGACCCGCTGGGCGGCTCCGGCGTCCAGTACTGGGCGCCGATTGCAGAGCGCTACGGGATTTCGCTGGAGGTGGTCAACCCCCAGGTCGATCCCACGTTCGCTTTCATGACCCTGGACAAGGACGGCAGGATCCGGATGGACTGCTCCTCCCCTTTTGCCATGGCGGGGTTGATCCGGCTCAAGGACCGTTTTGACATCGCCTTCGGCAACGACACCGACGCCGACCGGCACGGTATCGTCACCAAAAGCGCAGGCCTGCTGAACCCGAACCATTACCTCGCGGTTGCGGTCTGGTACCTGTTCCAGAACAGGCCCAACTGGCGATCCGATGCCGCGGTGGGAAAGACCCTGGTCTCCACCTCCGTCATCGACCGGGTGGCCAAAAGCCTGGGCCGGAAGCTGTCCGAAGTGCCCGTGGGGTTCAAATGGTTCGTGGACGGGCTGGTCTCCGGAGACTTCGGCTTCGGGGGGGAAGAAAGCGCCGGTGCGTCGTTTCTGCGGAAAGACGGGACAGTCTGGACCACCGACAAGGACGGCATCATCATGAATCTGCTGGCCGCGGAAATCATGGCCGTGACCGGAAAAGATCCCGGTGAAATCTACCGGGACCTGGAGGAGAAGTTCGGGGCCTCGGTCTACGAACGTATCGACGCGCCGGCAAGCCCCCGGCAAAAAGCAGCGCTGGCGGCGCTCTCCAAAGAGACGATCACGGCCAGGGAGCTGGCCGGAGAGCCGATCAGCGGGATCTACACCCACGCGCCGGGAAATCAAAGCCCCATCGGAGGGCTGAAGGTCGCAACGGAAAACGGTTGGTTTGCCGCCCGTCCCTCGGGGACCGAAGACATCTACAAGATCTACGCGGAAAGCTTCAAGGGCGAGGACCATCTGAGGCGGATCCAGCAAGAGGCGCAGGCCATCGTCAGTGCTGCCTTTGCCGATGCGGGGGCGTGAACATTCGCGTCAGCAAGGCCGACGCCTCAAGAAGATTTGACGGGGAATAACGGCCCCTTTTTGCTTGATCCGCTTTTTGAAAGGGACTGGCTATCGATACTTCGCGGCAGGGGATTTCGCTGCACCACGACGGCATCGAGCAAGGCTGGAGAAAAGCGGCGGCGGCCTTGGGGTCGTGGGATTTTGACCCCTGGTCAGCCCATTTTCGTCACCGACACCGGTTGCGATTTGCACGACATGTTTCTTTCTGAATATCGGTTGCCGGATAGCTTCTGCAAGCCACCGATCTTGCATCATATACGCTGCATGAGTAGATGCCGTTTGTCGTGTTCAGAAATATGCAATCTCCGTTATCGTGGAATTTCATAAAACAATTCTCACCGGCTTCATCAACATTGCTTGAAAAGTCGTCCGAAGGCAGCCCTGTAAAGGCTTCAAGCTTTTTGACATCATTCTGAGAAAGCCGAATGTATGCAAAATTTCTGCAACACGATCCACAGCAGATGCATACATGCGTCGTTGGCGCTTTGGTCGCCTTTTGGGATTTCACTGGCACTCTCTTTCTTTGGCATTATTTCTCATGGTAGTACGTACGTTGCAGCACCCGGCTCCACAATCGGCCAAATGAAGAGGTGTTCCATTGTGGTACGGCCTTTTCCGGAAAGGTTCGTCTCTCATTTATCGTTAATGGCCCGACCTGTGCGAAAAGGAAAAAGGGCCTTTACAATGATGAACGATCCTTTCTCCATTTTAACGTTGATCTCAATCCTTCTTTTGCGACTTTGGCACCTTCGATTTCATTGAACAACACGAAATTTACAGCATTTATTGCATCGATATTCCTATTTAAATTGTCCTTGAAAGGGTCCCGGTTTAGAATCTCTTGATAATTTTTTCTAAAATCTTGCAACCTTTTCATTCTAAACATTTTTTCAAAGGAACTCTTCGATCGCTTAGAGTACCCCACTTTGTTGAAACGCTTCAAAATATACGCGAGCGTTCTCTCTGTCGGTTTAAACCCGAAGGCCGCTTCCAGCACCGCCTGAAGCGCTGGAGGCATAATTAGCTGGTCAACCCCATCGTCAGGCGCCTTTTTTACGCTATGTTCTGTGGCTGTCGGAGCCTTTTTCTTTCCTTTCGAATTCAGGGGCATTGTCGATCTGTGAGCCTCTACTTCCCGGCACAAGTGCTCTGCCTGCATGGCGGCAGTTTGAAGATAAGCACTCAAATTATAGAAACCGGAATGTATGTGCTCAGGAATCTTTTCTCCAATTCGGCTATGAACATACCTATATTTGTGGTCAATTTCCCCCCACGCCTCCTCGAGAATCGTCCGCAGTTGCAGTTCTACTTGAATCCTCTTAAAACTCTCTTTTACATCTGAATTCTCACCCAGTTTGATCTGGTAGTGAATGGATGAATATCCACTATATTTAAGATCAAGATCCTGGGGAGCCCCTTCACCAGGATCTATCGGCAAAACAAACGATCTCTTGTGATCTGGTTTTTGTATGAATCTTAGAATTTTTTCCTCAACCAAGAGTTTAAGATATGCTTCGACTTTTATAATATCGGAAAGACGGAGACAAACAATCCTGATTCCAACGATATCGCCGATTCTTTCCTGATAATTATTATGATTGATGGTCTTTGAAT
>JASFPT010000174.1:0-8620 GCA_050115795.1 Desulfobacterales bacterium
GGAAGTCCAGGATTCACAGCCGGTGGATATTTCGGAAGCCGACCTGCTGGCTTTGATCGACAAGTACAACAAGGACGACTCGATTCATGGAATTCTCGTTCAGCTGCCGCTGCCCAAGCACGTCGACGAGAAGAAGGTGCTCAACGCCATCGACCCTGACAAAGACGTGGACGGCTTTCACCCGGTCAACGTGGGCCGGCTGATGATCGGCGGTTCGGAAGTCAAGTTTCCCCCCTGCACGCCGGCCGGCATCCAGGAAATGATCGTTCGCTCCGGTGTGGAAACCAGCGGCGCCGAAGTCGTCGTCGTCGGCCGCTCCAACATCGTCGGAAAACCGATCGCCAACATGATGCTCCAGAAGGGGCCAGGCGCCAATGCCACGGTAACGGTGGTCCACACGCGCACCAAGGACCTGGCGTTTCATTGCAAACGGGCCGACATTCTGATTGTCGCCGCCGGTGTCCCCGATCTGGTCAAACCCGAATGGATCAAGCCCGGGGCCTGCGTCATCGACGTCGGCGTCAACCGCGTCGGTGAAAAACCGAGCGCCAAGGATCCGAGCAAAATGGTGGCGGTGCTCAAGGGCGACGTGGACTTTGACGCGGCCAAGGAAATCGCCGGCTACATCACCCCCGTACCCGGCGGTGTCGGCCCCATGACCATCACGATGCTGATGAAGAACACCCTCAAATCCCTGAAATTCAGGCTCGGGATCGAATAGGCGCCAAATAGGGACTCCGGTGCGCGGGGATGCCCGGTGGGGCAACCGCGCACCGGCTTGCCGTCGTCGGCACAGATGCAGGGCCGGCGGTGGTGGGGACATGGGCCGGTTTCTTCGGGGGAGGTGGCGCCGGCAATTTGGTGCGGAGCCGGGTGCCGGTTTGCTGGTGCAGAGCGCTCTGCGGCCTTCTGAAATCGGTGCCATAGTGATCATTCAGGACAAACCATTGAAAATAGAACAAGATAAATCGGCCCGGACTTGACAAGACGTTTTGCAAAATGGTAACAGTCCCATTAATTTTAGGTCGCCGGGCATCGCTTTGTTCGGATTGCCGTCGTTGATATCCTATCTGCCGATAAGGATCCAATGATTATGGGCCAAAAATTTACGTTTTTCGTGGTGAGCACCTCCGGTTCCCCCTGCCGACGGTTGACGATATCCCGTGGCTTTTTGAGCTTCCTGGTTCTTCTTCTGGTCGTCGGCGCCGCCGGACTCGGTTGGGTGGTGCAGGACTACCTCCAGCTTCGTCAGAGCGTCCTGGACAACGACCGTCTTGGCAGTGAACTCGCCGCCCGCATGGAGGAGGTCCGCACCCAGCGAAAGCAGATCCATAATTTTGCAGACCGCATCAACGATCTGAAATCGAAGCTGGTTGAACTTAACGATTTCGAAAAGAAGATCCGGGTAATTGCCAACATCGAACAGTCGCCGGAGCACAAAGGACTATTCGGCGTGGGCGGATCCATTCCGGAGGATCTCGACACCCAGATGCCGTTGGAGCAGGCCCAAAACGGCTTGATCCGGGAAATGCACGACCAGGCCGATCAGCTCGAACTGGCCGCGGTCCATCAGGAGGACGGATTTTCTTCGCTGTTGCAGTATCTGGAGGATCAGCGCAATATTTTGGCTTGCACGCCCGCCATCCGGCCCACCGACGGATGGGTCACTTCCCGCTTCGGCTACCGGGAATCTCCTTTCACCGGACTTCGGGAGTTTCACAAGGGTCTCGATATCGCCAATCGGGAGGGGACGTTCATCCGTGCGCCCGCCGACGGCGTCGTCGCTTTCGCCGCCCGCAAAGGGCTTCTTGGCAACGTGGTGATCATCGACCATGGCCACGGGTTCGTGACGCGATTCGGCCACATTCACAAGGCACTCAAAAAACGCGGCGATACGGTTAAACGCGGAGAAGTGATCGCCGAGATGGGCAATACCGGACGCAGCACAGGTCCGCATCTGCACTATGAAGTTCTTTTGAACGGGGTTCCGGTCAACCCTGAAAAGTACATTCTCAATTAGACCGCCGCTTCCCCGGTTTTTCTTCCTTTATCCCAAGTCCGTTTCCGTTTCGCTCGAGGCCGTCTCATCTGCCCCGGCCGTTTTCCCCGCCGACCAACCCGGAAAGACACCGAAAGCGCTCCTGTCGCGGCCTTCGGCCGGTGGAAATTCGCGCCAGATGTGATATATTTGATATTTATCTGTGCCGAACCCCATCGGTCGCCCCGGGGCAAAGGTTGCCGGGCTGCGATCGGGAACCGAAGATGACAACCGAGCCGGAGGACGGCTTGCAGGCAGCCCCCCGGTAAAACCGAAACGAGGGAATCAGACACCCATGATGATGAACGTGCTGACCAAGGTGTTCGGGAGCAAAAACGAACGGGAGCTAAAAAAGCTTCAGCCCGCGGTGGATCAGATCAACCAGCTTGAACCGGAAATGGAAATGCTCGACGACGAAGGGCTCCGCCGGCAGACGGCGCGGTTCAAGGAGCGCCTGGATCAAGGAGAACCCCTGGACGATCTGCTGCCCGAGGCCTTTGCCACGGTTCGGGAGGCTTCACGCCGGGTATTGAAAATGCGCCACTTCGACGTGCAGCTCGTCGGGGGGATGGTTCTTCATCAGGGGAAAATCGCCGAGATGAAAACCGGCGAGGGAAAAACGCTGGTGGCCACCTTGCCGGCCTACCTCAATGCGCTGACCGGGAAAGGGGTTCACATCATCACGGTCAACGATTATCTGGCACGCCGGGATACCGAGTGGATGGGCAAGATTCACACCTTTCTCGGAATGACGGTGGGTACGATCCTAAACGGGCTCGACGACCCCCAGCGGATCGAGGCCTACGGGGCGGACATCACCTACGGCACGAACAACGAATTCGGATTTGACTATCTCCGGGACAACATGAAGTTCGATCAGGAGTCGCTGGTCCAGCGCCACCTTCACTACGCCATCGTCGACGAGGTGGACAGCATTCTGATCGACGAGGCCAGAACCCCCCTGATCATCTCTGGTCCCGCCGAAAAATCGACCCGTCTCTACTATGACGTGAACGGCATCATCCCGGGGCTGAAAAAAGAACAGGACTATACGATCGACGAAAAGGCCAGAAGCGTCGTCCTGACCGAGGAGGGGGTGGCCAAGGCCGAAAAGCGCCTCAGCGTCGACAACCTCTATGATCCAAAATACATCGAGCTGCTCCACCATATCAACCAGGCCCTCAAGGCCCACACCCTCTTCAAGCGGGACGTGGACTACATCGTCAAAAACGGCGAGGTGATCATCGTCGACGAGTTCACCGGCCGTCTCATGCCCGGACGCCGCTACAGCGAAGGGCTCCACCAGGCGCTGGAGGCCAAGGAAGGGGTCAAAATCGAAAACGAGAACCAGACCCTGGCGACGATTACCTTCCAGAACTACTTCCGCATGTACGACAAGCTGGCAGGGATGACCGGAACCGCCGATACCGAGGCGGCCGAATTCAAAAAAATCTACGACCTGGACGTGATGGTGGTTCCCACCAACAAACCGATGATCCGGATCGATTTCCCGGACGTGATCTACAAGACCCGCGGGGAGAAATTCGAGGCAGTGCTCGATGAAATCGAGGAGCTCTACCGGCGGGGCCAGCCCGTACTGGTCGGCACCATTTCGATCGACGTTTCCGAATCGCTTTCCCAGAAGCTGAAAAAACGCGGGATTCCCCACGAGGTCCTCAACGCCAAGAACCACGAAAAAGAAGCCGAAATCATCGCCATGGCCGGACAGAAAGGCTCGGTGACCATTTCCACCAACATGGCCGGCCGAGGGACCGACATCGTACTCGGTGAGGGGGTCACCGATCTGGGGGGACTCCATATCCTCGGGACCGAGCGGCACGAGAGCCGCCGGATCGACAACCAGCTCCGGGGCCGGTCCGGAAGACAGGGGGACCCGGGTTCGTCGCGCTTTTACCTGGCTCTGGAGGACGATCTTCTCCGGATTTTCGGCGGCGAGCGAATCACCGGAATCATGGAAAAACTCGGTATGGAAGATGGCGAGCCGATCGAGCACGGCCTCATCTCCCGGGCCATCGAAAACGCCCAATCCAAGGTGGAGGCGCACAACTTCGACATCCGCAAGCACCTGCTCGAGTACGACGACGTGATGAACCAGCAGCGCGAGGTCATCTACAAACAGCGCCGGGAACTGCTGGAAGGAAAGAGCCTCGGAGAGGCGATCGAGGAGATGATCCGGGACAAATCCGAGCAGATCGCCTTGCAGTTTGCCAAAGAGGATCGGCTTGCCGAAGAGTGGGATTTTTCCGCTATCGGCGACGCCGTCTACAAGCAGTTCAACTTCCGGCTGCCGGATCCCGATGAAGACACCCTTGACGGTCTCACCCCGGAAGGGCTGGCAGAGATGATCTCCGAGGAGGCCATGCGGGTCTACCTGGAAAAGGAGGCGATGGTCGGCGTCGAGGAGTTCCGTCAGCTGGAACGGATCGTGATGCTTCAGACCGTGGACAGCCTCTGGAAGGACCATCTGCTCTCCATGGACCACCTGAAGGAGGGGATCGGTCTGAGGGGGTACGCCCAGCAAAACCCGCTCATCGTCTACAAGAAAGAAGGGTTCGAGCTTTTTCAGGACATGATCGAGCGGATCAAGGAAGAAACCCTGGGGATATTGTTCCGCATCCAGCTCGCAGAGCCGGAAAAAATCGACGAGATCCGCAAGCCCCAGGACCAGCCGATGTTTTTTTCAGGCGGCGAATCCGAACCGGCGAAAAAGAAGCCGGTCAAGCGCGCCAAGAAGAAGGTGGGTCGAAACGATCCCTGTCCATGTGGAAGCGGGAAAAAATACAAGAAATGCTGCGGTCGTTGACGGCTGAAAGCCGGTGCGGCGCCGACCCCGGCCCCGAAACAGGACCCCCTCTTTACAAGGTTCAAGGCCGATGCTTATAGTGGAATACGGTCGTGATTGAATCGGCCGTGAGCGGCCTTGCCGCCTGTCGTTCAATTCACCCGGTGGACCCGAATGAGTGAGCATAGGCCGGAATTCGAAGAAGATGTCCTCTCCGAGACACGGGACATTGTCACGGAGCCGCCCCTATACAAGGTTCTGCTCCACAACGACGACTACACCACCATGGAATTCGTCGTCGAGGTGCTGATGTTCGTTTTTCGAAAACCCCCGGAGGAGGCCACCCAGATCATGCTCAATGTTCACCACCAGGGCACCGGGCTTTGCGGCTTGTTTCCATTCGAACTGGCCGAAACCAAGGTCGACACGGTTGTGAAACTTGCCAGGGACAGGGGATTTCCTCTAAAATGCACCATGGAGAGAGAATAAGCCCATGATCAGCAAGGAACTGAGCGCGACGTTAGGCTTTGCCGTGCGTGAAGCCAAAAAACGACGCCACGAATATGTCTGCATCGAGCATGTGCTCTACGCCATCCTGCACGATTCCACCGGGTCGGAAATCATCGAAAGCTGCGGCGGCGATGTCGAAAGACTCAAGTCCGAGCTGGAGAAGTTTTTCGCGGACCGGATCGAAAGCATTCCCGATGACAGTGAATTCGTGCTTCAACAGACCATCGGCTTTCAGCGCATGATCCAGCGGGCCGTCACCCACGTCCGATCGGCCGAAAAGGGGGAGGTGACGGTGGGGGACATCCTGGCTTCCATGTTCCAGGAAAAAGACTCCCATGCCGTTTATTTCCTCCAGACCGAGGGGATCACCCGTCTCGACGTGCTCAACTACATCTCCCACGAGATGCCGAAGATCAACTTCCGGGAAGGGGAGGGCGGTTTCGCCCGGCCCGAACGAGAGGAAAAAAAGAAAAAATCCGACCCCTTGGAAGCCTTCACGGTGGATCTGGTCAAGGCCTCCGCAGAAGGGAAACTGGATCCGCTCATCGGCCGGGAACTGGAGATGGAGCGGACCATGCAGGTGCTCTGCCGCCGCCGGAAGAACAACCCGGTCTTCGTGGGCGATCCTGGGGTGGGCAAAACGGCCATGGCCGAGGGACTCGCCCAGAAAATCGAGCAGGGGGACGTTCCGGAACTGCTCAAAGACATGCGCATCTATGCGCTCGATCTCGGGGGTCTGCTGGCCGGCACCAAGTTCCGGGGCGATTTCGAACAGCGGCTGAAGGGCGTGATCAAGGCGCTCCAGAAAAAAAAGGACGCCATTCTCTTTATCGACGAAATCCACACCATTGTCGGTGCGGGGGCCACCAGCAGCGGTTCCATGGACGCGTCCAACATCCTGAAGCCGGTGCTGTCCACCGGCGAGATGCGCTGCATCGGTTCGACCACGTTCGAAGAATACCGCAACCACTTCGAGAAGGACCGGGCTCTTTCGAGGCGCTTTGAAAAGATCGAAATCGCCGAGCCGCCGCTGTCCGAGTCGGTTCAGATTCTAAAGGGGCTTCGAAGCCGGTACGAAGAGCACCACGGCATTCAATACACCGACTCGGCGCTGAAATCGGCGGTGGAGCTGTCCTCGAAATTTCTCAACGACCGCTTTTTGCCCGACAAGGCCATCGACGTGATCGACGAGGCGGGCGCCCATATCCGCATATCCGGCCCCTCCCACCGGAAAAAGATCCACCCCAGTGACATCGAAAAGATCGTTGCCAAAATGGCCCGGATCCCCGCACGCAACATTTCGGTTTCAGATCGCTCCAAACTTGAGCAGCTCGAGGAGCGTATCAAGGCGGTTGTCTTTGGACAGGATCCGGCGATCGAATCGCTGGTCACCGCCATCAAGCGCTCCAGGGCCGGGCTGGGGGTTCCGGAGCATCCGATCGGCTCTTTTCTGTTCACGGGACCCACCGGTGTCGGAAAAACCGAGGTTTCCCGGCAGCTTGCGCGGGTGCTGGGAGTCCAGTTCATGCGATTCGACATGAGCGAATATATGGAGAAGCACGCCGTTGCCAGACTTATCGGGGCTCCCCCCGGATACATCGGTTTCGATCAGGGCGGGTTGCTCACCGATGGAATTCGCAAGAACCCTTACAGCGTGCTGCTGCTCGACGAGATCGAAAAGGCCCACCCGGACATCTTCAACATCCTGCTGCAGGTGATGGACCACGCCACGCTGACGGACAACACCGGCCGGAAAGCCGACTTCAGAAACGTGATCCTGATCATGACCTCCAACGCCGGCGCCCGCGAGATGAGCGCCCACACGATCGGCTTCGGGGGCAAACAGTACGATCCGGAGAGCAAGGGCAAGGAGGCCATCGAGAAGTTTTTCAGCCCGGAATTCCGCAACCGCCTCGATTCGGTGATCGCCTTTTCCAGCCTCACCCTGGAGATCATGGAGATGGTGGTCGACAAGTTCATCAACGAGCTCAACGGACAGCTCACCGGCCGGAAGGTCGTGGTGAAACTGACACCGGAGGCCCGGACCTACCTGGCCAAGAAGGGACACGATCCGCGGTATGGCGCGCGGCCGCTTTCCCGGGTGATCCAGACCGAGATCAAGGACCGGCTGGCCGACGACATCCTGTTTGGAAAGCTCGAAAAGGGCGGGGAGCTGTTGCTCGACGTGGAAAAAGACCGCCTCTGCTTCGATTTCCGGGCGTAGGCGCCGCCGCGATTCTGCTCCTGCCGGCCCCGCCCCGCCGAAAACGGCGGCGGGGCTTTTCCAGAGACCCGACTCCCCGTTTTGGCAAACGTTTCATGCCGGTATTTCTCCTTTCCGAGAACGAAACCGTCTTTCCGCCGCCGCATCTTGCCCGGCCCGACGGCCTGCTGGCCGTCGGGGGGGACCTGAGCCGGCAACGGCTGCTGGGCGCCTACAGCCGCGGCATTTTTCCCTGGTATATGGGGGGAGAACCGATCCTGTGGTGGTCTCCCGACCCCCGGCTGGTGCTGTATCCCGACGATCTCCATGTAACCCGGCGATTGCGGCGACTCATCCGACAGGGCCGCTACCGGGTTACGGTCGACCAAGATTTTTCGAAGGTGATTCGAGCCTGTGCGGAAATCCGCCGCACCCAGGGGGAAGGAACCTGGATTCTTCCGGAGATGGTCGAGGCCTATGTCGATCTGCATGTCGCCGGCTATGCGCATTCGGTGGAAGTGTGGTCGGAAGACATTCTGGCGGGGGGGCTTTACGGGGTTGCCATCGGCGGCGCTTTCTTCGGAGAATCGATGTTTTCCCGTCGCCGGGACGCCTCCAAGGTCGGTCTGGTCCGTCTGGTGGAGTTCCTGCAGGCCGGAGGCTTTCAAATTGTCGACTGTCAGGTGACCACACCGCATCTGATGCGCTTCGGCGCCCGGGAAATACCCCGGCAGCGGTTTCTGTCCGATCTTCAAAACGCTCTGGAGAAGCCGACGATGAAGGGGGTCTGGAGACTGGAACCGGGTCTTCACGCCGCCGCCGCAGCCGATTCGCCCGTCGTTTCCGGCGGGGCCGGCGCTTCCGGGCAATGGAAGAGGGGATAACGGGGTGGCCCTGTTGCGAGCATCAGGGGATCGTCCATTGAAAAACAGGTGACCTGGAGGTGACCCATGCCCGACGAATGCATCTTCTGCCGTATCGCACAGGGGCGCAGCGAAACGGAGATCCTTTACGATGACGACATGCTCGTGGTTTTCGCCGATATTCGCCACCACGCCCCGGTGCA
>JASFPT010000175.1:0-8598 GCA_050115795.1 Desulfobacterales bacterium
GGTGCCGGTGCCGGAGGGAAGCGTCGCCTTTACCCCTGCCGAAGCCCGCGCGGTGGCAGAGGGGCTCGGCGGCTACCCGGTAGTGGTCAAGGCCCAGATCCACGCCGGCGGCCGAGGCAAGGGCGGCGGCGTAAAGCTTGCCGCATCGGCCGACGAGGTCGAAAAAACGGCCGGCGAAATCATCGGCATGAAGCTGGTCACCCACCAGACCGGACCCGAGGGCCAGCCGGTGAAAAAAGTCCTGGTCGAACAGGGGCTGAACATCGAAAAGGAGCTGTACCTGAGCGTCATTCCGGACCGGGGCACGGCCAAAAACGTCATCATGGCCTCGGAGGCCGGCGGCATGGACATCGAGGCCGTGGCCGAGAAAACCCCGGAAAAGATCATCAAGGTGTATGTCGATCCGACGCTCGGCATCCAGGCCTACCACTGCCGGCAGGCGGCCTTCGGCCTGAACCTGCCCGGCGAAGCGATCAGGCCGTTCACGGGCCTTCTGAAAAACCTGTATCGGATGTTCGTCGATTACGACTGCTCCCTGGTGGAGATCAACCCCCTGGTGCTCACCGCCGACAACAGGGTGCTGGCACTGGATGCCAAGGTCAATTTCGACGACAACGCCCTGTTCCGGCACAAGGAGATTCTCGAGTACCGGGATCTGGACGAGGAAGACCCCCTGGAGGTGGAAGCCTCCAAATACAACCTGAACTACATCAAGCTCGACGGAAACGTCGGCAACATGGTCAACGGGGCGGGTCTGGCCATGGCCACCATGGACATCATCAAGCTGGCCGGGGCCGAACCGGCCAATTTCCTCGACGTCGGCGGCGGAGCCAGCGCAGAGATGGTGGAAAATGGATTCCGCATCATCCTGGGCGACGAAAACGTCAAGGGGATCCTGATCAACATCTTCGGCGGCATTCTGCGCTGCGACGTTCTGGCCGAAGGCGTGGTCCAGGCGGCGAAGAAAACCGGCATCGAGGTTCCGGTGGTGGTGCGGATGGAAGGAACAAACGTAGAAGAAGGCCGGCGGATTCTGTCCGAATCGGGATTGAATCTCATCACCGCCGTCGACCTGAAGGACGCCGCCGCCAAGGTGGCCGAGATCGTCAAGCCATAGGGGAGACCGATGAGCATATTCGTCAACAAAGACACGCGGGTACTGGTTCAGGGAATCACCGGAAAAGAGGGGCAGTTTCACGCACGGCAGTGCATCGCCTACGGCACCCGGGTGGTGGCCGGCGTCACCCCCGGCAAGGGGGGGCAGAAAATGGACGAGGTGCCGGTCTTCAACTCCGTTGCAGCGGCGGTGACCGAAACCGGAGCCGACTGCAGTCTGATCTTCGTACCCCCCCCTTTTGCCGCCGATGCGATCATGGAGGCGGCCGATGCCGGTGTCGGTCTGATCGTGGCCATCACCGAAGGAATCCCGGTGATGGACATGATGAAGGTCAAAAACTACCTGAAAAATTCCCCATGCCGGCTGATCGGCCCCAACTGCCCGGGGATCATCACGCCCGGAGAGGCCAAGGTCGGCATCATGCCCGGACCGATCCATCAACCAGGCGGCCCGATCGGGGTGGTCTCCCGCTCCGGGACCCTGACCTACGAGGTGGTCCACCAGCTCACCTTGCAGGGCATCGGGCAGACCACCTGCATCGGTATCGGGGGAGATCCGGTCAACGGCACCAACTTCATCGACTGTCTGAAGGCTTTCCAGGAAGATCCAGACACCGAGGGGATCGTCATGGTCGGTGAAATCGGCGGAAACGCCGAAGAAGAGGCGGCGGCCTTCATCACCGCATCGGTGACCAAGCCGGTGGTCGGCTTCATCGCCGGGCTCACGGCGCCGCCAGGCCGGCGGATGGGCCATGCCGGGGCCATCATCAGCGGCAAAAGCGGAACGGCCCAGGCCAAGATCGATGCCATGGCGGAGGCCGGCATTCACGTTTGCAAGAACCTGGGCACCCTCGGGGAACTCTGCAAAGAGGCGTTTTCGGGTTAGGGTCTGGTGTTCGGTGTTTGGTGTTTATCGAACCGTTTTTAACGACGGCGGATGGCACGTTGCGCAGGTATGCCGTCGGATTTTGGTTCTACCGTTACAGGGCCCTTTTTTTCTTTTTTCCGCGTTATGCGGGCGGCAACGGAAGGGGCCGGAAAGCAGGCTGTTTTCGAAGCCAAGCCTTTGAAAATGCCGGGAGCGGAAAAAATTTGCACGAAATGGGCATCGCGTTGCAGGTCATCGAGATCGCTTCTGCTTCGATTCCCGACGATCTGAAAAACGCCCGGGTGGCCCGGGTCAACCTGACCGTGGGAAAGCTCTCGGCCGTCGTCGTCGACAGCCTCCGGTTCTGCTTCGAGGTGGCTTCCCGGGAGACCCCCCTGGCCGGAGCCGAACTGGCCGTCGAGGAAATCGACGTCACGGCCCGGTGCAATGACTGCGGCCACCTGTGGACCATCGAAACACCGGCCTTTACCTGTCCGAACTGCGAAAGCGCCAAGATCACCCTGGTTTCCGGCCGGGAACTGGACATTCGTTCCATTGAAATCGAAGATGACAAAAGCGACCCCGATGACGATCAACACTCGTGAGCTGAAAATCTGTCGCCACCACAAGGACGGCCCCCACAGCCACCACTCCCATCCGCATCCCAGGGGAGGGGCTGATGTGGAGACCCGCGCCTCCGGCACCCGGGAGATCAAGGTCGTCCGCCGGGTTCTGGACGCCAATGACATCATGGCCGGCCAAAACCGGAAAATGTTCGCCGAAAAGCGGGTGTTCGTCCTGAACGTGATGAGCAGTCCGGGATCGGGAAAAACGACCACCCTGATCCGAACCCTCTCCCACTTGATGCCCGAGATCCGTTGCGCGGTGATTGTGGGCGACATCTGCTCCACCTACGACGCCGATCAGCTTTCCGTATCCGGGGCGCCGGTGATCCAGATCAACACCGACGAATTCGGCGGGGATTGCCACCTCGCCGCCCACGTGATCGCCAAAGCCGCCGCCGACATGGACCTGGACGCCGCCGATCTGCTGGTGGTGGAAAATGTCGGAAACCTGGTCTGCCCCGCGGAATTCGACGTGGGCGAGGATGCCAAGGTGGTGGTGCTCAGCGTTGCCGAAGGAGAGGACAAACCGATCAAGTATCCGCTCATGTTCCGCCAGTGCGATGCGGCGCTGCTCAACAAGATCGACCTGCTGCCCTACCTCGACTACGATCCGGACCTGGCGGTGAAAAACATCCGCCAGGTGCACCCGGAGATGCCGGTCTTTCCCCTGTCGGCCAAGACCGGGGCGGGTTTTGAACCCTGGCTGGGATGGCTGCGGGGCCAGATAAAGAACAAGCTGGGTTAGCCGGACCTGTTTTATACCGCTTGCCATAATGCCGAGCTCCGGAAAGATCCTTTTCCTTTTTGGGTCGATCCCCTCCGTTCTGCCCCCTTCGTTGTGAAATGAAACAAGGATTGTCAAACACCCGTTTCATCGCTACAAACTCAACTTTCGAGATACGACATCCCGCGAAAGGGATCATTTGCCGGACGATCTGATAAGCGGATTTATAACAATCCCGATAAGGAGTCGGCCAACCTGAATGGAAAAACACCTGAAAAGGCAGCTCCGGGAAATCGTGGGGGCCGAGCACGTCACCGACGCCAAAGAGGATCTGGTCTGCTACGCCTACGACGCCACCGGCGAGCAGCATCTTCCCGAAGCGATTCTCTACCCCGGCAACGCGTCGGAAGTCTCCGCCATTTTGAAGCTGGCCAACATCCGCCGGATACCGGTGGTTCCCCGGGGAGCGGGATCGGGCTTTTCCGGCGGCGCTCTGGCAGTTCAAGGGGGGCTGATTTTGGCCATGAACCGCCTCGACCGCATCCTTTCCATCGACCCCGAGAATCTGGTCGCCGAGGTGGAGCCGGCCGTGGTGACCGCCCGCTTTCAGTCGGCGGTGGAAAAAGTGGGGCTGTTTTACCCGCCGGACCCGGCCAGCCATACCTTTTCCACCCTCGGCGGCAACATCGCGGAAAACGCCGGGGGGATGTGCGCGGTCAAATACGGGGTGACCAAGGACTATGTGCGGGGACTGGAGGTGGTGCTCCCCACAGGAGAGATGGTGCACACCGGGTCGGCCTGCGCCAAGGACGTGGTGGGATACGATCTGACCACGCTGTTCGTCGGATCCGAAGGCACCCTAGGCGTCGTAACCAAAGCGACCCTGCGCCTGCTCCCCCTTCCCGAGGCCCGTCAGACCCTGACGGCCACCTTCGGCACCATGGCGGCGGCGGCGACAACCGTCTCTGGAATCATCGCGGCGGGCATCGTCCCGGCAACCCTGGAATTTCTCGACGGCGCCTCCCTGAGGGCCGTGGAGCGCCACGCCAGATTGGGCTTTCCCACATCCGCCGAGGCTTTTTTGCTGATCGAGGTGGACGGCGACGCCGACTGCATCGACGGCCCCCTGCAGCGGGTGCAGGAGATCTGCCGGGAAAACGGTGCGTTGGCGGTGAACATCGCCCGCGAAACGGCCGAACAAGAGAAGCTGTGGCGCGCCCGGCGCGCGGTGTCCCCGGCCCTGCGGGCCATCAGCCGATACCGGATGAACGAGGATATCGTGGTCCCCCGCTCCAAGATTCCGGAGATGATCGCGCGGATCCGTGCCACCGGGGAAAAGCACGGCATTCCCATCGTCAATTTCGGCCACGCCGGAGACGGCAACATCCACGTCACCGTCATGGCCGGTGCGGGCGAAGAAGCCGATCTGCCGAAAATGAAGAAGGCCGTGGCCGACATCTTTTCCGACACGGTCGCCCTGGGTGGCCGGATCTCCGGAGAGCACGGCATCGGGCTTTCCAAACAGCCGTATATCGGCCTGAACCTGGACGGCCCCACCCTGGCCCTGTGCCGGCGGCTCAAAAAGACCCTCGATCCGAACAACGTCCTCAACCCCGGTAAAATGTTTCCATAAATTCGCTGCGCGAATTTATAAAAGGGATTTTCCTTCAAAATGGACGGCACTGTCGACATTCCGGATCGGGTCAAAAACCGGATCCGGACGATCGTGTTTCTTCTGGCGCTCTGCGCGGCGGTGTGGGCGATCTATGGGCAGGTGCTGAAATTCGGCTTTGTTTCCATCGACGACACGACCTATGTCTCGGAAAACGACATGGTCACCGGGGGCCTTACCGGAGAAGGCATCCGGTGGGCCCTGACCACCCGGCACGCCGCCAACTGGCATCCGATTACCTGGCTCAGTTTGATGTTCGACTGCCAGTTGTTCGGACCGGACCCGGGCGCCCTGCACCGAACCAACATGCTCCTGCACCTGGCCAATACGCTTTTGCTGTTTGCCCTCTGGTGGTCGATGACCGGAAACCTGTGGCCGAGTGCCTTGGTGGCGGCCATTTTCGCAGTCCACCCGTTGCATGTGGAGTCGGTGGCATGGATCGCCGAAAGAAAAGATGTGCTGAGCATGTTCTTCGGCCTCCTGTCGCTTCTTTCCTATGTCCGGTATACCCGGCGGCCGAGCGTGGCCACCTACGGCGCAGCGCTCTTCTTTCTGGGGATCGGCCTGGGCGCCAAAGCCACCCTGGTGACCTGGCCTTTTGTTTTTCTGCTCCTAGATTTCTGGCCCTTGAACCGCTGGAAAGCCTTTCGGCTCCCAGCAGCGGAAAACGCCTCCCCCCGAAGGTCCCGGAGCGCCACGCCGACCGTTCTGGTGTTGGAAAAGCTGCCGTTTCTGCTTGCGAGCCTCGCGGCAAGCGTCCTTGTTTTTCGTGCACAGCAGCAAGGTTGGGCGGTGATCTCCCTGGAAGCGATGCCGCTGGACGCCAGACTATTCAATGTGATTGTCAACTATGCCGCCTACGCCGCTAAATCCCTGTTTCCTTATCCCCTTTCCGTCTACTATCCGCACCCCGGCTACAGCCTTCCCCTGTGGCAGATTGTCGGCGCCGCCAGTCTTCTGGCTGCGGTCTCCGGGCTTGTGTTGAAAAACGCGTCGACACGGCCCTATCTCTTCGTAGGGTGGTCCTGGTACCTGGGCACCCTGGTACCGGTCGTGGGGCTGGTCCAACTGGCTTCCCAGGCCATGGCCGATCGGTATACCTACGTTCCCCAGGTCGGACTGACGGTGATGCTGGCGTGGGGGGCGGCAGAGGTGGTCAGGCGCCGTCCGTCGCTGAGAAAACCGCTGGCGGCGGCCATGGGCGCATTTGTCGTCCTGATGATGGGCCAGGCCCGCCTTCAGGTGGGCGTCTGGAAAGATTCGCTGACGCTGCTGAACCATGCAAAGGAGGCCGTCTCCGACAACTGGCCGGTGTTCAACAAGCTCGGCGTGGAGATGCTGCAGCGGAACAGGATCGACGAGGCGGCTTCGCTGTTTGAAGCCGCCCTTCGGCTTCATCCCGATTTCGACCAAGCCCACCAAAACCTGGGAATTGTGATGGCGAAGAAAGGGAATTGGCGCTTGGCGGAATTTCACCTGAGGCGGGCGGCCGCCCTCAACCAGAGAAGTGCGATCCACCGCTTCAATCTCGGGCGTTTTCTATACAAACGGGGAAAAGTTGAAGAAGCGATCGGGGAATTTGCGGCGGCGATCGCCCTGGATCCGTCTTTTCACCCGGCGGTCGAGGCCCTGCAGCGGCTCGACGGATCTACCCCCCCCAGGGAGGCCGATCTGTCCGGCCGGGGCCGGCAACCGGTTTCCGGGGCCGAAATTCTGCGATGAACGTGAAACCGCCTGCCATTGCTTTCCCGGCTGCAGCCTCAACCAGACCGTCTACTTCAAGTGGACCTGCTGGGCGGTCAGGATGTTGGGAAGCTTTCGAATCTCTTCCAGCACCGCCTCGTCCGCCGGGGTGTCGATGTTGACCATGCAAAGGGCCCGGTCCCCGCGGCGGCCGAGCTGGAACCGGCCGATGTTGATCTGGTGCCGACCCAGGACGGTGCCCACGTTTCCGATGACCCCGGGACGGTCCACGTTCTGAATGACGATCATGGAACCCTCCGGGATGGCATCCATGTAGATCCTGCCGAGGCGCACGATGCGGGGGTATTTCCCTTCGAAAACCGATGCCCAGATCTGGTCGACGCCCTCTTCGACCCCTTCCAGCTGCAGCTTGATCACGCCGGGAAAATCGTCCTGGGTTTTGTGGCTCACCGTTTCCTGCACGTGGATCCCCTTGTCCCGGGCGATGGCCGGCGCACTGACGTAGTTGACCGGCGTGTCGGTATAGGCGCCCAGCAGCCCCTTGAGCACCGCGTGGGTCAGGGGTCGCGTATCGAACTCGGCCAGGCCCCGGGCATAGGTGATGGTGACGTCGTGGACGTTTCGAACCAGCTGCCCCATGAGCGATCCGATCTTTTCCGCCAGGTTCAGGTGAGGGCGGAGCCGCTGCATGACCTCCATGGAAACCGACGGGAAATTGACCGCATTGGTGATCACCCCGTCGATCAGGTAGGCGGCCATCTGGTGGGCGATCATTTCCGCAACCTTCGATTGCGCCTCGCCGGTGCTCGCTCCGAGATGAGGGGTGAAAATCGCCTTCGGATTGGACAGAATCGGCAGGTCGGCGGCGGGGGGCTCTCCGGGAAACACATCCAACGCGGCACCGGCCAGGTGCCCCTTTTCCAGGGCCTTGTGCAGGGCATCGAGGTCTACCACCTCACCGCGGCTGCAGTTGATGAGCCGGGCGCCGGGTTTCATCCGCGCGATCGTCTCGGCGTTGATCAGGTTCATGGTCTCGGCGAGTTTGGGGACATGCAGGGTGACAAAATCGGCTCGCTCGAGCAGGTCGTCCAGAGAGACGAGCTCCACCTCCAGCCCGGCGGCGGCCTCCCGGCTCACGTAAGGGTCTGCGGCGATCACCCGCATCTTCAACCCCCGGGCCCGGTCGGCCACCACCCGGCCGATGTGGCCGAGGCCGACGATCCCCAGGGTCTTTCCGGTGATTTCGACCCCGGAAAGCCGCTTTTTTTCCCACTGCCCCTTTCGAAGCGAGTCGGTGCCCTGGGGGATGTTTCGGGCCAGGGCAAGCATCAACGAGACGGCATGTTCGGCGGTGGTGACGGTGTTGCCGCCCGGGGCATTCATGACCACCACCCCCTGGTGGGTGGCCGCCGGCACATCGATGTTGTCCACACCGATGCCGGCCCGGCCGATCACCTTCAGGTTCCGGGCCCGCTGGAGCACCGCCTCGGTCACCTTCGTCCCGCTGCGAACGGCCAGTCCATGGAAGTCGCCGATAATTCTTGCCAACTTTTCCGGTTTTCCGGTCTCCTTGTCGCTGTCGACCACCACCTCGATTTGCCCGGTAGCCTCCAGGATTTCTCTGGCCACCGGCGCCATGCCGTCGCGGATCATGACCCTGTACATGGAGCTCTCCCTCACAATCGGTATTGATTTACTGGAAAAATTGACGCCGAAGCGGTTTGCCTTCCTTTTCGCTTTTTGCGTTTTTATTCGACGTTGGATGCTGGGCTGGACGTTCGACGTTCATCTTTCATGACATAAAAAAAGCCCGCCCACAGGGCGGACTTTTGGTAACACGGTCACTGGTTGTCGTCAACGACCGATCAGGCCGTCTTTTGGCAGGCGT
>JASFPT010000176.1:0-8559 GCA_050115795.1 Desulfobacterales bacterium
GCATCCCCCCGGTGCATCTGTTATTTTTATTTTTTTGATTTTGAACTCTTTTGGCCTTTTTCCCCGGCCTGGATGGCAAGCACTCGCCCTATGAACGATGCCTCCGACAAGCCCGCAGAGGACATAAAACCGGGCTGGATCCGCGCTCTGCTCAAGGGAAGCCGGGATTACTATCCGTGCATTTTGCCCCCTGAACTCGGGTTTGCCCCCGACCTGCTGCTGAAACTCTTCTATCGCGGCATTTACGTCAACGAAGCGCAGGCCGAGCAAATCCGAGTGCTGCGCGATCGGGGGATCGTTGTTTACACCACCAAGTACAAAAGCGACTTCGAGTATCTTTTCTACTACACGCGGTGCAGGGAGCTTCGTCTGCCGGTCCCTGAGATCGGCTTCGACCACCGGTTCCTGCTCCTCCAGCCGCTGCTTCGGCTGATTCGAATCTGCGTGGCCCAGACCGAAGGTTTCCTCCGCAATTTTTCCTTTCCCGATCCTTACAAAACCGGATACTTGCGAGAGCAACTGTTGGGGGGCAGCAGTGCCCTTCTCCCTTTGATCGAAAAGCGTGGATTCTACCGCCGTTTCATCAAATCCGAGGCCGATCCGATCCGCTTTTTGATCGACCTGCAGAAGACCTCCGACCGGCCGGTATTCCTGGTGCCGACGGCCATGTTTTTCAGCCGGAAGCCGAGCCGTTCGATCCCGACCATGGCCGACATTTTTTTCGGCCCGGAGGAAAGACCCAAACGCACCCGCCGCCTGTTCACCCTGTTCAAAAACCCCGGCGACGTATTTACCGAGATCTCCGAGCCGGTCAATCTCCAGGAAACGCTCTCCGGATCCGAGTTCGCCGACCTTTCCACGGACGAACAGGCCCGTGAGCTTCGCCGTCAGCTGATCCTGCAAACCAACCGACTGCGCCAAAGCATCCTCGGACCCGTGCTCAAAACCCGGGAGGAGCTCAAGCACAGCATTCTCACCGGAGAACGGCTCCAGGCGTTCATGAAAGATCACGCCAAAACGAAGAACATCGCGCTGCACACCGTCTACCGAAAGGCGAACAATTACCTGGAAGAGATCATGGCCAAGTACAACATGGCCATCATCCGTGCAGGGGAGCTGGGCGTGCGCTTGATCGTCCACTGGATGTTTGAAGGGGTCTCCTACAGCCAGCAGGAGGTGGAGCACGTCAAGGCCACTGCGAGAAAGGCGCCGCTGGTTCTGATTCCGTGCCACAAGAGCCACATCGATTACCTGATCATCTCCTACATCCTGTTCAAAAGCCATATGCCCTGTCCATTGATTGCCGCCGGGAAAAACCTCTCTTTCTGGCCCCTGGGTCCGTTTTTCCGCGGCGGCGGGGCTTTTTTCATCCGGCGCACCTTCCGGGGCGCCATTCTCTATTCGAAAGTCTTCGCTGAATACATCTTCCGACTCCTCAAGGAGGGGTTCAATCTCGAGTTCTTCATCGAAGGCGGCAGAAGCCGAACCGGCAAGCTCATCCTTCCCAAGCTCGGACTGCTTTCGATCATCCTCAACGCCTACAAAGACGGGGCCTGCGAAGATCTGATGCTGGTGCCGATCTTCATCGGATACGACCGCGTGCTGGAGGAAAGCGCCTACCTGCACGAACTGGAGGGGGGGCAGAAAGAGCCGGAGAACCTTCGGCAGGTGATCCGGGCTCGAAAATTCCTCAAGAAACGATACGGCCGGATCTACCTCAATTTTCACGATCCCATCTCGCTCAACGAGATTCTGAATCGCATGGACCTGTCTCTTGCCGACGTGCCGTCCAAAGATTTCAATGCCTTCACCCGGAACCTGGGGCACCGGATCATTCACGCCATCAACACGGTGTCGGTGGTGACGCCCTACGCGCTGGTCGCCGCCGCCATCCTCTGCTGGCCGAAGGACCGGTTCTCCTTCGAGGAGTTGATGCGGACGGTCCGGACCTTCATGACCCACCTGACGACACAGCAGGCAAGGCTCGCCGACACCCTGCTCCTGGACTACGAGCGGGCCGTGGAGCAGGCCGTCGAAGCATACCTGCAACGAAAGTTCGTCGACCAGGTCGCCGGAGATCGCGAAAAGGGGTTCGCCGATGCCGTATTCGAGGTGAGCGAAAGCCGGCGCCCCCTGCTGGAATACTATAAAAACAGCAGCATCGCCTTCTTTGTTCCGGCGGCGTATACGGCCCTGGCCATTCGAGAACTCGACGCCTTTCAGTTCTCCACGGTCCAGCTCCACGGCACGTACGGCTTTTTGCAGGATTTGTTCAAAAACGAGTTCGCCTACGACGTGGACAAATCCTCGGAAACCTACATCCGAAAGGCGATCAAAGCCTTCATCGACGATGCCATCGTCAGCCCCCATCCCACCCTGCCCGATCGCTACAACATCACGTCGGTGGGTTTCCGGAAATTGAAGCTGTTCTCCCGGTTCCTCAAGCCGTATTTGGAGTCGTACTGGGTGGTGCTCAACTTCTTCATGGACCATCCCCAGAACGCGATCGTCGCCAAAGACCGGATCAAGCGGATCCAGTCCCTGGGAAACAAGATGTACAAGAAGCGGGAGATCGAACTCAAAGAGTCCCTGTCGAAGGTCAACTACTCCAACGCGGTCGACTATTTTATCTATCGCGGGGTGCGAGGCTCGGAAAGCACCGAGGCGATTGAGCGCTACCGGGAGGCCATCGAGCGCTACCGCAGCATTATGGCCGAATAACATCGCTGCGCGGTTTTATGATCACCGGCGAACGGGCAAAATGCGCCTGCTCCGTCTCTTGTACCCAGCGGTTTGTCGTTTGCAGTGGGTTGTTGAAGCCTGAAAAAAGAGAAAGGCGAGGTTTCCGATTTTCCCTGCCACCCGCCACGCACGACAAACGACAGACCGTCAATCCAAACCACTCAATTCCGCTTGGACGGCACCGGCACCTTTCTGCGGATAAGGAGAAACACAGCAACTTGAAAGCCATGATTCTGGCCGCGGGGCTGGGCACGCGGCTTCGCCCTCACACGGAGCACACGCCCAAGGCGCTGTTTCCGGTCGCCGGCACACCGATCATCGACCGGATCATCCAGGCGCTGGCCGAAGGCGGCTGCACCGGGATCATCGTCAACACCCACCACCTGGCCGAACGCCTTGAAGCGCATCTGGCCGCGGGCCGCTATCCGGTGCCGGTCTGCTTCCGCCGGGAGCGGCACATCCTGGGCACCGGCGGCGGTGTCAAGAACGCAGCCGATTTCTTCGACGAAAAGCCGTTTTGGATCGTCAACGCCGACATCGACACCGACATCGACTACGCAGACTTGTACCGGTTTCATCTGTCTCACCGGCACCCGGCGACCCTGGCGCTGGTGAACTGGCCCGAGGTGAACACTGTCACGGTCACCGCGGACGGCCGGATCACCGGCTTTGACGCTGCAAGGTCCGGCCCCGGGGAGGCATCGGCCACGGGGGGAAACGACGCCGCCCGGCTCCGGCGGACCTTTGCCGGCGTCCAGGTCGTCGATCCGGTGGTCCTGTCGCTTTTGCCGGCAGCCGGCCGCTTTGCCGACATCATCGACGCCTATCGGGAGCTGATGGCGCGGGGGAAAACCGTGGCCGGATACTTTTTCTCCGGACGGTGGTCGGATCTGGGAACGGCAGAACGCTACCTTCAGACCGCCGCGCGGCAGGCCGCACCGATCGCCTTTTCCTGCGCATTCGGGGGCGATCCCCCGGCCCGGGTTCACTGGACGGCCCTTGCCGGCGATGGGTCCCAGCGCCGATGGTGGCGGGTTTCGGCCGCCGGCGGGCGACTGGTGGCCGTTTCCCACGGCATCCGGCGGAGCGCCGGCACCGAAGAAGTCGACGCCTTTGTCGACATTGGCCGGCACCTGGCGGCCAAGGGGGTCCCGGTGCCGAAAATCTATTGGCACGACCGGTTTTCCGGTCTGGTGTTCGTCGAAGATCTCGGGGACCATCATCTGGAGACGTCGGTCAAGGCCGCCGGCCCAAAAGACCGGGTCGATCTGTACCACCGGGTCATCGAAGCCGCCGTTGCCATGGATCTTGCGGCCGCAGAAGACTTCGATCCGGCCTGGACCTGGCAGTCCGCCCGATACGACCGGGACTTGATCCTGGAAAAAGAATGCCGGTATTTTTCAGAGGCGTTTGTGGCAGGCTATCTGGGTCGGCCGAACCCGCTGCCGAAGCTGGCCGCCGAGTTTTCGCTGCTGGCCGAACGGATCGCGGAAACCGAGGTGCCCGGATTCATTCACCGGGATCTCCAGTCCCGCAACATCATGATCTGCGATGGAAGGATCCGGTTTATCGATTTTCAGGGCGGCCGCATCGGCCCGGTCCAATACGACCTGGCGTCCTTGTTGATCGATCCGTACGTGGACCTCTCGCCGCAGGTTCGAGACGCCCTGATCGAAACCGCGGCTGAGCGGCTCGGCACCGCTGCCGGCGCACCGCATCGCAGGTGCCTGGCCGGCATCCGGTATTGTGCGCTTTCCCGGAACCTTCAAATCCTGGGCGCGTTCGGCTTCTTGACGGCCGCGGGAAAACCCCGGTTTGAACGGGCGATCCCCGGAGCGGTCGCCGGACTGAACCGGGTGTTGGCCGCGCTGCCCCAAAACGAGTTTCCCGGTCTTTCGGCACTGGCCGAAGAAATCGTTTCTCAAATGCCTAAAATGCCTAAAATGAGCTAAAATGCCTAAAGTGAAAAAACAACGCGTAGACTTTTTCCTTTGCTCGGGTTCGATCGGGTCCTCGAGAGGTTTGACCCTTGAAAATTTTAGGCATTCTAGGCATTTTAGCTCATTTTAGGCATTTCATAGAACAAAAGGAGGTCCCCATGGAAACGATTCCCGTCATGGTCAACGGACTGCCCGGGAACATGGCCCTGACCGTGGCCCGGCATGTCCTGGCAGACGATCGTTTCGAGCTTCTTCCCTTCTCGCTGACCGGTCCGGAGATCGCCGAGGAACAATGCGACGTCGACGGCTTCTCCGTGGCACTGGTTTCCCCAGCCCGCCGCAGCCAGGCCCTGGCCGACTTCGCCCCGCGCTCTCCGATCTGCGTGGACTTCACCCACCCTTCGGCCGTCAACGAAAACGCATCGTTTTATTGCGGCAACGGGCTTTGCTTTGTGATGGGCACCACCGGCGGCGACCGCAAGGTGCTGTCGGATGCCGTCGCCGGCTCGTCGGCCTGCGCGGTGATCGCCCCGAACATGGCCAAGCAGATCGTCGGGATTCAGGCCATGCTCCAGTACGCAGCGGACAGTTTCCCGGGCCTTTTTACCGGCTATCGCCTGCAGGTCAGAGAAAGCCACCAGAAAGGAAAGGCCGACACCAGCGGCACGGCCAAAGCCGTCGTCGGCTGCTTCAGTCGGCTCGGCGTCGATTATTCGGTGGACCAAATCGAAAAGGAGCGCGACCCGGAAGTGCAGCGCAGGGACTGGAAGATCCCGGAAGCCTACCTGTCCGGCCACGGGTGGCACACCTACACCCTGACTTCGGCCGACGAGACCGTGACCGTCTCCCTGACCCACAACATCAACGGAAGGGAGATCTATGCCCGGGGGACCCTGGACGCCATCGCCTTTTTAAGCGGCAAGATCCGCAGCGGGGAAAAAGGGAAGGTGTATTCGATGGTCGATGTGTTAAAAGGAGGATAAAAAAACCTCACAGATGAGCTATTAAGCTGTTGAGCTGTTAAGCTGCTAAGCCCGCGCAGAGGAATTCCCGCAATGGGGCAGCTTTGCCGCCTGCCAGATTGGAATAAAAAGACCGTTTTCCGTTCCATGTCCAGCAGCCTATCAGCTTAACAGCTTAATAGCTTATCAGCTTCTTCCACCACCGCCCGGCGGCAGTCTAAAGCCCCTCAATTATCTCCCTGATTTTCCCCAGGGCCTTGTCGATATGCTCCGGCTTCGAACCGCCGGCCTGGGCCATGTCGGGCCGGCCGCCGCCGCCGCCGCCCACCTCGGCGGCCGCCGCCTTGACCAGGTTCCCGGCATGGATTCGCCCGGTCAGGTCCTTGGATACCACGGCGATCAGCAGCACCTTTGCCCCGTCCGCACCGGCCAGCACCACCACCCCCGAACCGAGGCGGTCCCGGTACCGGTCGGCAAGGTCACGCAGGGCGGCCGGCGAATCGACTTCCACCTTCCGGATCAGAACGGGGACCCCGTTGATCGTCTCCACCTCCGAGGACGACTCTTCGGCCTGGCGCTGGGCCATCTGCGTCTTGAGCTTTTCGACCTGTTTTTCCAGCGCGCGGTGGTCGGACAACAGCGCATCCAGCTTTTCGGGAAGCGCCTCGGGCCGGTCCTTGAACTTCCCGGCCGCCTCGTGAAGGATCCGGACAGCCTTTTGAACCCTGCCGACGGCGGCTTCTCCGGTCAGCGCCTCGATACGCCTCACCCCGGAGGCGACGCTCGATTCGGAAACGATGGTAAACAGCCCGATGTTGCCGGTGTGGTCGGTGTGGGTGCCCCCGCACAGTTCCTTGGAAAAATCGGCCAGGGAGACCACCCGGACCCGGTCCCCGTATTTTTCCTCGAACAGCGCCGTGGCCCCGCTGGAAAAAGCGGCATCGGCGTCCATCTCTTCGGTGCTGACGGGAATGTTTTCCCGGATCCGCCGGTTGACCATTCGTTCGATCTTTTCGAGCTGTTCGGCGGTGACCTGGGAAAAATGGGTAAAATCGAAGCGAAACCGGTCCGGGGCCACCAGGGAACCGGCCTGCTTGACATGGTCGCCGAGCACGTTTCTGAGCACCCGGTGGAGGATGTGGGTTGCGGTATGGTTCAACGCGGTGGCCGCCCGCTTTTCCGCGTCGACGGCCAAAGAGACCGTATCGCCCGGCCGCAGGCTGCCGGCCAGGACGGACCCTTTGTGGATGACGATGCCGGTGGGATCTTTCACCGTGTCGACCACGGCCACTTCCAGCTCCGGCCCGAAGATCCGGCCGGTATCGCCGACCTGGCCGCCGGACTCGGCGTAAAAGGGCGTCCGCTCGGTGACGATTTCCACGGCGGTGCCCGCCCCGACCTGGTCGGCCTCTTTTCCGTCGACCACCAGAAGCAGCACCTTCGATTCGCTCTCCAGCTCCGAGTAGCCCGTAAACTCGGGCTTGAACCCTTCGGCCGACAGCCTGCGAAACGCGTCGCTGATTCCCGAAAAGGCCGCCACCGAACGGGAGCGGGCCTTCTGGTCGGCCATGGCCGCATCGAAACCGTCCATGTCGATGGTCAGCTTCCGATCCCGAACCACGTCCCGGACGATGTCCACCGGAAATCCGTAGGTGTCGTAGAGTTTGAAGACGATATCGCCGGGCACCTCGGTTTTTCCCTTTGCGTCCATGTCGGCCAACGTGTCGGTCAGGAGGCGAAGACCGAAATCAAGGGTTTCGGAAAAACGGGTTTCCTCGTTCTGGATCACGCTGGTGATAAAGGCAGCGGCTTCGTTCAGCTCCGGGTAGGCCGGCTTCATGACGTCGAAGACAACCTTGGCGGTTTCGTGCAGGAAGGGGCGGTTCAGACCGATGTTTCTCCCGTAGCGGATGGCCCGCCGCATGATCCGGCGCAGAACGTATCCGCGGCCCTCATTGGAGGGGAGCACGCCGTCGCTGATCAGAAATGCCGCTGCCCGGCTGTGGTCTGCAATCACCTTCATGGCCACGTCGGCCTCTTTGGAGGAGCTGCGGGAAATACCGGCCAGGGCTTCGGCCTTTTCCATGATCGGCAGAATCAGATCCGTGTCGAAGTTGGTGGGCACGTCCTGGAGAAGCGCCGTCATGCGCTCCAACCCCAGGCCGGTATCGATGCTGGGCTTGGGAAGCGGGGTCAAGGCCCCGGAAGCGTCCCGGTTGAACTGCATGAACACCAGGTTCCAGATTTCCATGAAGCGGTCACACTCGCATCCCAGGGTGCATTCGGGCCGGCCGCAGCCGTGCGCTTCGCCGCGGTCCAGGTGGATTTCGCTGCAGGGCCCGCAGGGGCCGGTGTCCCCCATGGCCCAGAAGTTGTCCTTTTCCCCGAAGCGAACGATCCGGTCTTGCGGAACCCCGATCTGCCGGTGCCAGATCTCGGCCGCCTCGTCATCGTCCAGGTAGATCGACACCCAGAGACGGTCGGCCGGCAGGCCGTAGCCGTTGGTCAGCAGGTCCCACCCGAACTCGACCGCCTTTTCCTTGAAGTAGTCGCCGAAGGAGAAGTTGCCCAGCATCTCGAAGAACGTGTGGTGGCGGGCGGTGTAGCCGACGTTTTCCAGGTCGTTGTGCTTGCCGCCGGCTCGGACGCACTTCTGGGAGGTGGTGGCCCGGTTGTAGGGGCGTTTTTCCTCACCGAGAAACACGCGCTTGAACTGGACCATCCCCGCGTTGGTAAACAGCAATGTCGGATCGTCGGCGGGCACCAGCGAAGAGCTTCTCACCACCTGGTGGCCGTGTTTCTGAAAATAGTCGAGAAAAATTTTCCGCACTTCATTTCCGGTCATGGATCACTCCCGCGCATCGCCCGCTTGATCGTTGTTGGATTTTAATTTTCATCGGGTTTGGATTTCGGCG
>JASFPT010000177.1:0-8489 GCA_050115795.1 Desulfobacterales bacterium
GTTTACGCCCTCCGTGGGTTCGAATCCTACTCCCTCCGCCAACAATTTTTTCTGCGAAAAAATTGTTAGAGAAAAAATCAAATCAAATCCTGTCGGGTCCGGATTGCAGACAGGACCGGTTCATAGAAATGATGCTGCCGGCAGCTGCCGGTTGACAGAACAGATCGAATATCGTTTCATGGCGGCGTAGGCCGCCGATATGAAAAATTTTCTGTGAAAATTTTTCGGGAGAGATGGCCGAGCTGGCTGAAGGCGCTCGCCTGCTAAGCGAGTGTAGGGGCCAAAACCTCTACCGAGGGTTCGAATCCCTCTCTCTCCGCCATGCCCAATCCAGACGGCGGTTCCGGGGCCTATGTTCCTGAGCCGCCGTTTTTATTCGGCGAACCGACACACCCCGGGCCGGGAGGTGGAAAAGCGGTAGCGATGGACGCATTTTTTCATTGGTGGCAGCATATTCCGGAGCACCTGGATCCGGTGATTTTCTCGATCGGGTCGTTTCGGCTCCAGTACTACGGCCTGATGTACATCGTGGCGTTTCTGGTGACCTATATCCTGGTGCGGTATCGGCTCAAGACCGAAGACCGGTTTGCCATCACCTACGGGCAAGCCGTCGATCTGATGACCGCCATGATCCTCGGGGTCATCGTCGGCGGACGGATCGGCTACGTGTTGTTCTATAACCTGGGCTACTATCTTCAACACCCCCTTGAGATCTTTCTGCCCTTCCGGTTCGACAACGGCGTCACCTTTACCGGGATATCGGGGATGTCCTTCCACGGGGGGCTGATTGCGGTGATTCTGTTTGCCTGGCTGACGGCCCGAAAGGCGGGGATCGATTTTCGGCAGGCCATTGACCTGTTCGTTCCGGCCATTCCATTGGGCTATACCTTCGGCAGGATCGGCAATTTTATCAACGGAGAGCTCTACGGTCGGCTCACCGAGTTTCCCATCGGGATGGTGTTTCCGATGGCCCCGGACAGCAGGCTGCGGCATCCCTCTCAGCTGTACGAGGCCTTTTTCGAAGGAATCGTTTTGTTTGCCTTTCTTTGGGCCGTTCGAAAACGGCCCATTCCGTCCGGCGCCACCCTCTCCCTCTACCTGATCGGCTACGGGACCGCCCGGTTTTTCATTGAGTTCTTCCGTCAGCCGGACGCCCACCTCGGATTTGTCTTTTGGTTCTTTTCCATGGGCCAGCTGCTGTGCATGGCGATGATCGCAGCAGGCTTCGGATTATGGTTTCTGTTGAGAAGGCACAGCGTCGTCGCCGGAAGATAGGGTCGGATCTTGGAGCGCCTTTTCGACCTGAATGCGGTTTTTTTCGATGACGGCCGCCAATTTCATCTGGCCCCCCGGAGGCAGAAGGGCCCGGGCGGCTTCAAATGCCCGAAGTGCCTGGGAGAGCCGCTTTTCCCGGTCGGCGAACTCGGCCAGCCCGGTATAAGCAAGGCCGAGGTTGTTGTAGGCAAAGGCGGCATCGAGCCGGTCTCGGGCAGGCGAGAATCCCTTCGTGGCCGACAGAAAGTGGTCGACGGCCGCCGCCAGGCGCCTTTCGCGGTCGTCGCCACCGGCCAGGGTCATCTCCACGGCGCCTAGATTGTTGTGGGCCACGGCAAACTCGAACGGGTGGGTTTGGAGGGTGTAGACGGTCAGCGCGCATCGAAACCCGTCCATGGCGCTGCGAAGGTTTTCTTCAGGGGCCTCGTATTCGGCCAGCTGCCGGTGCGCCAGTGCCATCCCTTTGCAAATGGACGCGTATGCCTCCGGATCATCGGACTTGTAGCGGGGTAGCGCCAGACGGTAGAAACGAATCGATTCCGGCAGGTGCCGGCGGGGCCACTGAAGCATCCCCAACTGCCGGTGGGCCTCTGCCAGTTGGCGGTACATGGCCGCAACGGCATCCGGTTCAGGTCCGTCTTCGGAGGGGCCCAGGGCGGCGGTGAGGGCGTCGATGGCCGCACCCAGGTGCTCGGCCCGGTCGTTCCCTTTTGACAGATTCAGGTGGATTTCCGCTCGGCGTCTCTGAACGAGCCGGAAAAGCGCCGGCGCTTTTCCGGCAGAGAGCGATTCAACCAGACGATCATACACGGCAAGGGCGTCCTTGTCTTTGCCCGCGGCGGCCAGAGCCTCCGCCGTGGCCAGCGATCGACTGCGTTCGGCTTTTACCCGGGCCTGCTGCCGCTGGTCATATGCATGGTAGCCCAATGCAGCGGCCCCCAGTGCGCCCAGGACGGCTATCGTGCAGATGATGGATCGATTCAGTCTCATGAGCGCGTCCTTTCCCATTGCCGAGGCGCAGTATTTCACAGCCCGGCGCCGGGGTCAAACCAACGGCCTCCGCCCCTCGAATGGCAGGGGATTCGGCTCTGCCGAGAAGGGAAAAAACCAGGCATGTCGTGGCTTTGCGCTTGACAAACGGGGCCATCCCTACTAAGGGAAAAGCTTTGGCAAACTGGAGAATCGCCGTTGTCTAACGGTGCCTGTAAATAAACAAACTTTGAAAGGAGAAGGGGAGCATGGCGAAACTTGTACCACCTCATGGCGGAAAGGGACTGACCGTTTGCCTGCTGGAAGGCGACGCGCTTGCTGCAGAAAAGAAAAAGGCCGAAGGGCTGAAAAAGGTGTCGATCTCGCCGCGGGTCAAGGGCGACCTGATCATGCTCGGCATCGGTGGGTTCAGCCCGTTGACCGGCTTCATGACCCAGGCCGACTGGAAAGGCGTTTGTGACAATTTTCAGCTGGCCGACGGCACCTTCTGGCCGGTGCCGGTTTGCCTGGACGTGGCCAAGGAAGATGCCGACGCCATCAAAGAAGGCGACGAGATCGCCCTCTACGACCCGAAGTACGATGAGATCATGGCCACCATGAAGGTCACCGAAAAGTACGAGATGACCCAGGCCGACAAGAAATACGAGTGCGAGAAGGTCTTCATGGGAGAGGGAACCCCCACTGCGGAGGATTTCTGGAAGATCGCCAAAGACGACCATCCGGGCGTTCAGATGGTCATGTCCCAGGGGGACTTCAACCTGGCCGGGCCGGTCAAGGTTCTGACCGAAAGCCATTATCCCAAGACCTACGCGGGCATCTATCATCGGCCGGCCGAGTCCCGGAAGATCTTCGAAGAACGGGGATGGAGCGAGGTTGCGGCCCTTCAGCTGAGAAATCCGATGCATCGCTCCCACGAGTACCTGTGCAAGATCGCAGTGGAAGTCTGCGACGGCGTCTACATTCATTCCCTGGTCGGCAACCTGAAGCCGGGCGACATTCCTGCAGAAGTGCGGGTCAAATGCATCGATTCGCTGGTGAAAAACTACTTCGTTGAAAAGAACGTGGTTCAGGGCGGCTACCCGCTCGACATGCGCTACGCCGGACCCAGGGAGGGCCTGCTTCATGCCGTGTTCCGTCAGAACTACGGATGCTCCAAGATGATCATCGGCCGCGACCATGCCGGCGTCGGGGACTTTTACGGGATGTTCGAAGCCCAGACCATCTTCGACAAAATTCCGTACCCGGATGAACCGGGCAAGGCGCTGGTCTGCCAGCCGCTGAAGATCGACTGGACCTTTTACTGCTACAAGTGCGACGGTATGGCCTCCCTGCGAACCTGCCCCCATGAAAAGCAGGACCGCGTTCTGCTTTCCGGGACCATGCTGCGAAAGCTCCTTTCCGAAGGCGGAGAGCTTCCCGACCACTTCGGCCGCGACGAGGTCGTTGCCATCCTCCGGGAATACTACGAGGGTCTGACCGAAAAAGTGGAGATCAAACTTCACGGCGCCGCCACCGGCGACGAAAAAAAATAATCGGCTCACGCCGATTATGAAATAAAAAAGGAGCCCCGGCCGGGGCTCCTTTTTTTATGGGCAACGTTGCTTGATGAAATCGCTTGCCCGGACCAGCAATGTGGCCGGGCAAGCGACGGGGTCGAAATCGGACCTGCTGCGTTTCAAAAGAAGGCGCCTCGATACGAGGCGCCTTTTATTATTTGCGTTGCGAATACTCCTGGTAGGTCATGGCCACGGTCCGGTAAACGAGGTGCGCCAGTTTGGAAAACGGGGTGTAGGCAAACAGGGCCCAGATGAGCATCAGGTGCAGGAAATAGATCACGTAGGTGGGGGCGGCCAAACCGGCCAGGCGCGTCATCTGGGTGAGCATGCCGGTCACTCCCAGGGCCAGCACCAGCCCCAACAGGTACCAATCCCAGTAGGTGGAAACCTGGTCCTTTTTCGCCGCCCGGTTTTTCCACAGCAGAAAACCGCCGATGACAAGGGCGATTCCGCTCACGTTGGCAAGCCACTTGACCGGGTTGAGCTGGGAGTAGGGCCCCTCGATACGCAGGATCCATTCTGCGATGAAGAAGCAGTTGGTTACGATAAACAGGCCGATGAAGGAGAACAATACCATCATATGGGCCGTGGCCCGGTTTTTGTTTTCGCCGCACTCGTTGAATTTCTGATGCTTGAGAATGGTCAGGACCGTTCGTCCCAGCGCCTGGACAAACCCGATGGGGTCGATTTTTTCCTTGTCCGTTTTCCCCTCCGCCAGGGCATTGGCATGGATGTCCGCCAAAAATCGCTTCAGACCGAGAGCAAAAACGCCCACGGCGCCGAAGAAGGTGGGGATCATGATGATGTCCACCAGGTAGTTGCTGATGAAATGGGCCTGCCAGATTTCTCCGCCGTGGGGGGAGAAGTTGAGCCATCCCAGGCCGACGATGTTTGAAATAAAGCCCAGGATCAGAAAGATCGCCGCCGGAATAGCCAGCAGCACCGGGAGCTTTTTCGGGTCGGCCACCGCATTGGCCAGGGCCTTGGGGGTGGCATACTCCTTGACCGCGTAGCTGCGGATGGCCGCCAGCACGTCGCCGGGTTTGGCGCCGCGGGGGCAGCGGGTCGTGCAGTCTCCGCAGTTGTGGCACAGCCAGATGTCGCCGTTGCTCACCAGGCGGTCCTTCAGACCCCAGGAGGCGGCGATCATCTCTTTTCGTGGAAACGGCTTGGTGTCCGGTGAAATCGGGCAGACCACCGAACAGGTCGCGCACTGAAAGCACTTTTTCAGATCTCCTCCGCCGAGCCGGGCCACATCGTTGATGAACCCGACATCGGGTTCTACCATATAAGTCTCCGTCATCTGTCAACCTCCTCACGCATGTCGCTGTTGCGTTGGTCCTTGGAATCGATCCGGTTAGAATCCCTTGAACGGGTTGGGGCCCATCTCTTCGATGGACGCGACAAAATCGTTCACGATCTGCGGGATCTTGTCGTATTCGTCGATGGCGATTTCAAACTGCGCCACCCGCTCGGTTTCCAGGGCCAGGCTGGTCAGGGCTTCGCCGATTTTTTTCATCCGGATGCTGGCCAGCTCGCTGCCCTTGACAAAATGGCACTGGTAGTCATCGCCGTGCTTGCAGCCGAGCAGAAAGACACCGTCCATACCGACCGACAGGGCATCCTTGATCCAGATCACGTTCACCGATCCCAGGCAACGGACCGGAATGAACCGGACGTCGGCCGAGAAAGACAGGCCGTTGAGACCGGCGATGTCGATGGCCGGATAGGCGTCGTTTTCGCAGATCAGCCCCAGTATCCGCATGGGCGGCTCTTCGTAGTCGTCCTCGGAGGGCACCTGGATCGACTTGACCATGGACCCGATGCTGTCGATGTTGTAATCGGCAAAGCCGATGATCCGCTCCGGGCAGGCCCCCATGCAGGTCCCGCACCGGCGGCAGCGGGTCGGGTTCGGCTTGGGCGTACCCTTGGCGTCGTCGTCCAAAGCGCCGAAAGGGCATTCTTCGGTGCACCGCTTGCACTGGGTGCAGCGCTGGAAGAAGAAGTCCGGAAAGGTCATGTCCCCGGATCGGGGGTGGACCGATACGCCACGGTTGACCGACTCGAGGCACTGGATCGCCTTCAGGGCCGCACCGGTGGCATCCTCCATAGCCTCTTCGGTGGTCATGCTTCGGCGGATGGCGCCCGCGGCGTAGATTCCCGTTCGCTGGGTTTCGTAGGGGAAGCAGATGAAATTCGAATCGACATAGCCGTTGAAAAGACCGATGTCCCGGAAGGACGGCCCCTGTCGGTAGGCCATGTTGACCACCGGGTCGTCTTTGGTGGCCGGCACCATGCCGGTGGCCAGCACCACCATGTCTGCCCGCACGCTGATCTTTTCGCCGAGCAGGGTATCGCTGGCTTCTACGATCAGGCCGTCTCCATTTTTGGAAACCCGAGCGATTTCTCCCTTGGTCAAGAAGATGCCGGGATCCTGCTGAATGCTTTTGTAGAAGTTCTCCTGCAGGCCCGGTGTGCGCATGTGCTGATAGAAGATGAACGCCTTGCCGTCTTCATAGTCTTCCCGCACGTATTTGGCCTGCTTCAAGGAGACCAGGCTGGTGACGGCGCCGGCATATTCGAAGTCGGTGTCGTTTCCTTCCTGGCCCGGGCTCTGCACGAAGACCACGGACTTGGCTTCCTTGCCGTCCGACGGGCGGGTGATCTTGCCGGATTTGGCGATTTCTTCGAAGGTTTCGTTGGTGACCACGTCGGCAAACTCCCCGAAACCGAGGTGGGCGAATTCCCCTTCCTTCGGCTTGTACCCGCGCCATCCGGCGGCCAGAATCACGGCACCGTACTTTTCCCCGCTCGGGTCGAGGGTCAGGATGTCTTTTCGCCCCTCATTGTACTCCATGAATTTTTCATGGAGCTGCTCGGCGTTGAGCTCCTTGCCGCTTTCGTCGACCTTCATCTCTTCGGGAAGCGGATAAGGAACATCGAATTCGATCTTTTCGCCGGGCTTTTTGAATGTCACGGTAAAGTCACCCGGTGCGCCGGCAAGCCGAGCCACCATGGTATCGGTCTTGACCGTGATCTTGGGATGCGCTTCCACGGCCTGGATCTTTTCATCGACCAGTGGGGCAGCCAATTCGGCAAACGGCAGGGAGACCGGAAGCTGTTTGCGCCAGTGGGCGGCATGACCGCCGAGGGCGGCCTCCTTTTCCACGATCGTGACTTCATAGCCGGCGTCGGCCGCATCCAGGGCCGCGGTCATGCCCGACACCCCCCCGCCGATGACCAGGATCTTTCGGGAAAGCGTTTCCAGCTTGTACGGTTCGGGAAGGTCGATTTTCTTGACCTTGGCCATGCTCATGCGCAGATAGTCTTCGGCCAGCATCTGGAGGCGGTCGAAATGGACGCCGTCGTCTTTTTGCTCCTCGGTCAGGGCCGGAAATTCCGCCCGGGGGTGGGACCAGACCACCTGCTCCCGGATGTTGACCCGGTCGACGATACAGCCGTCGAACCGAAACACGTCGTAGTTGACCCTGCGGGAGCATGCAGCGACGACCAGGGTGTTGATCCCCCCTTCGATTTCCTTTTTCAGGAAATCGACGCCTTCCTTGCTGCAGAGAACCGGATGGGTCTTGGCCGGAAGGCCCTCCTCGGATGCAAGCCCCTTCATGGCCTCCGTGTCCAGGGCCTCTCCGATGCCGCAGCCTTCGCAGATATACACTCCGTACTTTTTATCCATGGATAACCTCCTACCTCCTCACCAGGGTTTGAATCGCTTTGAGGGCCATACCGGTTGCGTTCTGGTTGGATGTGACCACGTCTGCGGGTTTTGCGGCGCAGCCGGCGGCAAACATCCCGCCCTTGGCGAAATCGTTCAGGAAAAAACCGTCCTCGGTCATCTGCAGGTCCGCCGGAAGTTTCATGTTGGCGGCGGTGGGCTGCATGCCGGTGGCCAGAACGACCAGATCGGCTTCCTGGTGCATCTTTTCGCCGGTGACCGCGTTTTCGGCCGTCACGGTCACCTTCTTTGTGGCCGGATCTTCAGTTACGGCAGCGACTTTCCCCTTGATCAAAAAGATGTTCTCGTCCTCTTTGATCTTCTGGTAGAATTTTTCGTAGCGCTGGCCGGGAGACCGGATGTCGATGTAGAAGATGTAGATCTTGGCATCCGGATAGCGTTCCCGGACGTAGGTGGCCTGTTTCAGGGAGGCCATGCAGCAAATGTAGGAGCAGTACGGCAGGTAGTTCTCGTCCCGGGACCCGGCGCACTGGACGAAGGCGACCGACTCGGGCGCTTTTCCGTCGGAGGGGCGCAACACCTGGCCCCTGGTGGGGCCGTTGGGGGCGGCCATCCGCTCCATCATCATGTTCGTGATGATGTTTTCGTACTGCCCGAATCCGAGGTTGTCGATCTTTGTGGCGTCGTAGGGCTCCCAGCCGGTGGCCCAGACCACGGCGCCCACCTGGAGGGTGATCGTCTTGGGCTCCATGTCCAGATCGATGGCGTCGTACTTGCAGGCCTCCTTGCAGCGCTGGGCGTCGTCGGTTCCGATGATCTCCGGTGCCAGGACGTAGCGGGCCGGGAAGGCCATTTCAAACGGCAGGTAGGCGGCCTTGGACTTGTTCATTCCGAAATTGAACTCGCTGGAAATCTCGGTCTGACAGGCATCGGCGCAGTCCCCGCAGCAGGTGCAGTTCTCGTTGACATAGCGG
>JASFPT010000178.1:0-8480 GCA_050115795.1 Desulfobacterales bacterium
TGGATTCACATCGAGGACCTTCTCGACGCCGTCGTCTTCGTGCTGCAAACCGAGGCCCTCTCCGGTCCCGTCAACTTCACCGCACCGGAGCCGGTTCGAAACCGGGACATGGCCCGGGCCCTTGCCGGCGCCGTCAATCGGCCCGCGTTCCTGCCCGCTCCGGCCTTCCTGATCCGGACCGTGCTCGGCGAATTCGGCGCCACCTTGCTGGCCAGCACGCGTGCCATCCCGCAAAAACTGCTCGACGCCGGCTTCACGTTTCAATATCCGGACATCCGAAAGGCCCTGGAGGACCTGGTATAAAAGAGTGAAACGGCGACCGAGACGCCCGAACGCCGACGAACCCCCCGTCGCCCGGGCTTTGCTATCCGCCGCGGCGTCCCATATGGCAGATCCGAACCGTCCGGAGAAGGGAAAATGAAAGACTTCATGGAAGTGGTCAGGGGTAGAAGAAGCATCCGAAAATACGAAGATCGGCCGGTCCCAGACGACATGCTCGAAGCGCTGCTGGCAGCCGTTCGGTGGGCGCCGTCCTGGGCAAACACCCAGTGCTGGGAAATCGTGGTCGTACGGGAGCCGGATCAGAAGCAGCGGCTGCGGGATACGCTGCCGCCCAAGGGGAATCCGGCGGCCGGTGCGATGACGGCAGCCCCCCTGGTTTTGGCCGTCTGCGGCCGCAGCCGGGAAAGCGGGTATTACAAGGGGCAGGCGACCACCAAATTCGGGGACTGGATGCTCTTCGATCTGGGCATCGCCACCGAAAACCTCTGCCTGACGGCCCACCATCTCGGGCTTGGGACCGTGATCGTGGGTCTGTTCGACCACGACCGGGCCGCCCGGGTGCTCCAGCTCCCCGATGGGGTCGAGGTGGTGGTCATGATCCCGGTGGGGTTTCCCGCCAAATCCCCCTCCGCCCCGAAGCGCCGGGAGATCACCGAGTTCGTCCACCGGGAGCGGTTCTAAGGAAAGAGAGTCTGGAGCTCGGAACACGGACTCAGGTGTGACCGAAACGTGTTGAATGGTTGATTGGTCGAATGGGCAGATAGCCGGTATTTTGCCGGGTTTTCCCCCATCAACTCATTAACCATTCAACCACTTAACTTGTCTACCACCAAAAAAGGGGGGGCGCTATGCGCCCCCCCTTTTTTGGCTTATGGCATCGGCTTGAGCTCCACGCGCCGGTTGATGGCCCTTCCTTCGGCCGTGTCATTGGTTGCCGCCGGCCGGGTCTCTCCCAGCCCCTTGGCCTGCAGCCGCTTGGGCGAAATCCCCATCCCGATGAGGCTGTTCATAACGGCCCGCGCCCGCTCTTCGGACAGGCGCTGGTTGTAGGCGGCATCCCCGACACTGTCGGTGTGCCCCTGGACCTCGACTTTCAGATCCGGGTTGCGGCGCATGACCGCCGCCACCTCCTCCAACTCCCGGTTCATTTCCGGCCTGATGGTCGATTTGCCGGTATCGAACAGCACGCCGCTCAGGACCCAGCACCCGTGGGCGTCGACCTTGGCGCCGACCGGGGTACCCGGACAGCGGTCCTTGTCGTCGGTCACACCGTCTTTGTCGCTGTCCACCGGGCAGCCCCGGGCGTCGACCTGGGTCCAGCGGGGGGTGTTCGGGCACTGATCCAGGTAGTCGGCGACACCGTCGCCGTCGGAGTCAACCGGGCAGCCGAACGGGTCGACGGCGACCCCAGACGGCGTTGCCGGGCACCGATCCTGGTAGTCGGCCACCCCGTCTTTGTCGGTGTCCACGGGACAACCGAATGCATCGACGACCACCCCTGCCGGGGTGCCCGGGCACCGGTCATTGGCGTCGAAGACGCCGTCGCCGTCCGCATCGGAGGGTGCCGCCGCCTTGGCCAGAAAAACCTTTTCCACGTAGTCGGCCATCGCCGCGCTTTCGGCGATCTGGTCGGCTTCGACGGCAAAACCGCAGCCGCCGGCCCCGGCGATCTGTTTCATCAGCGCGCGGCCTGCCGGGTCGTTGCCCACCAGGATGGTGTAAATGCAAAGGTTGTCGCCATATTTTTTGTGAATGCTGCGCACCGTTTCAATGGGGCGCTCCGGGTTCATGTCCTTGGCGTCGCTGATAAAGATCAGCGCCGTCTTGCCGCTGAGCCCGGAAAGGTCGGAGCCGACCGCCTCGGCCGCCTGGTCCATGGGGCTGAGCCCCCCCGCCCATTCGATATTTTCAAGTGCGGCGGAAAGATCCGCCTTGTTTTGGCGGGTCATGCCGTAAATCCGCTCTGTTTTTCGGGTAAAGGGCGAAATCGTGTCTCCGAAGGTCCGCAAGCCGGCCACAAAGCCCATGTCCGGAACCGTCCGGTTGAGCCGGTCGGCGATTTCCACCGCGGTCTCGACCTTCGTGCGCCCCTTGTAGGTCTCGCCCATGGAGCCGGAAGCGTCAAGAACGATGAGAAAATTGTCGACCTTCCGCACATAGTCGGTCGATCCTGCCGTGGGATCGACCGGGGTAAAGGTCGGTGCCGGCTGCTTTGCGGCACAGCCGAGTAAAAAGAAAACCGTCAAAACGGTCGCGACAACGGTTGCCGTCAGTTTGGGTCGAAACATGATTCTTCTCCTTATTTAAGGCATCTAATTCCGGGAAAGTTCCCGGCGCTACCGGAAAAGCATGCGCCGGAGGAAACAGGGCGCGGTGCCTTGCTCGATCAACCCTCGTGGTTGTAAATGTGGACATCCCGCTGGGGAAAGGGGATGGAGACGTTTTCTTCGTCGAAGCGCTTCTTGACCTTCTCGGTGGTGTCGAACACAAGGCCCCAGTAGTCGGCGGCCTTGACCCACGGTCGCACCACGAAGTTGACGCTGCTGTCGGCCAGTTCGGACACGGCGATCAGGGGCTTCGGCTCGGGCAGGACCCGCTCGTCCTGGGCGATGACGTCTGCGATGATCCGGCGCGCCTTGTCGATGTCGTCCCCGTAGCCGATGCCGAACACCATGTCCGCCCGCCGCGTTCCCTTGGCGGAATAGTTCACGATGTTGCTGCCGGTCATCGTGGCGTTGGGGACGATGACCGTCTTGTTGTCCGGGGTGGCCAGCTGGGTGGTGAAGATCTGAATGCTCTCGACCGTTCCGGCGGTCCCGCCCCCTTCGATATAGTCGCCCACCTTGAAGGGGCGGAAAATGATCAACAGCACCCCGGCGGCAAAGTTGGCCAGGGACCCCTGCAGGGCAAGACCGACAGCCAGGCCTGCGGCACCGACCACCGCGATGAAAGAGGCGGTCTGGATGCCGAGCTGCCCGAGGGCCGCCACCACCACAAAAGCGATCAGGGCGATGTAGACCAGGTTGCCGACGAAGGAGATCAGCGTCGGATCGACTTTGCTGTTTCTCATCAGCCGTTCGACAAACCGGCGGACCCCCCCCGCGACGATGCGACCGACGATCAGGATGGCCAGGGCGGCCAGCACGCGGACCCCGTAAAGCGCAACAATTTCGTAGATCCTGGAGACGATTTGGGAATATTCCATGGTTTGCTCCAAATTTGGGTTGTTTCCTTGAACCTGAAAGGGAATGAATGCGAATAGGATGAAAGGTGGGGTGCACTGCGTGGAACCCGTTTTCAGGCCGGTGCTGAATCGAATTTTCCGCCGGCCGGCGCATCATTGACACCACTACTGCTCCCCCCCGCCATGGACAACCATAATACACGTTCATGGTTGTTCAAGTGCACAGATCGGGCAGGGACTCGATCGATGCGCCGTCGGACGCATCGGAGGGGGGTAAGGCGGCCTTTTGGTGAGAATCGAACGTCAGCCGGCCCACAGCGCGCCGGCCAGGGCGCCGGTCATGGCGGTGGAAAGCGTCCCGGCCAGAATCGACTTGAAACCGAGGGCGACGATCTCCCCCCGGCGCTCCGGGGCCATGGCGCCGATGCCTCCGATCATGATCCCCAGCGAGCCGGGATTGGCAAAACCGCACATGGCGTAAGTCATGATCATGCGAGACCGCTCCGATAGAACGCCGCTTTGAAGCTGCCCCATCTGCAGGTAGGCGAGAAACTCGTTGAGGACGGTCTTGGTCCCCATCAGACTTCCGGCGGCCGCGCTCTCGGACCAGGGAACCCCGATGGCCCAGACCACGGGGGCCATGACCCAGCCCAGAATCCGCTCCAGGGTCAGGGGCTGTCCGCCCACCTCCGGAAGCCATGCCAGTCCGATGTTGACCAGGGCCACCAGGGCCACCAGGACGACGAGCATGGCCACCACGTTGAGCAGCAGCGTCAGCCCCTGGAGCGTCCCGTTGGTGACCGCCTCCATGGCGCTTCCCGCTTCCGAGACCACCGCCTGCTCGACCCCGGTGGCAAGGCCCGGCGGTGTGGGCGAGATGATCCGCGCGACGGCGATGGCCGCCGGCGCGCTGATGATGGAGGCCACCAGCAGGTGCCCCATGGCGTCGGGGATCACCGGCCCGAGAATGCTGGCATACAGCACCATGACGGTCCCGGCGATGGTGGCCATTCCGCAGGTCATCAAGGAAAACAGCTCGCCCCGGGAAAGCCGGGCCAGGTAGGGGCGAATGAACAGGGGGGCTTCCACCATGCCGAGAAAGACGTTGGCAGAGGCGGCAAGCGCCTCTGCCCCCCCCACGCCGATCGAACGCTGCAAAAGCCAGGAAAACCCGCGAACCACCTTCGGCAGCAGCTTCCAGTAAAACAGCAGGGAGGAAAGCGCGCTTGCCACCAGGATGATGGGAAGCCCCCGGAGGGCCAGAATGTAGGTGCTCGCCCCGGGCCGGATCGAAAACGGGGGAGCCCCGCCGCCGAGATAGCCGAAGACAAAGGAGGTGCCCGTTTCGGTGGCCTGCTGCAGCGCCTGAACCATGGCGTTTAGCAGGAAAAAGAGCTGGCGGGTCCCGGGAAGCTTGAGCAGCAGCACGGCCAGCAGCACTTGCAGCCCCAGCGCCGCGACCACGGTCCTCCACCGGATCGCCTTGCGGTCTTCGCTGAAGACCAGGGCCACGGCCACCATCGCCGCCATGCCGAATATGCCGTGAAGGGTCGATAGCATCATCTGCGCTCCCGGGTTCGGTGGGTTTTTCTACCATCTGCAGAGCGGATCGGCAAGAGAACGGTGGGTGGTCTGTCGTTTGTGGTTTGTGGTTCGTGGTTGGCGGCTTGCTGCGAGAAATGGCGGGCGTAAAGGGATCGGAGCTGAGCCGTTCGGTGCTGTTCAACACAAACGACAGACCACAACCCACAGACGGCCGGTCACTACCCTCTTGCCATTTTCCATCATCGCGGGTATGAATCTGCCATTTTCAGACCTTCGAAACCGATCAAAAAACCGAGCAACCGCAAGGGATGGCGCCCATGATCCGCATCAACGAACACTATCGCAAGCTGAAGTCCTCCTACCTGTTTTCGGATATCGCCAAACGGGTGGCCGCCTTTCAGGGGGCCCATCCCGAAACCGAGGTCATCAAGCTCGGTATCGGGGATGTCACCCTCCCGCTTCCGCCGGCCTGCCTGGAGGCCTTCCACCGGGCCGTGGACGACATGGGCCGGGAGGAGACGTTCCGGGGGTACGGACCGGAACAGGGCTATCCCTTCCTCCGGGAGAAGATCGCCGAACACGACTTTACCGCCCGGGGCGCGGCCATCGACGCCAGCGAGGTCTTCATCAGCGACGGAGCCAAGTGCGACACGGGAAATTTCCAGGAGCTCTTTGCCGACGACATCCGGGTGGCGATTCCGGACCCGGTCTACCCCGTTTACCTGGACACCAACGTGATGGCCGGCCGCACCGGCGAGGCCGAAGCCGGTCGCTACGCCGGGATCACCTACCTGCCGAGCACCGCGGAAAACGGCTTTATCCCCGAGCTGCCGGCCGAACCGGTGGACCTGATCTATCTGTGCTTCCCGAACAACCCCACCGGCGCCACCATCGACCGGGACCGCCTCAAACTCTGGGTCGACTACGCCCGCGCCAACCAGGCCCTGATTCTCTTCGACGCGGCCTACGAGGTCTTCATCCGGGACGATACGCTTCCCCACTCCATATTTGAAATCGAAGGGGCGCGGGAGGTGGCGGTCGAATTTCGGAGCCTGTCGAAAACCGCCGGTTTCACCGGCACGCGATGTGCGTTCACCGTGGTGCCCAAGGAATGCACGGCCTACACGGCCGACGGAGAGCCGATTTCGGTCCACGCCCTGTGGCACCGGCGGCATACCACGAAGTTCAACGGCGTCTCCTACCCGGTGCAGCGGGCTGCAGCGGCGATTTTCACCGAAGCGGGACGGGTCCAGGTCAAGGAGCGGATCGACTATTACCTGGCCAACGCGGCCATCATCCGGCAGGCCGTAAAAGACCTGGGGTATTCCTGCGTTGGGGGCGTCAACTCTCCGTATATCTGGGTCGACGGCAAAGCCGACTCCTGGGCGTTTTTCGACCTTCTGCTGAACCGGGCCGGAGTGGTGTGCACCCCGGGGGCGGGGTTCGGCCCCTGCGGAGAAGGATACATCCGGATCAGCGCGTTCAACAGCCGCCGAAACGTCGAGCACGCCATGGAACGGATGACCAGGGCGCTCGGCGGATAGCGCCTCGCGCCGCCGGAAGGCCGGGAGGCCAGAATGCTGGAAAGCGGCCCGAGGTCACGCCGGCCATGTCCCATCGTCCCGCGCCGAGCCCGACAGAGGCGGATAAACATCGCAAGAAACAGGCGGATCAGCCCCTCAAGCTGTTTGAGGCCCCCGTGGTTTGGGGGCCGGGTCCTTGAAGGGCCCGCATGTTTCGAGAAGCGCCCCTCGACTTCGCTCCCTTCGACTTCGCTCCGGCCCCTGCCGTCCATCTCTCTTTTTCCATCCCAGCCATCCCAGCCCCCCAGCATCCCAGCCTCCCAGCATCCCAGCATCCCAGCAGTCAAGCAGTCAAGCGCCCTCTCCTTGCACCGTTCCCTTTCTATCTTATGTTTCAAAAATGGAGCCGATCGACACCACCGAGGCCTTCGAGGCCGTCCTCGCCTATCACCAGCGGACCAAACACCATTTTCACCGCTACGCCCGGTCGCCGGGGCACATGGACTGGGCGAACCAGCCGAGCCCGTTCCGCTTCTACGAAGGGGTCGATCCTGAGCCGCTTCCGTTTCTGTCCGAAGGCTTCGGCACCGACCGCCCGAGCCTGTACGGCCGGGGCCAGGGGCCCCCGGCCGCCCTAAGCCGGAAGACCGTGGGCGGTTTTCTGGAGCTGTCCCTCGGGCTTTCGGCCTGGAAATCGACCGGCGCCGCCCGCTGGTCGCTTCGCATCAACCCTTCCAGCGGGAACCTTCACCCCACCGAGGCCCACCTGCTTCTTCCCCCGGGAAAGGGGCCTGCCGGGGTATTTCACTACAACCCTTTCTTGCATGCGCTCGAACCCCGGGCGCGGCTTTCCGACAGCCTCTGGTTCGGCCTCGAACAGCACGTGGGGGCCGGTGCCTTCCTTGTCGCATTGACCAGCATCTACTGGCGCGAGTCCTGGAAGTACGGGGAGCGGGCGTTTCGCTACTGCCAGCACGACGCGGGACACGCTTTGGCCTCCGCCGCTTTTTCGGCGGCGCTTTTCGGATGGCAAATCACCGTGCTTTCGGCGCTGTCCGACGAGCAGATCGAGCGGATTCTTGGATTCGACCGGATCCAATGGCCGAAGGAAGAAGCAGAGCACCCCGATCTGGTCTTTGCCGTGCACCCCGAAGGGCAACGACCTGCCGACCGCGGCCTGCCCGAAGCGGTGATTGCAGGCCTTGGCGCCCTTCCGGTCACCGGCAGGCCGAACCGGCTGAGCCGCTCCCCGGTGCGCTGGCCCGCCATTGCCGAAGTGGCCGCCCGGACGGAAAAGCCGGCCACCCGGCCGGAGCACGGGCGATCCGCATCGACAGGGTTTGCCCCGGACCCCGGGCCGACCCTTTCTGCTGCCGACGCGATCCGGCAGCGCCGCAGCGCCCTGGACTTCGACCCGGAATTCGTTCTCGACCGCGAATCCTTTTTCGCCATGCTCGACAAGACCCGGCCCCGCCGGGACGTTCCCCCCTTCGATGCCGGGCTGGACGAGGTCAGTGCGCAACTGCTGCTTTTCGTGCACCGGGTCGAGGGACTCGATCCTGGATTGTACCTGCTCCTTCGGGATCCGGACCGGGCCGGGGAGATGAGAGACGCCATGCGCAGCGACTTTCTCTGGGAGGCGGTGGATCCCGATTTGCCGCTGTTTTTCCTTGAGCCGGGCGACCTTCGGCGCACTGCCATGCGGCTTTGCTGCCACCAGGAAATCGCCGGGGCCGGGGCTTTCTCCCTGGGCATGATCAGCCGGTTTGCGGACCGGCTTCTGGAGGCGCCCTGGCGATACCGGACCCTGTTCATGGAAACCGGCATGATCGGGCAGGTGCTGTACCTGGAGGCCGAGGCCCGCGGTATCCGGGGCACCGGAATCGGGTGCTACTTCGACGACGCGGTTCACGAGCTGGCCGGAATCGTCGGCACCGGATATCAGA
>JASFPT010000179.1:0-8390 GCA_050115795.1 Desulfobacterales bacterium
ACCGGGTTGCCTTCGATGCTCGTGCCGGCCCCCCAGGGCACGACCGGAATATCGTTTTCATAGGTCCATTGCAATACGGCGCTGACTTCCTCGGTCGACTCCGGCCAGACCACGCAGGCCGGCAACACTCCGCGGTGGGGCGACACGTCGCGCAGGTGCAGTTCCCGGTTGGACTGGCCGGTGGAGACCCGATCCGCCGAAAGCAGCCCCTTGAGCACATCGACCTGCTGTAAGGAAAATTCCTTCATTGGCGGTTGCCCTTTCCGTACCGTGAAGAACTGTGCATGCCCCGGCTGCCGTGTCGGCCGGCGCCCGTGTCAAACCATTGCCCCGGGATGGTTGCGGGGCCCCCCGCCCCATGAACCATCGGACCGCAGAGGCGCAAAGTGCCCAACGGCATGTTTTCTAATAAAAACGAATGTAGTTCTTCGGGTCCTTGGCGTCTTTGCGGTTTCATCGGTTTCGTTGCATCGGCAGCCGACTTCATTCGGCGCACGGCGGCTGCCCGAGCAGCCGTCTTTCCAGAAACGGAATCAGCTCCCGAAAATCGACCCCGGCCTCGGCGTCTTCGTCGCGGACCTCCCCCGGGCCGTAGGCGGGGCCGAACCGCAGATCGATGGCGATCTTTTCCCGGCGGCAGAACGCGTCCAGGGAAGACTTGGTCATGCTGCCGACCCGGACGGCGCCGTTTGCCGCGGCCCAGGCAAAGTGGGGGCCGTCTCCGCCGCTGTCGCCGATCACCGCCACCTGCGAAGGCGGTAGGGAAAAGCGTCGGGCCACCGCTTCGCTGTGCCGGGCCTTGTCTGCGATCTCCACCAGATCCATCACGATGGCGGGTTCGGCCGCCGATTCATCGAAGCGGATCAGCGGATGTGCCGCCAGCGCAGTCACCGCCGGCAGCAGGCCCCTGGAAAAGACCCGCTGAAAGTAGCCGATCATGCCGGTGGTGTTGATCATGAACAGCACCCCGTTTTCCGCGGCCCACCGGATCAGGTCCGGAACCCCCCGGTAGGTCCGGAATGCGCTGTCCAGGTAGGCGTCCATGCCGGCTGCCGTCAGGGGGCCGGGCAGAATCGCTTCGATTCGCGCCGCCGCCTCCCCCAGGGAGATCGTATTGGCCGTATAGCTTCGAAACACCGTGGTCATGTCGGGCTGAAGATCCGGGTAGGCGAACGCCAGTGCATCGAAGGGGCCGCAGGGGGCCAGGCACTCGTTCCAGTCCGAGGAAATCATGGCGCGATATCGGGACATGGATGATCTCCCGGTGTCGTTGGTTCGGTGGTCGGAAATCGATTCGGAAGCGGCAGCATGGAAATGTTACCACAGCGGGGCCCCTGACGCCGAAAAAAATGATTTGCCGCTCGGGCCGGGTCCTTGGCGCCGCTGGGGCGGCCTACCGGCCGGCAACAGGGCGCACCGGCATCACGAACGCGAGTTCCGATTTTTTCTGGTGGTTCACCGTCCCGGTGTAGAGCATAACCGTGTAGCATTCAAGGGGCGGCTGGCCGCCTTCTGCATGGTAGGTGTATTCTGTGGCCGACCAGTACGGCATGTGGCTGATGATGTTGACGAACGGATTCGGGCTCACCAGGGCCGGGTTTCGATTTTTTTCGTCGATGAGGCTGAGCCACTCTTCGAGGCTCGGCATCCGCCAGTCGCCGTGGCCGGCCAGCCGGAAGGCGGCGATCCGTTCGACCGCCTCTTCCCAGGGCAGGGCGGAGAGCAGATCGAGGCGCCAGCCGTTTTTCGGCCACATCAGGCCGGTGGCGGCGTCGGTGATCGTGCCGTCGCCGTTGTCTTGGAAGCGCTTTTCAGGAAGCGGTGCCGCGGCTTTCAGCGGCAGCAGGCGCACGCGCCCGCCGATTTCCGGCAAAGGGCCGCTCGCTTCGGGCTCCGGTTCGGTGAACCAGTGAATGCCGTAAGTGTCCAGGGCGCCGGACCGCTTGAGGCGCTCGGCATAGGCCACCGCTTGATCCCACCGATCGAAGCGACCCAGGTACACCCGATAGAAAGTGCCGGCGCCGGGCATGGTCGTCTGCTCCCAGAAAACCAGCTTTCCCCTGTCCTGGAGGGCGTTGACCTGGCGGTTGACCGATGCCAGGTCCTGGAAGACGGCAAATTGAACCGAGTAAAAGATCCGGTCCGCCGCGGCCGGCGAAAAGGCCGGCACCAGCGCCACAAGGGCGAGCAGAACGATCCAGCGGACGGCGCTTGGCATCAGGCGCGATCCCCTCTGTGCGGGTCGGACAGCAGAAAAAGGCCCGGAGGCAAGCCCCCGGGCCTTTTTTGGTCGGGCGAAGGGTCCGGCTTAGAACAGGCCGGAGACTTTACCGGTTTCCACGTCGACGTCGACACGCCGGAAAGCCGGGTTGGAGCCGGTGCCGGGCATCAGGCTGATGGTGCCGGCGCAGGGGCAAAGAAACTTCGCCCCGGAGTAAATGAGCACGTCGCGGATCGGCAGACGCCAGCCCTTGGGTACGCCCTTGAGCGTCGGGTCGTGGCTCAGGGACAGGTGGGTCTTGACCATCATGGTGGCAAAATCCGCATACTTGGGATCGTCTTCGAGCATCTTGGCCTTTTGAGCGGCCTCGGGCGACCAGTCGACCCCATCTGCCCCGTAGACCTCCTTGGCGATCCGGTCGACCCGGTCGCGCAGCTTCATCTCCAGGGGATAGAGGAACTCGAACTGGTTTTCCTCGTTGCAGGCGTCGATGACCGCATCGGCGAATTCAAGGGCGCCTTCGCCGCCCAGCTCCCAGTGCTTGGACTCGGCGCAGCGGGCACCGGCTGCTTCGGCGATCCTCCGGACGACTTTGCACTCCTCATCGGTGTCGGTGTAAAAGCGGTTGATACAGACCACCGGGTTGATGCCGGCCTTGCGGATGACGTTGATCAGGTGGACCATGTTCTCACAGCCCTTCTCCACCAATTCCAGGTTCTCTTTCTTGTACTCCTCGGGCAGGGCGATGCCCGGGACCACCTTGGGGCCGCCGCCGTGCATCTTGAGAGCGCGGATGGTGGTGGTCAGCACCGATACGTGGGGCTTGAGACCGGAAAAGCGGCACTTGACGTTCCAGAACTTCTCAAAGCCGATGTCGGCGGCAAACCCGGATTCGGTGACGTGGTAGTCGAAGAGCTTGAGGCCGACCCGGTCGGCGATGATGGAGCTCTGGCCCACGGCGATGTTGGCAAAGGGGCCGGCGTGCACCATGCACGGGTTGTACTCGGCGGTGCACATCAGGGTCGGGTTGATCGTGTTTCGCATGAAGGCGGTCATCGCGTTGCCCACCTCGAGATCACCCGTGGTCACCGGCTTGCCGCTCTTGTCGAAGGCCACGGTGATGTTGTTGAGCCGTTCCTTCAGGTCGGCCAGATTGCGGATCACCGCCAGGATGGCCATACACTCCGAGCCTACGGCGATGCCGAACTTGGACTGCATGGTGAAGCCGTCGAACCGGCCGCCGAGGCCGATGACGATGTTTCGAAGGGCCTGGGCACAGAAGTCCATGATCCAGCCCATCTCCACCCGGGTCGGGTCGATGTCGAGCCGCCGCATGCCGGTCAGGCGCGCGAGCTGCTCGTCGTTGTAGTTTCGCTCGTGCTGCATCCGGGACGTCAGGGCGACCATCGCCAGGTTGTGGGCGTTCATGATGTCGTTGATATCGCCGGTCAGCCCCAGGGAGAACTCGGTCATCGGGATGAGCAGAGAGTTTCCGCCGCCGGCGGCCGTCCCCTTCACGTTCATGGTGGGGCCGCCCGAAGGCTGCCGCAATGCACCGCCCACGTTGACACCACGCTTGCCGAGCCCTTCCATCAGGCCGCAGGAGGTGGTGCTTTTGCCCTCTCCGAGCGGGGTCGGGGTGATGGCGGTCACCTCGATGTACTTGCCGTCGGGCTTGTCTTTCAGACGGTCGATGATCTTGAGAAAATCAAGCTTGGCAAGCCGCCCCATGGGAAGCATCTCGTCTGCTTCCAGGCCCAATTTTTCCCGCCACTCATCCGGGGTGGGCATGTTGGGTTCCGCTGCCTCGGAGATCTGCCAGTCGGCCATGTTTACTGCATCGTAGGGCATCAGTCCATCCTCCTCTGTGTTAATGGGTTGCTAATAGGGATAACCACATTTTTGCGTAGCAAAACCGCAAAAGCAAAATTCGACAATCCAATTGACTCCCGGGGGGGGTGGCAAGGGATGAAAAAACAGCTGTTTGAGTACCACAGCGGATCTGTTTTGGCAATCATTTTCCGCGACGCGGGCTCAGCCCTGGACCTGCTGCAGGCCGTAATAGAGCCCCTGTTTGTGCATCAATTCCGGATGGCTGCCGCTTTCGATGATCCGCCCCCGGTGGAGCACCAGGATCCGTTCGGCGGTCCGGGCCGTGGACAGGCGGTGGGCGATGACCACTGCGGTCCGGCCGCGCATCAGGTTGGAAAGGGCGGCCTGGACTCGCTGCTCGGTTTCCGAATCGATATAGGAGGTGGCTTCGTCCAGCAGGATCAGGTCCGGGTCCCGGGCAAAGGCCCGGGCAATGGAAATCAACTGGCGCTCGCCGCTGGAAATCGAGCCGCCCCCCTCGGAAAGGACCGTGTCGAGCCCATCGGGCAGAGCATTCACCAGCCGGCTGCACTGGGCGGCCTCCACGATCCGGGCGATCCGGTCTTCACCGATCCCGGGCCGACCGAAGGTGATGTTATCCCGGATGGTGGCGGAAAACAGAAACGGTTCCTGGGTCACCAGCGCCAGCCGGTTTCGGTACCGGTCGGGCGGGATTTTTCTCAGGTCGCGGCCGTCGATCCGGATCGTTCCGTGGCTCGGATCGTAGAACCGGGCGATCAGGTGCATCAAGGAGGTCTTTCCCGATCCGGTGGGACCCACCACCGCCAGGGTCTGGCCAGGGGCCACGGAAAAGGAGACGTCCGACAAGACCGCCTCGCCGCTGACGTAGGAAAAGCCGACGCGCTGCACCTCGATGCGGCCGATGCGCAACCCGGAGGCTTCCGGGCCGGCTTCGGTCGCCGGCAGCCGCTCGTCGGTGTCGAGCAGCGAAAAGATCCGTTCGGCCGAGGCCATCGCGTTTTGCATCACGTTGTATTTTTCCGCGATGTCCCGGATCGGGCGGAAAAACATCCGCATGTAGGAGATAAAGGCCACCAGGGAGCCGAGGGTGAGGGTCTCGGCGAGCACCCCCCGTCCGCCGGCATAAATGACCAGCGCCACCGCAGCGGACCCGAGCACTTCGATGACCGGCATAAAGACGGCGAAAATTCGAATCTGCTGCATGCCGGCCGTGTAGTTCTCGTGGTTCAGCTTCTGGAACCGGAAAAAATTGTCTGCCTGCTGGCCGAAGAGTTGAATGACGGCGATGCCGCCAATGGTCTCCGAAAATCGCGTGTTGATTTCGGCCAGCTTGATCCGAAGCACCCGGAACGACTCCCGGGCCAGGGAGGAAAAGCGGAAGGATGCGACCAGGACCAGCGGCAACACCGTGAAGGTGATCAGGGCGAGGTGGACGTCGATGCCCAGCAGCACCACGGCGATACCGACCAGCAAAAACAGGTCCTTGAACACGAAAACGATCACCGAGGTGAACAGTTCGTGCATGTTCTGTACGTCGTTGGTGATCCGGGTGACGAGCCTGCCCACCGGGTTTCGATTGAAAAAGGAGACCGACAGCTCCTGGATATGCTCAAAAAGCGCCATGCGAAGATCATGGAGGATTCGCTGACCGCCGTATTCCAACACCATCACCTGTGCAAAGTTCAGCAGGAAATTGGCCACCACCATCGCCAACAGGACCCCGGTCGCCAGCCATATGCCGGAAAAATCACGGCTGCGCAGCGTTTCAAGGTCCTTTCGGTCCAGCTGGGAAAGGGATTCGAACCGAATTTGCGCCCGGTCGCCTTCGACGGTGAACAGCTGCGGATAGCGTTGCACGACCCGGGCGGCCTCCGCCCGGGAAATGTCGACGGCATAGCGGCGGCTTTTGTCCCCCTCTTTTTGCCCGGCGCGGTCCGACACCGGCGGTACGATGTAGCGGTCGATGGCGATTTTGGTGACGTAGGGAAGGGCCAGGTCCAGAAGCGTGATGAACACCACCAGGGCGATGGCGGCGGCAAACACGCGCCGATACGGCTGTGCAAACGGAACGAGCCGGCGGAGAAGCCTCAGGTCGTAGGGTTTGCCGAGCTTTTTTTCCTCGAAGTGGCCGTAGTCGAACCGCACCTTAATATTCCTCTTCCAGGCGCTGCAGCCGGGAGGTGCGCGCATAAAATCCGCCGGAGGCGGCCAGTTGATCGTGGTTTCCGGCTTCGACGATCCGCCCGTCTTCCAGCACCAGGATGTTGTCGGCGAATCGCAGCGCCGACAGCCGGTGGGACGCGATGATCAGGGTCCTGTGCCCGGCAGCCTTCCGGAGGGTGTCCACGATCCGGGTCCCGGTTTCGGTATCCACCTGGCTGATCGGATCGTCGAGCAGGAGCACCGGAGCGTTGCGCAGCAGGGCGCGCGCCAAGGCGACCCGCTGCTTCTGACCGCCGGACAGGGTGATCCCCTTTTCGCCCACCAGGGTGTCGAGCCCCTCCGGAAACGCTTCGATGGTATCCAGAAGCGCCGCCTGCGCTGCGCCGGTTCTGAGCGCTTCTTCCGAATCCGCCCGGCCGGCCAAAATGTTTTCCCGCAGGGTCCCGGAAAACAAAAACGGCTCCTGGGGAACGACGGCGACCTGTCGGCGCAGGTCCGAGAGGCGGATGCCGCGGATGTCGATGCCGTCGAGCAGAATCCGGCCGGTGTCCGGGTCGTAGCACCGGGCGATCAGCCACAGCAGGGTGCTCTTGCCGGACCCCGGCGGGCCGACGATGCCCAGGGTGCTCCCCTCGGGGACCGTCACGTCGATCCCGGAAAGGGCCGGGCGGCCTGCCGAACCGGGGTAGGCGAACGAGACCGATTCGATCCGGATCCGGCCCGATGCCGTTTGAAGGGGACGCGCGTCCGGTGCGTCTGCAATCTCCGGGGCCGTGGAAAGGATCCGGTCGATCCGGTCCAACGACGCCTTGCCCCGCTGGATCAGGTTGGTCACCCATCCCATGGCCATCATCGGCCAGGTCAGCAGGCCGATATAGCTGATGAAGGCGACGAAATCTCCGGGGGAGATCGTAAAGGTCAGGGTCAGTCTTCCGCCCAGAAGCAGGACGATGACCATGCTCAAATTGGAAAAGAACATCATCATCGGGAAAAAGAACCCGGTGACCCGGACCAGGGCCAGGTTCCGTGAGATGTAGGTCCTGGAGATCTTGCCCAGCGCCTCGGTCGAGCGCGCCTCGCCGGTATAGGCCTTGACGATGCGGATTCCGGCCATGCGCTCCCGCACCACCTCGGTCATGTCGGCGAAAGTCGCCTGGGTCTCCTGATAGAGCCGGTGCATTTTCCGGCTCAGCAACCGGGTGCCGAATACGATCATCGGCATCGGAATCAGCACGAACAGGCTCAGCTTCAGGTTGATGGCGGCCATGAAGCCCACCGCGGCGGTACCCAGTACCACCCCGTCGGTGAGGGCCACCAGACCCATTCCGGTGGCCATCCGGACGTGCTGGATGTCGTTGGTGGCGTGAGCCATCAGGTCGCCGGTTTTGGTGCGGTCGAAATAGGCGGCAGACAGGTCCTGGAGGTGGGAAAAGAGCCGGTTTCGCAGGCGCTCCTCCACCACCCGGGAGGTGCCGATCAGGCATCTGCGCCAGATATAGCGAAGGCCGCCGATGCCCACCGCCAGCCCCACGATCTGTCCGGCATAGACGGTCAGCCCCGGCGCACCGATGCGAATGGCCGTCAGGTCGTCGATCGCATGCTTGATCACCAGCGGGATCAGCAGCTGGAGAATGTCGACGGCCACCAGGCAGAGCAGCCCCAGGGCGATGACCGTGCGGTTTTCCGAAAAATAGGGGGTGATCAGGCGGAGCGATTTCACGATGGCAGCGGGGCGTCCTTGTCGGTTCTGCGCCGCGTCCCGGCGCACAGCCTGACATCCTTACATCAGATGCGATGCTGCGTCAAACCGCGCCCAAATTGACTTTGCCGGGGCCCGTTGCTATGATCCGTACATGAAAACAGGCAGTATTATCGAGTACATCGACCGCCAGCGGATCGTCTGCGGGGTCGTTTTGGAAGTGAAAGACCAGCGTTTGCGGCTCCTCACCGAAAACAATCGGGAGGTCAAGCTCTCGGCCGGCCGCGTTCTGCACAGAGGGGCCAACGGGATCAGCCTCGATCTGGGAAGAGAGCGGATTTTAGAAGCGCTGCGGCAGAAGGTTGAAAAACGGAACCGGCTGAAGGAAAAGGTCCGGGTCCGCGAACTGTGGGAGGTGCTCAACTCCGAACGGCAATGGATCGACCTGGAGAC